>JAQGHQ010000023.1 GCA_028288765.1 Gemmataceae bacterium | reverse complement strand
GGTCGGCGACCTGAAGGACGACGCCAAGCTGGCCTGGCGGTACACGAAGACCGGCCCGTACGTCCCGTCCCCGCTGCTCTTCGACGGCCGGCTGTACTTCACCCAGGGGACGACCCAGCTGCTGACGGTCCTCGACGCGAAGACCGGGAAGCCGGTCCTGGTCGACGAGCGGCTGCCGGGGGTGACCAGCTTCTACGCCTCCCCGGTCGCCGCGGCGGGCCGGATCTACCTCGTCGACCGCCAGGGGACGACCCTCGTCCTCAAGCCCGGCGACACCCCCGAGGTGCTCGCCACCAACAAGCTGAACGACCCGGTCGACGCCTCCCCGGCCGTGGCCGGCAAGCAGCTGTTCCTCCGCGGGTCGAAGTACCTGTACTGCATCGAAGAACGATGAACCCGGCCTGTATAACCTCATATCCCATTGGCCTCGCGACCGATTCTCTTCCCACCTTGGGCAGTCCGCGACGCGGGCCAATGCCGTCCCGATCGCAGTGGTGTTTCGCTAGATGTAAGATATATTTGTCATGTATATTTTGTTATAATTAGCCACGCCACTCTGTTGGACGACCCGAAGCGGCCGTGGAAATGGGCCGCGTTCACTACCGTCGTGCGGCGGCCGGCCACACCCGGCGGGGAGCGCATCTTCGGGCGCAGTGTCCGTACCGAACGGTACCCGGTACCCGGAGTGGGGCGGTGGCGGCAACCGAGTTGTACGACCACGACACCGACCCGCGAGAGTTCACGAACCTGGCAGCCGACCCGAAGAACGCGGCGTCCGTATCGGCCTTGAAGCAGGTCCTCTCCGACGGCCGACGGGCAGTTCTGCCCCCGGCGCAGTCGGGGTCTTGCAAGTCCGGCGCGGGTCACCCAGACCGTATACCGGGTTCGACCACCAAACGCCGCGGCCGTCCTTCGATCCCGGTGAATCGAAGGACGGCCGCGGCGTCGCATTGGACGTGGCCGAGTCTCACGCGAAGATGGCGCGGGCCACCTCGCCCTTGACGTCCGTCAGGCGGAAGTCGCGGCCGGCGTAACGGTACGTCAGCTTCTCGTGGTCGAGCCCCAGCAGTGCGAGCAAGGTCGCGTGCAGGTCGTTCGCGTGCATCCGCCCCTCGACGGCCCGGATGCCGTACTCGTCCGTCGCGCCGTAGGTGGCACCATTCTTGACCCCGGCCCCGGCGAGGAACATGGGGTAGCCGGTGATGTTGTGGTCGCGGCCGTCCGCCCCCTGGCTCGTGGGCTGCCGGCCGAACTCGCTGCCGAAGAGGACGAGCGTGTCATCGAGCAACCCGCGCTGCTCAAGGTCCGTCAAGAGGGCGGCGACGGGCTGGTCGATCGAGCCGCACCGGTCGATCATCCCCTTGTGCAGGTTGTTGTGGTGGTCCCACCCGGGCTGGCAGATCTCCACGAACCGGACCCCGGCCTCGCTCAGCCTCCGGGCCATCACGCACTGCCGGGCGAAGCTGCCGGCCGGGCCGTCCTTCACCCCGTAGGCCTCCTTGACCTTCTGGGGCTCCTTGGAAATGTCGAGCAACTCCGGCACCTGGCGCTGCATCTTGAAGCCGAGCTCGAAGCTCTCGATGACGCCGTCGAGTTGGTCCGGCACGCCGGGCCGGGCGGCCAGGTCGCGGTTGAAGGACTGGATCAGGTCGAGTTGCTTCCGCTGGACCGAACTGCCCGTCGCGGACCGGAGGTTCGGCAGGTTCCCCCGGTCGTCGATGCGCGTCCCCTGGAAGTGGGCGGGCAGGAATGCGCTACCGTAGTTCACCGCCCCGCCGAAGTTCGGCGGCGGGTTGATCGTGATGTAGCCCGGCACGTCCTGATTCTCGCTGCCGAGGCCGTAGAGGAGCCACGCCCCCATGCTCGGCCGGGTCAGGGCGGCGTTCGCGCTGCCGGTGTGGAGCTGCACCACCGCCTGCGGGTGGGCCGGGGTGTCGGTATGGAGCCCGCGGAGCCACGCCAGTTTGTCGGCATGCTTCGCCAGGTTCGGCAAGAGTTCCGAGAACCACGACCCGGTCTGACCGTGCTGCTGGAACTTGAACTTCGACGCGGTGAGCACGCCGCCGCCGGGGCCGGGCTTGCCGTCGTCCTTCACGAGCTGGGGCTTGTAGTCGAACGTATCGTGGTGAGACATCGCCCCGTTCATGTGAACGAAGATCAGCTTCTTCGCTTTCGCCGGGAAGTGCGGCTTCTTCGGGGCGAGCGGCTTCGGGGCGCCCTTCTCGTCCGCCTTCGCCTGGTGATCGAGCAACCCGGCGAGGGCGACCAGGCCGAAGCCGGCGCTGGCCGACTTGAGAACCTGCCGACGCGAGAGTGGAATCACGGGATCATCCTGAGTGAGGTAGTCGGGTAAGAAAGTCCGGGACGCCGGCCCGGGATAGGCGGTCACTCCACGAACCGGAACTCGGCCGAGGCATAGAGGCTCTGGACGAAGGCGAGCCACGCGGCCGTCCTCGCGTCCGTCGGCCGGATCACCTCTTCGATGGCCGTTTCACCGGTCTGGTCGATCTGGTCCGGGTCTGGTGGAGGCTCGTCCGGTTTCTTCGGCTTTGCCGGCTCGGCCTTCGGGGCGGGAGGCGCTGCCGCCATCTCCTGCCGGACCACCGACTCGTACTCGGCGAGGAAACCCAACACCCGGACCACCTCCGCCTCCGTCGGCGGGCGGCCGAGTGTGTTCCGGAAGACGCGGCCGACGCGCTCGGCGTCCGTGGCCTTCGGGTCCTTGAGCACCCGCTCGGCGGACGCCAGCGACTGTCGGCGGACGAACGACGAGTTCAGCAGGAAAAGGGCTTGGCCGGGCACGGTGGTCGACTCGCGGCTGCCGGTCACGAGCGTTTGCTCGACCGGGTCGAACGCCTCCAGCGACCGCGGGATCACGCCCCGGAGCAGCGGCAGGTAGACGCTCCGCGCCCGGCTCTTGTCGGCCGCCTCGTGGATGCCCTTCGCCTCCGGGCCGTTGTCCCGCATCTCGATCATCTTGAAGGCCTTCACCGGGGACCCGTCCGGGCGCTTCGGGTCGAGCGTCCCGGCGGCAGCGAGCGTCGCGTCGCGGAACTCGTCGGCGGTGAGGCGCCGGGGGCTGTGCCGCCAGACGAGGGCGTTCGCCGGGTCGAGCCGGCGGTGGGCCTCGGTCGCGTCGGCCGAGAGCTGGTAGGCCCGCGACAGGGCGATCGCGCGGACCAACTTCTTGACGCTCCACCCGTCGCGGACGAAGCGCCCGGCCAGGTGGTCCAGGAGCTCGGGGTGCGACGGCTTGTCACCGGTCGTGCCGAAGTTGTCGACGGTGGACACCAGCCCGCGGCCGAACAGGTGCGCCCAAACGCGGTTCACGGCGACCCGCGGGGTGAGCGCGTTGTTCTCACCGGTGAGCCACCGCGCCAGTTCGAGCCGGCCGCTCTGGTGCGGGTTGATCGGCCTGGCTTCGGGTACGGTCAATGCCGTCAGGAACCCGCGCGGCACCACCGGCCCGAGTTTCTCGGCCTCGCCCCGAATCCGGACCTCCGTGTCGGTGACCACCTTGGCGTCGCGAACGCCGTGGGCGGCCAGGCCGCGCTGGGCGGGGTCGGTGAGCGCGAGCAGTTCGGACTGGAGCCGCTCGAACTTCAGGCGGTACGGCCGCTGCGTCGGCTGGCCGTTCGCCGCGAGCTTCAACCCCTCCGCCGTGCCGCGGATCGCGTCCCAGGCTTTTTTCGCTTCCGCGACCTCGGCCGTGAGCTTCTCGACCTGCTCGGCCGGCGGCGGCGGGACCGGGCCGCTCAGCCGGAGCAGTTGGTCGGGCACGTAGTAGGCGAGCCCGGCCCCGCCCATCTGGTTCCGCACCCCGGCCGCGTTCTCGGTGCTGGTGAAGATGCCGGCCAGGGCGTAGTAGTCGGTCGTCGGGATCGGGTCGAACTTGTGGTCGTGGCACCGGGCGCAACTGGCTGTCAGCCCGAGCACCGACCGCGTCACCACGTCGATCTGTTCGTCGACGTTGTCCATGACGAAGCGGACCTTGAACCGCTGGTTCACGTCCTTCACGCCGAGGGCCAGGAAGCCGGTGGCGACCTTCAGCCGGTCCCCCGCCTTGTCGTCGGCGGCCGGCAGGAGGTCGCCGGCGACCTGCTCCCGGACGAACCGGTCGAACGGCACGTCGGCGTTGACGCTGTCGATCACGTAGTCGCGGTACTTCCAGGCGTGCGGGTAGGGGATGTTCCGGCTCGGGCCGGTGCTCTCGCCGTAGCGGGCCACGTCCAGCCAGTGGCGGCCCCAGTGCTCGCCGAACTGCGGCGACGCGAGTAACCGGTCCACGACCTTCGCGAACGCCCCGGGCGACGTGTCCTTCAGGAAGGCGTCGATCGCCTCCGGCGTCGGCGGCAGGCCGGTGAGGTCGAACGTGACGCGGCGGATGAGGGCGAGCTTGCCCGCGTCGGCCACGGGCGCGAGCTTCGCGGCGTCAAGTCGTGCGAGCACGAACCGGTCGATGTCGTCCCTCGGCCAGGCCGGGTTCGACACGCCCGGAGCCCGCGGGTTCGTCAGCGGCTGCCAGGCCCAGTGCTCCTTCTTCAGCCTCTCGTACTCGGGCTTCGGCCGGCCGAGCGACGCGGGCACCTTCACCGCCGGCCACACGGCACCGTCCCGAATCCACTTCGTCAGGTCGGCAACTTGGGACGCGCTGAGGTGCTCCCCCTCGAGCGGCATCCGCCGCTTTGCTTCCTTCTGAGTGACTCGCTTGAGCAGTGTGCCTTCGGCGGGTTTGCCGGGGACCACGGCCGGCCCGGTGGTGCCGCCGGTGAGCAGGCCGTTGCGGTCGTCGACGCGCAGCCCGCCGGCCGGCTTGGTGTCCGCCGAGTGGCAGTGGGAACAGTGGTTGGCCAGCACCGGCCGGATCTTCTTCTCGAAGAACTCGAGTTTGGCGGGGTCCGGCGCGGCGGGCTGTTCGGCGGCCCGCGCCAGACCCGACACCGCCGCGAGCGCGAGCACAATTGCCCCGGCGCGCAGCTTCGAACGCGAACGCATCAGCTTGCTCCCCTCGGTTTCATCAGGACGTACCACGGCAACTCCTCTTCAAGTGTTTCGCGGCACCGGCACGGCCCTGCTCGGCAACGGCCTCTCCCCTTCCGCCGCCCAGCAACAACACGGTGATGTTGCACCGGTCGATCCGGAACGCACTCCCGGCGTTCGCGGTCGTCCGAAGGCCATGCCGGTGCGCGTGCTCCCTCTCGCCAGTGCGGGCCTCACGGGGTCCGAAGACTCGTGACGCCCCCGGGCAACGGGCGAGGTCAGTAGTTGGTGCCGAGGATCTCGCCGCCGGAGTAGGTGATCAGGGCGGAAAACGTTTGGACGGTGACGCTGTTGCCGACGAACCTGACCGACCCGTCGCAGAACAGTACGTTGATCCCGGCGGTGTGCAGCGCGTAGGGCTGGTTCTCGTTGGTGCAGTTGACCGCGCACGGGCCGGGGGTGGTGGTCCCGTCGTAGGACGAGCCGGTGAAGCTGCTGATCTCGCTCGCACTGGGGCGGATCCAGGCCCCGCCGCCCGACGGGTTCGTGTTCGGGTCGCTGTAGACTTTACCCGCCCGGTACCGTTGCGGCCGGCCGGCGTCTTCCACGAGCAGGAGCGTATTCGAAGTCCCGTCGGTGATGTCGGTGATTTTGCGCGTGTAGGTGCCTTCCGCCTTCGTGGCGGCCGTCGGCGCGGACCGGTTGATGTTCGACATGATGCCGTAGCCGCCCGGGACCTCCGCCCCGGGGGCGTTCGTCGCGACCCGCTCGACGGGGAAGTAGTCCCCGTACGCGAAGACGTTCCCGGCGCCGTTGTTGTACTGCCCGACCCGGACGCCCGAGGTAGACGGGCAGACGTCGATCACGATCGGGATCGCCCCGAGCGGGGTGTTGATGGGGTCGTTGTTCCACCCGCTGAAGTAATTCAGGCTGACGTGGATGTTCCCCTGCTCGATGTACGGCAGCAGCCAGCACATGTACGAGAGCTGCGTCGGCGTCGGGTCGCCGGGGTAGATCTGGCGGTTCTCGGAGGAGTGGAAGGACCCGTTCGCATTCTCGTAGCCGTGGAACGCCAGCCCGAGTTGCTTGAGGTTGTTGCCGCACTTCGCGCGGGACGCCGCCTCGCGGACCTTCTGGACCGCAGGGAGGAGGAGGCCGATCAGGATGGCGATGATCGCGATCACCACCAACAACTCGATTAGGGTGAAACCCTGCCGACGGATGCGAGCCATGTCAGCACCTTTCCGGGGTAAGGGGGTCGGGAGCTACAGTTGGAGTGGGGGAAGTTGGTTCGGTTTCTTCTCGACGGTGACGCGGGGGGCCGTAGTGCCGTCCGGCCGGCTGTACCTGCCCTTCAACTTGTCCGGTGAGAAGTCCTTGATCTGGTCGGACCCGACAGTCACAGTCTTCTCCTCCCGCCAGTCCACCGTGACCGTGTACTCGCCCGGAGGGGCGCCGTCGTCCTGGGCGAACGTGCTCAGCTTGACCGTCCCGCTCTCGCCGACCTTGCCTGTCGGGCGCGGCGTCTTGGGGTCGCCACTCCCGACGGGATGAAGCACCACGGTCGCACCGACCGCCGGCTTGCCCTGGACTTGGACCTGGAACTCGACCGGGTAAGTCACCTGCTCGGAACCCGAACACCCGAGACAGAGCATGCCAGCGATTGCAGTCGCAACGGCGAGGTAACGAACCGTCATGAGTCCTCCTTCTTCTGGCCTGCTTCTGGTTGATTTTGATACCTCGACCAAATGCCTGCGTGTCCTTTGCAGAAGTCGAGAGCATCTTCATCAACATCATCGACATCAAGATGATGAACAAGGTGAAGTATTGCAAGCGGCCGCGTCGCTTCGGGGTGGCTACTTTGTCATGTATTCATTGAGGTGCTATCGGGTGTTGGCCTTTTAAGTTATTCTGAGTAATGGCTTTACGAAATGAAATTGAGCAGCGTCCGGGACATCCCAGCGGCTCCCGCAACGTGACAGAGTTGGTTCACGACTGTTCCAACTCTGACACCTACCATACTGTCTAAGACATGACAATTATATTCTTTTGTATAATATTACATATAAGTATTGATCTTGGTTTTCGTCAGACAGGACTAATCACTCTCCCTAAATCTGGGACGGCTGCCTTGGCCTCTTCCCCGACCAGGCCGATCGCCTCGGCGGCTGCGGCACGAGCCTCGCTGCTGAGGGCCTATCGTTCAGCACCCCGACTTGGGCGGGAGTGACATCATCGATCCGCATGAGCAAAAGCGTGGCTTCTCGCCGCCGCTGCTCGTTCCCTGTCTTCAGCCGTTCGATACTGACACGGATCTGTTCCTCCCGCGAGAGCAGCCCTTTCTCCTGCCCGCCAACAGACGACTGATGAGTCAGGACGACCAAGGTACTATGGACTGTCATCAAGAGTTGGAGGTGACGGGACACCATTGTGCGGGGAGTGATGCGGTCCATATGGTTACACTGTTAGTACTTGATAATACTATGTTTAAATATTATATTGATTGTCAATCAATATAATATTTAAACATAGCAGGTGGCTGACCAAGCACGGGGTCTGCCACGCCCTGATCGGGACGCATCACAGCACGTCCTCGACCATGAGGACCCCGACTTCGGGGTTCCTCATAAGCGTTCGAGAAGGGGAAGGTGACGTACTACCAGTGCCCCGGGAAGGAGCCGCTCGGCGTGTACTGAGGACGCGCGAAACAGCCCCGCACGGGGCGGGGCCTGTGACGGTGCGGTCTTCGGTCCCGGAACCCGGCCGCGGGACCTACTTCTTCTCCAGCTCGTACACCTTCTTGATCTCGAAAACGGTGTCCTACTTCATGGTGATGATCTGCGCGTAGAACTGCCACCGCTTGTCCCGCATCACGCCGTGCACGTGCCCGAAGCCGTTCCCGATCTCGCGGTAGTCGCGCGGGTGCAGCTTCGCTTGGGTGAACGCCAGGCTGTTGTCTAGGGCGGTGTAGGCGGGCGCCCCTCTCGTCTTGGGGAGGTTGATGTTGTGGTGGCTGAAGCGGACGGCGGACCGGTCCGGCGCCTCGACGAAGCCGGCCCCGCAGCCCGAGAGCATGGCGGTGAAGAACAGTGGCGGTTGGACGTTCACGTCCGGGACGATGTAGTACCCCGTGTCGCGGCTCCACGGCAGGTAGTGGGCTCGCAGGTGGCCGTCGAGTGCCTCGCGGAGCGAGTAGACACGCGCGCCCGTCGCCTCTTTGACCTCCAGCGCGTCGAACCGGCGGATGGCGACGATGGGCACCATGTCCTCCGCCTCCCCCGTTGACGTTCGATCTTCGTCAAGCAGGTCGGAGACGGCGATCACGTTCTTCGCCAGGAAGCCGAGCGGGTCACTCAGTAGTCCCTTCTCGATGACGATACACTCGTCTTGCGGCATGGCGACCTCCGCACGCGTCGTGGTCGGTTCTCCGGTCCGCCGTCATTCGCCCCGTTCCTGGGCCCCCTGGCTCGTGTGGCTGGTGGTCCGGTGTTCGGGGTCCATTGTCAGGATACTATGGCACGACGGGCGATCTTCTTTCAGTTCAATTCCGGCTCCCCGGAGACGATGTACTTCGAGCGGATCGACTCCATTAGGCCGATCTCGTTACGGTTGTTGAACCGCCGGCGGGCGCGGAGCTGGGTCGGGATCTCGTTCCAGACGGGGCGGACGATCATATTGAAGATCTCGGTGGCCTTCTCGGACTTGTGGGCCATCGTGACCGCTTCGATGTTCCGGCGGCACGCCACCGCGTCGAGGCAGAAGAAACAGACGCCGGTCGTCGTCCCGAACTTGCGGGACTTGAGATCGATCTCCTTGTGCCCGGCACGGGCGTGGAACTTGGAGTACAGGCGGTTGTACCGCTGGGCCTGGAAGGTGTTCGGCTTGAAGGTCTTGAGGCCGCCTTCCTTCATTTTGAAGCGATAGAGGTGGGTTAATCGCCAGACGGGGGACGACAGCCGGCTCAAGCTTTGAACTGCTCGGAGTACTTGGTGTCCTTCTCGGTCTGGTCCAGCATCTCTTCCGGGTCGGCGTTCGCGGTGATCTGTTTCTTGGCGGGGAGCCGGACCGGCGTTCGCGCATGCGGCGGCGGGTGACCAAATGGTCACGACGTCGGGCAGAAGGGTGAGCAGACAGGTGCGGCCGATCAGGCCGCCCGGCGGTGGTAATGCTTCAGGAGGCCGCCGAGCCGCTCCCGGCAGGCGACCTCCCCGGCTGCGAAGGCGAGCGATCATGGTTTAGTATCGAACTCCGTGACGAGCATGTGTCGGTTCTCGGAGGCGGTTGCTCTGTTGAATCCTTCGGGCGGGTAATGGGCTCCAATGTTACATGAAGCCAACAACCCCGATGACCAAGTCCCCGCGGGCGGTCGCCCGGGAGGCGCTGCGCCTGGCCCAGGAATCCCTACCG
>JAQGHQ010000607.1 GCA_028288765.1 Gemmataceae bacterium | reverse complement strand
GACGTGCGACGGCGGGGCGGCGGCGGTCGCCACCTCCAGGGCGGCGGCGATGTCGGTCCCGAGCCGGTCGGCCGGGCCGGCCCCGGCCCGGTCGGCGGTCACCGGGCCGGGGGCGACCCCGAACCGGACGAACGCGTACCGGCTCGCCCCGGCCGCGGCCGTCGCCCGGTCGAGGAACTTCTCCACCTCCGGCCGCGCCTCGTCCCCGACGCTCAGGCTGTCGTCGATCGCGAACACCACGTACAAGTCCTGCGACGGCTTCAGCCAGGTCAGCCCGCACAGGGCGGCGACGAGCAGGACCAGCACCAGCGTCCGGGCGACCAGGGAGGTCACCCGCTGCCAGCGGGAGAAGTCGGTCAGCCCGCGGACGCAGTACCAGACGAGGACGGGCAGGGCGAGCAGACCGAGCAGGAGCCACGGCTGGGTCAGTTCAAGGGGCATTACAGGCGTCCTCGGCCACGGGTCCACGCAGATCACCGGTCGGCACGGACGAAATCAGACAGCGGTCGGGCCTCGCTCAGCTAATCCACCGGCGCTGGTACAGATACCACTCGACCGCCACGAACAGCCCGGCCAGTCCGGCCAGATACCACCAGACCGGGCGGCCGGAGAGCCCCCCGACCAGCCCGGTCTCGGCGGCGGTGGCGACGGCCGGGAGCCCGTCCGGCGGGCGCAGGTCGCTCTCGGCCTTGTTCATCAGGTTGACCGCGAACTCCTCGACCGGGGCCGCGCCCGGGGCGTTCGGGACTACCGCCCACACCCCGCACCGGTCGAACGGCCCGAGGGTCGTCTTCACCCCGCCGGCCGGGAGCTTCCGGGTCGAGCCGTCCGGCGCCCGCAGCAGGTACTCACTCACCCCGGCCGCCGAAACCGGCAGGCTCACCTCCGCCGTCGCCCCGGTCGGCAGCGCCTCCCGCAACTCGCCCTCGCCGCCGGTGAACACCCCGAGGGTGTTCATGGCGAGGATCGGGAAGGCGGTCCGGAACGGGAGATCGCCGAGGTCGAGGTTGACGGTCAGCACCGCGACCTTCCCCTCCGGCCGGTCGATCAGGGCGAACAACGGGTCCCCGGTCGCCGCCCCGGCCAGCACCAGCGGCTTGCCGGCCGCCGGGGTGAAATTCAGCCTCCGGGCGTCCGGCAGGAGGACGTTGTCCAGCCGGACGTGGGCCATCAGTGGGGAGTCCTTGTCTTGCTGGGTCACGACCGGACTCGGGATTTTCTCCCCGGGCGTCCACAGGTCGCACCCCCCGGTCGGGTCGACGACCAGCACGGGCCCGGGCGGGAGTTTCGCCGGGACCTCCCGGTGGAACACCTTGACCGCCCCGGCCGGGTACTCCTTGGGCAGTTCCTTCGAGGTGGTCAGCCGGACGAGCGGGTTGGCCTCCAGCACCTTCTGGAGGAAGAGGTTCCCGCCCGGGCTGTGGAGGTGGACCGGGGTCGGCTCACGCTTCGGCAGGACCGCGACCGCGGTGTTGTCGGCGGCGAGGGCGTCCGGGTACGGCTCGTCCCCCTTCTCCCCCTTGACGACGAGGGTCGCGGTGAGCAGTCCGCCGTCGGCCGTCGTGCTCTCGAGTACCTCGCCCCACCGGCCGTTCGGCCCGAGTTTGAGCGGCTTGACGTCGACCGTGTTCCCGTTGAGGGCGACCGCGAGCCGGAAGTCGCCGGTCGGCTCGTCGGCCAGGTTGGTGACCTCGGCCAGGATCTCGTACCCGATCGGGTCGATGGTGCTCCGCCGGACCTGGAACCGGGTGATCGCGACGTTCGCGACCTTCGCCCCGACGGCGACGAACCGGACGCCCTCGCCCGCGGCGAGCGCCGCGGCGTCCTCGGCGCACCCGTCGCTAACGACGACGATCCGGCAGTCGGCCCCGCCCGCCGTGTCGGCCGCCAGCCGCCGGGCGAGGGCCAGCGCGTCGGCCAGCTTGGTCGGGCCGTCGGTCGGCTCGATCCCCTCCACCGCCGCCCGCAGGGTCTTCTGGTGCCCGGTCAGCCCGCACGCCACCCGCGGCTGGGCGCCGGCCGCGACGACCGCCATCTCGTCCCGGTACCGCAGCCCCCGGACCACCTGGCGGGCCTCGGCCTTGGCCCGGGCCAGCCGGCTCTCGCCGCCGTCGGCGGCGTTCATGCTGGCCGAGTTGTCGATCACGAGGACGACCCGGCGGGCGGTGGTCGCCTCCCCGGCGAAGAACGGTTCGGCCAGGGCGGCGACCAGGAGCCCGAGCAGGACGACCTGGCAGAGCAAGGACACGAGGTGCCGGAGGCGCTGCCAGAGCGACCGCGGCTTCTTCTCGTCGAAGATCTGCCGCCAGAAGATGACGGTCGAGACCGGTACCCTCTTCAGCCGGATCTTCAGGACGTAAAAGACTACGACCGGGAGGACCAGGAGCGCCCACAGGAGCGCGGTCGGGTTCGCCAGGCTCATGGTGTTTCGCCCCGCTCGCTCACCGGACCGCGCCGGCCTGGCGCATCATCCGCAGGATCAGTTCGTCGAACGCGACCTCGGTCGAGGTCCGGGTGCAGCCCAGCGAGTACCGGGTGCAGTACCCCTGAACCCGGTCCTGGAACTCGTCGAACAGCCGGCGGTACTGCCGGAGGTTCTTCTCGGTCACCGTCACCTTCCGGCTGCTCCCGGACTCGACGTCCCACATCTCGACGTCCCCGAGCATGTCCGGGGGGTCCTTCTCGTACCGGTCGTACACCTGCACCACGTGCGGCTCGTACTTCCGGTGCCGGAGGATGTCGAGCCCCCGCTCGAACCCGTTCGGGTCGTACAGGTCGCCGACCACCACGACCAGCCCCCGCCGCTGGTCGCGGTGGACGAACCCGGTCGCGACCCGCTCCAGGTTGGTGTCCGCCCCCTGCGCCGAGAGGCCCTCGAAGAACTTCAGCAGGGACAGGATGCGGCCCTTCCCGCGGGTCAGTGGGAAGTCGGCCGCGATGTCGTTGGCGAACGCGGTGACCGCGACCCGGTCGAGGTCGGCCAGGGCGATGTACGCCAGGGCGGCGGCCACCTGCCGGGCGAAGTCGAATTTCGGCGGGGCGCCGAACGCCATGCTCCGCGAGCAGTCGACGAGGAAGTAGACGTGGAGGTCTTCTTCCTCCTGGAACCGCTTCAGCAACAGCTCGTCGTGCCGGGCACACAGGTTCCAGTCGATGTACCGGAAGTCGTCGCCCGGGGTGTACTCGCGGTGGTCGGCGAATTCGATCCCGGACCCGAGCTGAACGGTCCGCCGCTGGGCCATCAGCGACCCGCGGAACACCCGCTTCGAGACCAGCGACAGGTATTCCAGCTTCTTCAGGAAATCGGAGCCGAAGAGGGCCATTGGGTTCCGCCGCGGGGGGGCACCGGTCGACGCCGACCGGCGGGAGGACGGACCGGGGCGCGCGGGCCGGCCGCGGTCAAACCGCGACCGCGGCCGGTTCCTTCGCCGTCTTCAGGACGTTCTCGACCACCGCGTCGGCCGGGATCCCCTCGGCCTGCCCTTCGAAGTTCAGGATCAGCCGGTGCCGCAGGGCCATCGGGGCGACCGCCCGGATGTCGTCCCGGGCGACGTGATACCGGCCGTCCAGGATGGCCCTCAACTTGGCCGCCAGGATCACCGCCTGGGCCCCCCGCGGGCTGCTCCCGTACCGGACGAACTGCCGGGCCATCGGGGCGGCCAGGTCGTCGTCCGGGTGGGTGGCCATCACCACCGCGATCGCGTACCGGCGGACCTCCGGGGCGACCGGGATCTGCCGGACCAGGGCCGCGAGGGCGAGGATCCGGTCCCCGCCGAAGATCGGATCGGCCCGGGGCTTGGCCGCCTCGGTCGTCCGGTCCAGGATCGCCTCCAGCTCGTCGAACTTCGGGAACTTGACCAGAAGCTTGAAGAAGAACCGGTCGAGCTGGGCCTCCGGGAGCGGGTACGTCCCCTCCATCTCGAGGGGGTTCTGGGTGGCGAGGACGAAGAACGGCTCGGGCCGCGGGTACGACTGCCCGCCGACCGTGACGTGGTGTTCCTGCATCGCCTCCAGGAGGGCCGACTGGGTCTTCGGGGTCGCCCGGTTGATCTCGTCGGCCAGCACGATGTTGGCGAACACCGGGCCCTTCTGGAACTCGAACCGGCGGCCGCCGTCCGGGGACTCCAGCACCACGTTCGTCCCGATCAGGTCGGCCGGCATCAAGTCCGGGGTGAACTGGACCCGCGAGAACTTCAGGTGGAGGGCGTCCGCGATGGTCCGGACCAGCAGGGTCTTGCCCAGCCCCGGCACGCCCTCCAGGAGGACGTGCCCGCCCGCGATCAGGGCGGTCAGGGTCCCCTCCACGATCTCATCCTGGCCGACGATTACCTTCCCGATCTCGTCCCGGAGCCGCCGGAAGTCGGCCCGGAATCGGTCCAGCTCACCCTTCACCTCGTCGGCGGTCATGCAGCTCTCCTGATTACGACCGGCGGATCACGGAATGATGGTTGCGTCGCCCGGCGATCTCAGATAACTTGTCTGAAAGTAATCGGCCATCTTGGGGTTGTCAAACCCCTTTCGCGAAAGTGGCGATAATTGAAACGACCGAACCACGGGGACGTTAACAGAATCGCCCGCGAGTCCACCCCGCCGCGTGGCGACCCGGCAGACCGATCGTGCGCCTGTTGAATTGCCACAACGGGCCGAACCGACCATCGCCTTTGCCGTGCATTTTTTCGTCATACAGCGGACCGGCCGCCGGTAATCTTGCGAGGCCCGCACCCGCCGGCCGGAACCCCGGACCTGATCGAGACCCAGGAGACAGTCCCGATGTGGCACGGACGATTCTGGCTGACGGTCCCCATCCTCCTCGGGACCGGTCTGGGCGTCTGGTCGGTGACCCAGCCGCCGAAAAAACCGGCCCCCGCCCCGGCCGAGGAGCCCGACGAGCCGTCGGCCGAGGAGGCCCGCGAGAAGGCCATCGCCGAGCGGTTCCGAAAGGTCCTCGAGACCAACCCCCGCCGGGGCACCGCCCTCGACAAGCTGTACGGCTACCACGTCGAGCGGGGCACCCTCGACAAATTGATCGGGGAGTACGCCGGGCGGGCGAAGGCGGACCCGAAGGACGGGGTCGCGTGGGCGGTGGTCGGGCTTCTGGAGAGCCAGCGGGGCCGGGACGCGGCCGCGGTCGCCGCGTTCAAGCAGGCCGCGGCCGTCCTGCCCGATAACCCGATCCCGGCGTACTACCTCGGGCAGTCCCTGGTGCTGGTCGGCCAGCCGGACGCGGCCGCCGCGGCGTTCGAGCAGGCCCTCACCCGGAGCCCGAATCGGAACGACCTGATCGACATCTTCCAGGCCCTCGGCCGGGTGTACCAGCGGGCCCAGCGGGCCGATAAGGCCCTCGACGTCTGGGCCCGCCTCGAGAAGCTCTTCCCGGCCGACGCCCGGGTGCAGGAGCAGATCGCCACCACCCTCGTCGAGGAGGGCCAGTTCGAGCAGGCGCTGCCGCGGCTCCTCAAGCTGGCCGAGACGACCGAGGACAAGTACCGCCAGTCCGCCCTCCGGATGGACGCGGCCGACCTGAAGGTCCGCCTGAAGAAGACGCCCGAGGCCCTGGCCGATTTCGAGAAACTGCTCGCCGAGCTGAACCCGGACAGCTGGCTCTACCGGGACGTCCGGCGGCGGATCGAAGACGTGTTCCTGCGGAACGACGACCTCGCCGGGCTGGCCCGATACTACGAGACGTGGCTGGCGAAGAACCCCGCCGACGTGGACGCGATCGCCCGGCTGGCCAAGACCCTGGCCGCCCAGGGCCGGGCCCCGGACGCCCGGCAGTGGCTGGAGAAGGGCATTGCCGCCGCGCCGGCGAACCGGGGGCTCCGCCAGGCCCTCATCGAGCAGTACGTCGCCGAGCAGAATTTCGCCGCGGCCGCCGGCCAGTACGAGACCGTCGACAAGGCCGACCCGAATAACCCGGACACCCTTCGGGACTGGGGCAAGTTGATCATGCGGGACCCGGCCCGGCCCGAGGCCGAGCGGCGGGCCGCGGCCGCGGCCGTGTGGAGACGGATGCTGGAGAGGAAACCGACCGACCCGGTCATCACCTCCCAGGTAGCCGACCTGCTCCGCTCGGCCGGGGCGACCGACGAGGCCGTCGGCCTGTACCGGAAGGCGATCCAACTGGCCCCGGGGCAGGCCCAGTACCGCGAGTACCTGGGCGAGTTCCTCCACAGCCTGAAACGGTCCGCCGAGGCGATTGAGACCTGGCGGCCGATTGCCGAGGGGGCGAACCGGACGTCCAAGAACCTCGCCCGCCTGGCCGAGGTCTATGCCGGGTTCGGGTACCGCAAGGAGGCGATCGCCGCCCTCGCGGACGCGATCTCGTTGGAGAAGGACGATTTCGGCCTGCTGATGACGTACGCCGAGCTCCTCCACCAAGACGCCCAGTACCCGGCCGCCCTCCAACAGATCGAGACGGCCGCCAAACTGACCAGCAACCCGGAGGAGGTCGAACAGGTCCTGGTCGCCCAGATCAAGGTGTTCCAGGCGACCGAGACCCTCGGGGCGAAGATCGACGAGTTGAAGAAGGAACTCGACGCCGGGCCGGCCCCGACCGCCGACCGGTGGCTGCGGCTGGCCCGGTACTTCGAGGCCAACCGGCAGGCGGACCAGGCGACCGAGGCGATCCGCGCGGCGGTCGCCAAGGACCCCAAGTCCGTCCCGGCGATGATCGCGGCGGCCCGGATTTACGAGGGCGGAGGCGACCTGCTGGCCGCGGCCGACGCGAACCGGAAGCTGGCCGCCCTCGACCGCCGGTTCCGGACCGAATATCTGACCGCCGTCGCCAAGCTCGAGCAGCGGCTCGGCCGGCGGGAGCAGGCTCTCCAGGCGGGCCGGGACCTCCTCGCCGCCTCCCCCGGGAACCCGGAGGTGTACAAGTTCTTCGCCGACCTCTGCTTCCAGCTCGGGGATCAGGAAGAGGGGCTGGAAGCCCTCCGCCGGTCGGTCCGGGCCAACCCGTCGGAGCCGCAGGGGCTCGTCACCCTGGCCAACGCCCTCGCGGAACGGGTCCGCCAGGGCGAGGCGATCGAGCTGTTGTGGCGGGCGTTCGAGAAGACCACCGAACTCGACGGCAAACTCGGGATCATCGACCGGATCACCCAGCTGTACCTGGAGAACAACCAGTTCGACCGGCTCCTCGACCGCCTGGAGCGGGAACGGCGCGACGCGGAGAAGGCGAGGGAGATGACCCTGTGCATCGCCCAGGCGTACACCACCGCCGGCGACCTTGGGACCGCCCGCCAGCAGCTCGAACGCCTGCTCACCGAGAACACCCGCGACACCCACCTGCTCACCCAACTCGTCACCCTCTGCGAGTCCGAGGGCGACCTGGCCGCGGCCGTCAAGTACCAGCGGCAGCTCGCCGCGGCGGCCCCGTCCAACGCCGACCACCCGCTCCGCCTCGCGCAGCTGCTCACCCGGGCCGGCGAGGCCGACGAGGCCGCCGACATCTGGGTCCGGCTGGTCGCCGGGGAGACCGAGCCGCACCGCAACCTGTCGGCGATCGACAACCTCCTGACCGCCGGGAAGGCCGACGCGGCGACCGCCATCCTGGTCCGGATGCTCGCCCAGAAGCCGGGCAACTGGGAGCTGCTCTACCGGGAGGGGGCGGCCCTGGCGGCGCGGGGGAAGAAGGACGAGGCCGCGGCCCGGTTTACCGCCCTGCTCGCCCTCCGGCTGCCGGACGACGAGCTCGGCGAGATCGCCAAGAACACGCTCAAGCAAGCCAAGAAGAAGGCGACCGCGGCCCCGAAACCGGGCCAGCCGGCCGCCCCCAACCCCGCCGCCCGGTTCGACAACCCGACCCTGGCCCCGCTCACCCGCCGGGCCCAGGCGACCTGGCAGATCCGGTCGGCGACCGGGATGGACGTGCGGGACTACTACAACGGGCCCCAGCCGTTCTACGCCCCCGGGGACTTCGGCGAGGCCCGGATGGCCTGCTTCGGGTGGCTGTACGAGCTCGCCCGGGGGCGGGACGCGGCCGACGGGTACGTCAAACAGCTCCGCGAGGCCCGGGACAAGGCCGCGGCCGACCCCCGCCCGCTGTGGGACTGGTACTACTTCCAAATCCTCCGCAACGAGGGCGGGAAGGAGCTCCTGCCGACGACCCTGACGCTGTCGAAGGGGGCCGACCCGGCCGGGCTCCTGGCGTACGTGAACGCGATCGACGTCCGGACCCGGGCCGGCGGGGGCGGGCGGGGCTACCGCCGCCCGGGCGGCGACCCGGACAAGGACTCCACCCCTCCCCTCCCCCCGGACCAACTCGCCCATCTCATGGCCTGTTACCAGAAACTCAAGCAGGTGAGGCCGGAGTGGGTCGCCAACGGGCAGGTCACCCAGGTGGTAATGACCGAGCTGAAGCGGGCCAAACGGGCGGACGACGAGAACGCCCTTTACCGGGAGATGATCCAGGCCGCGGCCACCCCGGACACCGTCCAGGCCGCCCTCACCCTGGCGGCCGGGCGGAACGACCTGGACGCGGCGGCCGAGCTGTTCACCCGCCTCGAACGGATCCAGGGCCCGCCCAAGAACACGGCACAGTTGTCGCATCTCCCGACCCGACAGGTCGGCGCGCCGATCGAGGGCCTGATGGGCAAGCGGGCCGAGCAGAAGAAGTTCGCCGACGTGATCCGGACCGCCGAACTGTTTCTGGCCGCCGCCCGCCGCCAGAACCTGACCGCCCCGCGGACGGCGACCGCCCCTCGCCGATGGTCCGGCGGCCAGATGAACCTGTACTACCAGAACGTCAAGGGCATTCCCCAGAACGTCGTTCTCACGTTCCCGACCGCGAACGAGTACTACGACGACCACACGATCAGCGTCCTCTACTGCACCCACATGTTGTTCAAGAACGCGGACCTCTCGTCCGACCTGATCGCTCATTACCGGAAACTCGCCGACGCGGCCCAGGGCGGGGAGCAACTCTACCTCCGGCTGGCGGTCGGCTACCTGTACTGGTGGGCGGACGAGAAGGAGGAGGCCCTGGCCCAGCTAACCGACGCCGCCCGGTCCGCCCCCGCCGACCACGGGCTGCTCTTGGAGGTCGCGTCCCTCCGGGAGCAGGCCGGGGAGCCGGACGTCGCCCTCGCCCTGCTCGACTCGGTCACCCCGCCGGACACCCAGACGATGGTCCGGCGGGAGGAGGCGGCCCTCCGGCTGGCCGAGCGGACCGGGAACCTGGACCGGGCCCGGCAGGCCGCCGACCGCCTGTTCGGGCTGCGGCTCGACGCCGACAAGCAGCTCGAACTCGCCGGCAAGCTGCACCGGCTCGGGATGCCCCAGCTCGCCGAGGCGGTCCTCGGCCGGGCCCAGCGACAGGCCGGGAACAAGACCGGCACGCTGATCTCCCTGATGTTCCAGTACCAGAACCAGAGCCAGACCGACCTGGCGGTCCAGATCGCCCGCCAGATCCTCCGCCGGACCCCGGCGGCCTCGGCCCCCAACCCGTACCGGGGGTACAACGAGAACGACCAGTACCGGAGCCAGGCGATCGGCGTCCTCGCCCGGTCCGGCCAGCTCAAGGAATTGATCGAGCGGGCCGAGGCCCAGCTCAAGGCCTCCCCGAAGTCGGTCCAGATCTACCAGGCCCTGGCCGGGTACTACCAGGCGGCCGGGGAAAAGCAGAAGCTCAAGGACGTCCTGCTCAAAACGGCGGAGCTGAAGCCGGACGACGGCAAGCTCCGGTTCCAGCTCGCCCAACAGCTCCAGGCGATCGGCGAGCGGGACGCGGCCATCGCCCAGTACAAGGTCGGGCTCAAACTCGAGCCGGCCCTGTTCGGGCAGCGGTACTGGGAGATCCAGCAGCTGTTCAGCCAGGCGAACAAGTTCGAGGAGCTGGCCCAGGTGTTCGACGAGATGGACCTGCGGAAGATCACCAACCCGTGGTCCGTCGCCGAGCCGATCGCGACCATGCTCCAGAACGACAAGGGGCGGGAACTCGGGCTCAAGGTGTTCAAGAAGGCGTGGGACGCCTTCCCCCAGTACCGCGGCCAGCTGCTCAGCCAGCTGTACGACGACAGCGTCTGGCGGCTCCCGGAGATCTACACCTACGCGAAGCAGGCGGTCGTCCCCCGGGGCGACGCCGAGCCCGAGCCGTGGCAGGGGATGGACGAGATCATGTCGTACGGCTCGGAGGGGCGGGTGGACGGGGTGCTCACCCGGCTCCTGTCCGTCGCCCGCAAGCAGCAGCGACTCCCGGACCTCCGGGCCGAGGTCGAGACCGCCCTGGCGAAACACCCGGACTGGGCCGGGGGCAAGGCCCTGCTCGCGGTGATCGACGTCCAGCTCGGGGACAAGGCCCGCGGCCGCAAGCTGTGGGCGGAAGCCTTTGCCGCCGGGAAAGCCGAGATCCCCCCGCTCGCCCGTTTCCTCCTCGCCCAGGAGCTGGAGTTCTACGCCGGGGTCGAGGAGATGGCGGTCGGGACCCTGGAAGCCGGGGTCGAGGAGATCATCCGGGAAGGGAGCTACGACTTTAGCTCCAGCCCCGGCCGCCGGCTCGTCTGGTGGTACGAGCAACTCGGCCGGAAGGAGGACGCGCGGAAGCTCACCCTCCGGTTCGCCACGACCGAGCAGCGGGACCCCGGGTACGGGGGCGGGTACTGGCAATACCGGCAGATCCAGAACAAGTTCGCGGTCGCCCAGGAAGTCCAACGGACCGGGGGCACGGTCGAGGCGATCCGGATGTACAACCAGCTGTTGGCCGACCGGGACCTGCTCGCCCAGGCGAGCCAGTACGGCGGGGACCAGTACGAGCAGATGGTCGAAAACCAGCTCCGCTCGGCCCTGAAGGCGACCAGGCCCGAGACCCTCCCCGTCGCCGTCGGGACCCTGCTGACGCCGCGGCCGGACGCCGGCCCCGGCCGCCCGGTGCTCGATCTGGTCGTGCTGATCGAGTCCCGAGACCTGGGGAAGGCGGCGCTGACGAGTGTGTTCGGATCGGCCATCAAGGCGACCGACACGGTCCCGGAGATCCGCAAGGACGCCGGGGTGAAACTGACCGAACTGGTGAAGCGGCATCCGACGGACATCTCCGTCCGGACGGCCTCTGCCCTGACCGCGTTCGCCGGCGGCACCCCGGCCGAGATCCGGACCGCCGTCGATCAGCTGGTCGAGCTCACCGACAAGACGCCGCTCGAAGCGATCCCGGCCGGGGGGAAGGCGAACGCCCGCCAGCGGGCGGATGCGGCGCTCCAACTCCCGCTCTGGCTGGTCGCCCGGGAGTGTCTGGCCAAAGGCCGGGACGAGTACCGGGCGGCCGGGGAAAAACTGGCCGGGCGGGCCCTGGAGGCGGCCCGCCGGCAACAGGACCCGTTCTACTCGGTGACCGTCCTGCGGGAGTGGGGACAGTTCGATCTCGACCGCGGTGACCGGGCCGCGGCCGAGGCGAAATGGGTCCAACTGCTCGACCTCACTCTCCCCAAACCGAAGCCGTCCAAGACCGCCGGGGCTACCGGCCCGACGCCGGCCCCGGCCACCACGCCGGCCCCGGCCACCCCGGTCCCGGCCGCCCCCGCTCCGCCACCCCCGGTCGGCAAGCAGTCAGTCGCCCCGCCGGGAACCGTTTTCGTGTCGTACACGACGGCGCAACCAGCGGCCGTGGCCCCTCCTTCCGTCGCCGGCCCGGCTCAGCCATCGCCGGGGACCACCCGAAGGGCGGCCCCGGTCCCGACCGCCGAGCAGTTCCGGCAAGCGCATGAGCTGGCCAAATTGGCGGCCGATCGGGGGCTGGCCGAACTGTCCCTCCGGGCGATCCGGGAGGCCGTCGGCGGCGGCCCGCCGGTGACCGACCAGCGGAACCGCCGGGGCGGGGGATACCGGTCGGTGAGCTTCAACGGGGCCCAGTACCTCGTCGGGATGGACGAATCGACCCGGACCGTGACCGTCGACCAGTCCCTGGCGGTCCTGGTCCCGAAGTGGCGGGAACTGAAGGTGCCGGCGGCCGACGTCTACACGGTGCTGGTCGCCGCAGTCCTCCCGGACGCCCGGCCGGCCGAGGTGTTCCTGTACGCGGACGGCGGGCAGACGGTCTCCGCGTACAAGATGGTGGGCGGGAGCTGGACCCCGACCACCGACCTGATCGGGGAGACCGGAGACGACCGCGGGCTCGGGCAGATGCTGGTGGACGCGGCGGCCGAGGCCGGGAAGGCGGACGACCTGCGGGCCCGGCTCCAGTCCCGCTCCGCCCAGCCGCTCGGGGAACTCCCCGCCAAGGCCCTCCTCGCCCATCTCGCACTCCGGACCGCGGACCCGGCCCGGATCCCGGAGGCCCTGAAGGTCCTCGGCGAGCGGATCAAGACCGACACCACCCAGCCCTCCAACGACCAGGTGTCGGGGATCCTGGTGCCGGTACTCGCCGACCCGACGCACGGCCCGGCCGTCGTCCCGTACGTCGTCAAGGCGGCCGAGAACTACGCGGCCGGGAACAACACGGCGAAGGCCGTAGAAACCCGGTTCAAACTCGCCGCCTACCACTTCCGGCGGAAGGACGAGGCGGCCGCGCGGGCCGAGTACAAGGCGGTCGAGGCGCTCGGCGGGAAGGCGACGGCGGGCTCCTACGACGTCCACCGGCCGCTTGCCGTCGAGTTCCTGAAAGTCGGGTGGACGGAAGACGCCCTGCGGGAACTGGGCGCGCACGCCGACCAGGCGACCGCCGGGCCGCCGCCGGACCCCGCCGTCGCCGCCCGGCGGCCCGAACCGACCCTCGACGAATTCCCGCTCCTGGTCCGGCAGCTCCTGGCGCTGCCGTCCGACAAGCGGTACGCCGCCCTCAAGGCGTGGTCCTTCCCGACCGCCGGGCGGAAGTCGATCCGGTACTACGTCGGGACCACCCCGCCGCACGTCCCCCCGGCGGCACTCGCCCCGGCCGCCCTTCTCCCGGCCGACCGCGTGGTCAACACCCTCCTTCTCCTGGCCGACGCCGCGAAAGAGACGGGACGGGTAGACGAGCTTCTGGCCGACAGCGAGAGACTGGCCGCCGAGAAGGTGGAGAACGCCGAGTTGTTTCAGGTTCTCGTGTACCTGGCGACCGGGCGGGGGAAGCAGGCCGAGCCGGCGGTCCGCGCGTTCGCCGATGCGGCCAGGACCCGGCTGACTGCCAAACCCCCGGAGCGGATCACGTCCCGGTACTCCGCGGACGAGAATAGCGGACCGATCCCGATCCGCCCGAGCGAGTACCTGTTCACCACCCTCTGCCTCGCCGACCCGGCCCTGGCCGCGCACGGGGAGAGCCTCATCGGGCCGATGTTGGCCCGGGCGAAGGACCACCGGAATGCCGAGTACCTGACCCGCCTCCGCTCCGCCCAGGACGCCCTCGGGGCCGGCCGGGCCGGGGACCCGGCCGCGCTCACCGCCGGTACGCCCCCGCGGTGGCACCCCGCCCCCGCCCGGGCCGTCTGGTTCGCCCAGGACGGGTACGCGGTGGCCGGGTTGACCGCCAACGACGCGTTCCTGCTCCTCGACACCCCGCTGACCGGCACGTTCGAGTTCTCGGTCGACGGCTTCCAGGGGCACTACACGGAAGGGCACGTCGGGTACGGCGGGATGGTGTTCGAGCCGAACCGGCCCGGGGTCGGATCCGAGATCTGGCCGGTCGGTCGGCGGGAGCAGGTTTCCCGCCCGGCCGACGGCATCCGCACCGAACAATTCAACCGCCTGACCGTGCAGGTTTCGCCCGGCAAGGTCCGGTGCCTGCTCAACGGAAAACTCTTTTACGATGACACCGACCCGCCCCCGACCAGCCCGTGGGTGATGCTCGCGACCGCCGCCGGCCGGCGCCCGGTATTCCGCAACTTCACCCTCTCCGGCAACCCGGAGGTCCCGGCGGAGGTCAAGCTATCGGCCGGGGATTACCTCGACGGGTGGGTTACGCAGGTGTACGGCGGAATTCTCCCGAACCGGCTGACGCCCAAGGAGGCTGACCAACCCGACGCGGGCGGCAGGAGGGCGTTCACGGGCCAGCCCGATCAGCTCGAGAAGAAGCCGGCGTTCGACTGGCAGGCGAAGGGCGGGGAGATCCTCGGCCGGCGGCTGGACCGGGCCGGGGACCGGGTGGTGCCGAGCAGCCTGGCCTACTTCCGCCCGCTTCGGGCCGGCGAGACCGTCCGGTACGAGTTCTTTTACGAGCCGGGGAAATCGCACGTCCACCCGAGCCTCGGGCGGCTGGCCTTCCTGTTCGAGCCGGCCGGGGGTCGACTCCACTGGATGACCGACCGGCCGGGGGACGACTGGACCGGGTTGCCCGCGGAGAACGCGGTCGACGACCCGGCCGGGTGGAAGGGGGGCAAGCTCCCGCTCAAACCCGGCGACTGGAACGCGGTGACCCTGACCGCCACGGCCGACCGGGTGACGGTCGGGCTGAACGGGGCGGTCGTGTACGAGGCCGGGCTGCCGCCCGGGGTGGAGCGGACGTTCGGCCTGTTCCACTACCGGAACAAAACGGCGGCCCGGGTCCGGAACGTCGTCCTGACCGGCCAGTGGCCGAAGGCGGTCGGCCCGGCGGCCGAGGTCGCCCTGTCGGCCCCGGCCGGCCTCCCGGCGGCGGCCAAGGCCCGCCGGGGCCAGCTCGGTGAGCGGTACTACGCCACCGAGGCCGGGTCCGTCGTCGCCCGGGCGAAGGGGCTCCCGCCGGCCGAGCGGTACAGGCTCCTGGCCGACTGGGTGCTCCCGACCGACACCCGCCCGATCTTCCAGCTGGCCGGCGAAACGCACCCGCAGGACGTGGCCGGGGCGGCCGACCCGAAGGACACGCCCGCCGGGCGGCGGGTGATGCTCGGCAATCGGTTCGACGCCCCGTGTCTGGAACTGGTCGCGGCGGCCCGTGAGGCCGGGGCACTCGACGACCTGGCCGAGCGGGTGCAGAAGGCCGAGACCCCGGCCGCGGACGACGGCTTCCGGCGGTCGAAGGCGGCCCTGCTGGCGGTCGTCCGGGCGGCCCAGGGCCGCGACGCCGACGCCGCCGCGGCCCTGACCGGTCTGATCCCGTTCGCGGAGAAGACGAGCCCCGACGCCGGCCCGGCCGAGCGGTGGCCGGACCTGATCGCGGTACTCGGGACGATCGACCGCCCGGCCCTCGCCAAGCCGGCACTGGCCCTGGCCATGGCGACGAACAAGACCCTCGACCAGGCGATGATCCGGGACGTCCCGTTCGACGACAAGGACTGGTGGATCCGGGCCGGGCGGGCGGCCCGCGGCCGGGCCGAGGTGGCGGCCCGACCGGAGGGCGATCGCCGGCCGTTCGGCTCCGACCCCGGCCTCGTCCACTGGGCACCGGTGAGCGGGTTCGATGCGGCAAGCCGCGCCAGCGGGTGGGGCGTCCCGCACTGGGCGGTCGAGAACGGGGTGGTCGTTCACCGCCCCGGACACGGGGAGGATTACCTGATCCTCCGCACCCCGCTCCGAGGGGATTTCGAGGTCACCTGCGAACTGCTGGTCCAGGGCTGGCAGGAGGCCCACGTCCGGTACGGGGGATACCAGTTCGACCTGGAACACGACCGGAAGAAGTACCGGTCACATTCCACCGTCCGGCACGAGGGGCGGCCCGTGACCATCACCCCCCCGCTCCCGGCGGCCAAAGGGAATGAGTACCAGTTTAAATTGGCCGTCAAAGACGGGTGGGCCCGGGTCTCGATCGACGGGCGGGAGGTGTCGGCCGAGAAGATCGGGGCGGTTTCCGACCCCTGGCTAATGCTCCACTGCTCCCAGTCGAACACCGGCGAGGTCCGGGGCCTGGCGATTACCGGTCGCCCGACGGTCCCGGACAAGATCGACCTGCTGGCGGGTGCCGATCTTGGGATGTGGCGGCCGTACCTGGGACAGGTCGCGACCGGCGACGCCCGGAACTACGGCGGCAGCTTCTGGGTCAAGCGGGGCGAAGAACTGTACGAGTTCGGGAAGAAACCCGATCCGCCGGCGGACGGCAAACCGTTACCCCCGCGGGCGTTCCCCGAGTCGGCGATCTACTACCAGCGGCCGTTCCTGGAAGACGGGGCGGTCGAGTACGAGTTCTTCCACGACCCGGACAAGGCGCACGTCCACCCGGCCCTCGATCGGCTGGTCTTCCTGCTGGAGCCGGACGGGGTGAAAGTCCACCGGCTGACCGACGGGGCGGCGGACTGGAGCGGGGTCCTGTTCGACAACGCGGTCGCGGAGCCCGACCGCCGCCGCGGCCCCGACAGGCTGCCGCTTAAACCGAAGGCCTGGAACACCGTCAGGCTCGCGGTCAAGGGGGACACGGTCGGCGTCTCGCTCAACGGGGTCGAGGTGTACGAGCGGCCGATCGAGTCGACCAACCAGCGGACGTTCGGGCTGTTCCACTACACCGACCGGACCGAGGCCCGGGTCCGCGGCCTGACCCTGACCGGGGACTGGCCGAAGCAGCTTCCGGCGGCCGGCCGGCTGTTCGAGACGAAGAAGTGACTCACCCGGATTCGGCCCCGGGTCGAGTCCCGCCTCCGTCCGCGATCGCTCCCCGAGGACCCGTCATGCTCACACGATCCCGGTTCGGCGCGACCGCGGGGGCGGTCGGGTTGGCGGCGCTGCTGGCGGCGGCGGCACACGGGCAGCCGCCGAAGGCGGCCGGGAAACCGGCCGGGCCGCCCGAGCCGTCCCGGTTCGACCCCCAGGTGATCCCGCTCCGGCACGACGACGAAGTGCTGGCCGTCGCGTACTCGCCCGACGGCGGGCTCCTCGCGGTCGCCGGCGGGGACAACACCGTCCGCCTGTGGGACCCGGCCGCGGGCAAGCAGCTCGCCACCCTGACCGGGCACACCGCCGCCGTCACCGCGGTGACCTTCTCCCGGGACGGCTCCCGGCTGGTGAGCGGGTCGTACGACAAGACGATCCGGGTCTGGGACGTGGCCGGGCGGAAGCCCGTCGCGACCCTGACCGGGCACCAGAACGCGGTCCTGGCGGTCGCCGTCCTCCCGGACGGGAAGACCGTCGTCTCCGGCGGGGCGGACCGAATGATGCGGGTGTGGGACGTGACCACGGGGAAGGAGACGGTGTCCCGCGAGCGGCACCGCGGGTCGGTCCGCGGGCTCGCCGTGTCACCGGACGGGAAGACGGTCGCGTCGGCCGGGGCGGACCGCCGGGTGTGCCTGTGGACAGTTGCCGACTGGTCGCCCGCGGGGGACCTCCGCGGACAGACCGGGCAGTTCCGGGCGGTCGCATTCTCCCCGGACGGGGCCCTGATCGCGGCCACGGCCGAGGACAACACCGCCCGGGTCTGGGACGCGGCCACTCTGGCGCTCAAGTTCGAGCTCCCCGGCCACGCCGACGGGGTCACCGGGATCGCGTTCTCGCCCCGCGGCCAGCTGATCGCCACCGTCGCCGGGGACAAAACCCTCCGCCTCTGGGAGGCGGCCACCGGGGGCGAACTGGCGGTCTTCGAGGAGGGGCACACCGAGCCGCTGGCCGGGGTCGCGTTCGCCCCGTCCGGCCGGCAGATCGCGACCGCCGGCGGGGACAAGATGGTCGGGCTGTGGAACGCCAGCCTGCCCCGGGTATTCGCCGACCGGGCCGTGGCCGGTAAACCCGGGTGGACCGGGGTGGCGGCGGTCAGCCCGGACGGGAAGCGGATCGCGGCCGTCGGGGAGAAACACGCCATCCTGATCCAGGACGCCGCGACCGGGGACGTGCTCGCCACCCTCCGCGGGCACAGGGCGGCGGTCGTGCAGGTCGTCTTCACCGCCGACGGCGGCCGGCTGGTGAGTGTCGGCCGGGACCGCCTCGGGTACCTCTGGGACGTGGCCGCCGAAAAGCCGCTCGCCGTCCTCGACGGGCACCGCGGGGCGGTCCGGGCCGCGGCCGTGTCCCCGGACGGGAAGACGTTCGCCACCGCCGGGTCGGACAAGCGGATCCTGGTCTACGACCTCCCGCCGGCGGGCGCGAAGCCGACCGACCTCCGGGAGCGGGCGGCGTGGGAGACGCACACGGCCGCGGTCACCTGCCTGGCGTTCTCCGCCGACGGCGGCCGGCTGGCGAGCGGGACCGAGCCGGTCACCCGCGGCGGCCCGGGCGAGGTGAAGGTGTGGGACGTGGCGACCGGGGCCGAGGCGGCCGGCTGGACCGAGCACACCGCGGAGGTGGCCGCCGTCGCATTCCACCCGACCCGTCCGCTGCTCGTTTCGGCCGGGGCCGATCCCGGGTTCCGGGTCTGGGACCTCGCGGCCAAGAAGCAGGTCCTGTTCCGCCGCACCCAGACTCCCGTACGGGCAGTCGCCTTCACCGCCGACGGGGCGGAACTGCTCACCGGTTCGGCCGGGCAGGCACTGCTCGCCTGGGACACGACCGGGTGGCAGGAGCAGGCCCGGTTCGTCGGCCACACCGGGGCCGTGACCGGCCTGTTCGTCGCCGCCACCGCGGAGAAGACCGTGTTCTCGACCGGCCTCGACCGGGCGGTCCGGGTGTGGTCGCCGGCCCGGTCGTCGGCCCCGGGGGCGCGGTTCCGCGGGCACGAAAGCTGGGTGACCGGGCTGGCCCTTACCCCGGGCGGGAAGACGCTGATATCCGGCAGCTGGGACGGGACGCTGCGGATCTGGGACCCGGAGACCGGGAAGGAGAAAGCCCAGATCGAGGCCGGGGAGGCGAAGATCTTCGCCGTCGCCGTCAGCCGGGACGGGAAGCGGGCGGCGGCCGGGGGCGGGAACGGGGAGGCGTTCGTCTACGACCTGGAGGGCGAACAGCTGCTGGTCAAGCTGGAGGGGTACGACGAGGAGGCGTCGGTCACCGGGGTCGGGTTCACCCCGGACGGCAACCAGGTCGTGACCGCCGGGTCGGACGGCGAGATCCGTGTCTGGGACGCCGGGACCGGGAAAGCCGTGTTCGCCGTCAAGGGCCCGCGGGACGGGATCACGGCGTTCGCCCTGAGCCCGGACGGGAAGCGGGCCGTGGCCGCCGGCGGCCCGGGGTTCGCGTGCGGGGTGTACGACCTGGGGGCGAAGAAGGAGACGTTCCGGCTCTCCGCCCACACCGCCCCGGTCCAGGTCGTCGTCTTCACCCCCGACGGCACCAAGATCCTGACCGGGTCGGCCGACCGGACGGTCCGGGTGTGGGACGCCGCGACCGGCCGGGAACTCGGGCGGTGGGACGGCGGCGGGGCGGTCAACGGGATCGCGGTCACGCCCGACGGGAAGACGGCCGTGACCGCCGGGTTCGACCGGGTCAATCGGGTCTGGGACGTGGCGACCGGCCGCCAGCTCGCCGCGTACGAGGCCCACGACAAACCGGCCCTGTCGGTCGCGGTGTCGGCCGACGGCAAGACCGTGTTCTCCGGCGGGGCCGACGCGGACGTGATCCGCTGGCGGGCGGCCGACGGGGGGAAGTAGGCGGACGGCAGGGGCGAGCCCGGGCTTTTCCACTTGCCTTGTCAGACAGCCTGTCTTACTGTTTGGGCAGTGGTGATGTTCCGTCCCCGACCCTCTCCCCGACGGGACCCCGAAAATGTCGAAACGTCCTCCCCCGACCCCGAGCGTGACCGACGCCGAACTGCGGGTCCTCCAGGCCCTGTGGGACCACGGCCCGTCCACCATCCGCCGACTGGCCGACCGCCTGTACCCCGGCGGGGGCCAGTCCCACTACGCGACGGTCCAGAAACTCCTGGACCGACTGGAGGAGGAGGCGTGCGTGGCCCGGGACCGGTCGGCCCAGAGCCACGTGTTCACCGCCTCGATCTCCCGCGACGTCTTCGTCGGCGGGCAGATCCGGGCGGTGGTCGAGCGGGTGTGCGGGGGGACGCTGACCCCACTCCTCACCCATCTGGTTAAGACCGAATCGTTGTCGGATACCGACCGGAAGGAATTGCGGCGGCTCCTCGACGCCCGCCGCCGGCCGGGGGGCGGGTGACCCGCCCCCCGACGGAGGGCCCGATGCCCACCGCCATCTTCCACGCCGTGCTGGCGAATCTGGCCGTCGCCGCTGTCCTCGCCGTACCGGCCGTGGCCGTCGGGCGATGGTCCCGGCGGCCGGCGGTGGCCCACGCCGCGTGGCTGGTCGTTCTGATCAAGCTCGTCACCCCGCCGCTCCTGACGATCCCGCTTCCGGTCTTGCCCGCGGCCACGCCGGCGGCCGCCTCGTCCCCGATCTCCCGACCGGCTCACCCGCCCGCCGTACCCGCGGTGGTTGTCCCGGTGCTACCGGAACCGCGGCCGACCCCGGAGCACATCCCGATCCGACCCGGACCGGCCGTCGGGTCGCGGCCGACCCCGGCGCCTACCCCCGGCCCGCAGCCCACCGGCCGCCCCTCCCTGCCCTGGGACACCGTCGTGGTGATCGTCTGGGGGGCCGGGGCGGCGGGCTGGGGGTGGCTCACGCTGTCACGGGCCCGGAGGTTCGGCCGGCTGTTGCGATTCGCGACCGACCCGCCGACCGAATTGACGACCGCGGTCGCGACCGCGGCCGAACGGATCGGGCTCGCCCGCCCCCCGCAAGTCCGGGTCCTGCCGGGCGGCATCGCCCCGTTCGTCTGGGGGATCGTCCGCCCGACCCTGTATTTCCCGGCCGGGTTGCTGACCCGGCTGTCGGCGGACGAACGGCTCACCCTGATCGTCCACGAACTCGCCCACGTCCGGCGGGCGGACCACCTCGTCCGCACGGTCGAATTCGTGACCACGGCGGCGTACTGGTGGTGCCCCCTCGCCTGGTACGCCCGACGGGAACTGCGGCGGTTCGAGGAGGAGGCGTGTGACGCCGAGGTGGCCGGGGCCCTTCCCGGGGCCGGGTTCACGTACGCGTCCGCGGTGCTGGAGACGATCGACTTCCTCGCCGGGGCCCGTCGGGCCCCGTTCCCGGCCAGCGGGATCGGCGACACCGGTTCCCTCCGCCGCCGGCTGGCACTGATCCTCGACAGCCCGTCCCCGCGGCCGTCCCGCGCCGGCCGGTTCGTGGTACTGGCGGTCGGGGTGATCGCGGTCGCGTTCGGGCCGAAGGTGGGCCGGTCGGTCGGCGGGCCGGTACCTGATCTCGCGGCAGGCAACGCCCCGGCCGCCGTAAGTGCCCCGAATTCCGATCCCTTATCCGGGGACGACCCGACAGCGGAATCGACTCATTACCTCACCACCCCGACCCGGTTCATCCTGCCGGCCGCGGCCCCCGACCCGATCCTTGCCGCGGCCCTGTCGCCGGACGGTCGCCGGCTCGTGGTCGCGACCGGGTCGACCGTCACGGTCTGGGACCTGCCGGCCGCCCGCACCTCCGTCACCTTGACCGGGCACACCGGGACGGTGGCCGCGGTCGCGTTCTCCCCGGACGGGACCCGCCTGGCGACGGCCGGGCACGACGGCGCGGTCAAGCTTTGGGCCGCGGCCGACGGGCGGGAACAGGCGACCTTCGGCGGGCACACCCGCTGGGCGGTCGCGGTCGCGTTCTCCCCGGACGGGCGGACCCTGGCCTCCGGCGGGTACGACGCGACGGTCCGGCTCTGGGATTTGGAGTCGGGAAGGGAACGGGCGGTCCTGACCGGGCACACGGGTGGGGTCCGTGCGGTGGCCTTTTCCCCGGACGGCCGAACGGTGGCCTCTGGTGGTGCCGACCACGAGGTCCGACTCTGGGACACGACCGGCGGGAAACGGCCCCGGGTACTGCGGCGGCACTCCGGGCCGATCCGGGCGATCGCCTATTCACCGGAGGGGGCCCGTCTCGCCACCGGCGGGGAGGACCGGACGGTCTTGCTCTGGCACCCGTCCGACGGGCGGGAAGTCGCGCCGCCGGTCCGGCTCCCCGATTTCGTGACCGCCCTGCGGTTCTCGCCGACCGGGCAGACCCTCCTTGTGGGGACCGACGGCGGCCACGTCCTGAACACCGACCCGTTGACGGCTCACCCCCGCGGCTACCTCGGCATCGAGCCGGGGTTCCCGTCCGGCCGCCCGGCCCACGCCGCCGCCCTCGTCGCGACCCTGTTCCCGCCCGCCGCCGCCGGGGCGGTTTACACCGTGGCGCAAGACCGGTCGGTGGCGGTATGGTCAGCCGCCGGACCGCCCGAAGTGCCGGCTGCCACCTTCCCCGGGCACCGGCGCCCGGTCGCCGCGGTCGCTCTGACAGCGGACGGGCGGACGCTGGCCGCCGGCGGGCAGGACGGGTCGTTCCGCCTCTGGGACGCGGACTCGGCCGTCCTCCGGCGAACCATCCCAGCCCACCCCGGCGGGGTCACCGCCCTGGTGTTCGCGGCCACCGGCCAGCTCGTCTCGGCCGGGGCGGACGAGCGGGTCCGGGTCTGGGACCTCGCCTCCGGGCAGGCCGTCCGCACGCTGACGTACACCACCGCCGACCTTCGACTGGCCCTGTCCCCCGACGGGCGGCTCCTGGCCGTCGGCGGCCCCGGGCTGTCGGCGGTCACGCTCTGGGACCTCGACACACTCGCGCCGGTCCGGCACCTCGGCAGCCGGTCGGGCGGGGCCACGGCCGTCGCGTTCAACCCGGCCGGGACCGGGCTCGTCACCGGCCACCCGGACGGGGGCGTCCGGGTGTGGGCGGCGGATTCCGGGCGGGAACTGATCGGGGGAGTGGTCGGCCCGGGACAGGTGGACGGGCTGGCCTTCACCCCGGACGGGCGGACCGTGGCCGCGGTCGTGAACGGCGTCGTGGACGACGGCCCCGCCGGGACGGCCCGGCCGGTTCACGACGTGATCTTTCTGGACACGGGCACGGCCGCGACGGCCGACCGTCAGCCCCTGGTCCACCCGGGCCCGGTCACTGCCGTCGCTTTCACCCGCGCCGGGGTGCTGACCGCCGGGCAGAACGGCCACCTGTACCTGTGGGACCCGGCCGGCCGGCCGGTACGGGCCGTCCGCGGGTATAACGGGGCCGTCCGGGCCGTCGCCCCGACCCCGGACGGGTCGGCCGTGTTCTCGGCCGGCGACCACACGGCGAAACGGTGGGCGTTCCCGCCGCTCCGCCCCGGCCGCCAGAGTTCCGGTCCGTGAGGAGGTCGCCATGATCCGCTGGCTTGTCGTGTCCGCCCTCGTCGTCTCCCCCACCGCCGCCACGGCCGGCCCGCGGGCCGGGAAACCCGGGCCGGACCCGGTCGCCCTCGCCGCCACGATCGACCAGCTGATCGAGGCGAAGCTCCGGGCGGCCGGCGTGCCCCCCGCCCCCGCGGCCGACGACGCCACATACTTCCGCCGGGTCCATCTCGCGCTCGGCGGGCGGGTGCCCTCCGCCGCGGAAGTCCGGGAGTTCCTCGCCGACCCCGACCCGGGCAAGCGGGCGGCGGTCGTGGACCGGCTCCTCGGGTCGGCCGCGTACGCGAACCACATGACGACCACCTGGCGGGGCTGGCTGCTGCCGGAGGCGGCGACCAACCCGGACGTGGCGGCGGTCGCCCCGGCGTTCGAGGTCTGGCTCCGCAGCCGGGTCCGGGCCGACACCCCGTTCGACCAGCTGGTCACGGAACTCCTGACCGCCCCGCTCAACGGCCGCCCGGTGGCCCGCGGGGTTCCCGCCGACGACCCGGACGTCGAAGCCGGGGTGGTCGGGTTTTACACCGCGAAGGAGGGTCGGCCCGAGAACCTGGCGGCTGCCACGGCGCGGGTGTTCCTGGGGGTGCAGCTGGAGTGCGCCCAGTGCCACGACCACCCGTTCGCGAAATGGTCTCGCGACCAGTTCTGGGGGTTGGCCGCGTTCTTCGCCGGGGTCGAGCGGCAGGGCGGCGGGGTCCGTGAGATCACCGGCCGGCGGGAACTCCTGATCCCGAACTCCGACCGGACCGTCCCGGCCACCTTTCTCAACGACGTGGAACCGGAGTGGCAGTTCAAGAAGAGCCCCCGGGTCACCCTGGCCGCGTGGGTCACCGCCGCGGACAACCCGTTCTTCGCCCGGGCGGCGGTCAACCGGCTCTGGGGATTCCTGTTCGGGGTCGGGATCGTCGACCCGGTCGACGACCTGCACGACCGGAACCCGCCGAGCCACCCCGAACTACTCGACGCCCTCGCCGCCGGGTTCGTGACCTCGGGGTTCGACATAAAGTTCGTCCTCCGGGCGGTCTGCCTGAGCCGGGCGTTCCGGCGGGACAGCACCGTCACCGAGCCCGGCCAGCGGGACCTCCGGCTGTTCGCCCGGTTCCCGGTCCAGGCGCTCACCCCGGAGCAACTCTACGACAGCCTGGCGGTGGCGACCGGGGCCCCGCCGGACGAGGCCGCGGCGGCGGGCCGCCGGCCGTTCCTGGAGGCGTTCGCCCTGTCCGGCCGGCGGACCGAATCCCCGACCACCGTCCTCCAGGCGCTCACCATGATGAACGGCGATCTCGTCGGCCGGGCCACCACGCCCGGGGGCGGCCGGACCCTGACCGCGGTGGTCGAACTGCCAGGGCTCACGCCGGCCGGGCGGGTCGAGGCCCTGTACCTGGCCGCCCTCGGCCGGCCGCCGCGGCCCGAAGAACTCCGGCGGGCGCTCGGCCACATTGAGCCCGCCGGGGTCGCAGGCGACAAGACGAAGGAGCGGTACGCGGATGTGTTCTGGGCCTTACTGAACGGGGTCGAGTTCCGGACGAACCACTAACCGCCGCGGGCGAGGCCGGCCGCGATCACCGGTCTTGTAGGGCACGCATTGCGTGCCGTTTCGCCAGGCAAAAACCGGCACGCAGTGCGTGCCCTACGAAGCTGAACGGGGTCGAGTTCCGGACGAACCACTAACCGCCGCGGGCGGGGCCGGGCCGACGGATCGGGTCCGCCGGGTCGCTCGCCCCCGATCCCGCATCCGGGTCACCGGGTCCGCGCCGGCCGTGCTCACCAGTCACACAGGAGCCTGTACCATGTTGCGGGATGATCGTGGCGGTACCCGTCGGCACTTCCTCCGGACCGGGGCCGCGGCCCTGACCATGACGGCCTCCGGGTGGCTCGGGCGACTGGCCCGGGTGGCCGGGGCGGACCCGTCTCGGAAACGGTCGTGCGTCTTGCTCTGGATGAGCGGCGGACCGGCCACCATCGACCTCTTCGACCTCAAGCCCGGGCACGCGAACGGCGGGCCGTTCAAGGAGATCGCCACCACCGTCCCCGGCCTCCGGGTCGGCGAACACCTACCGAACCTGGCGAAGTGGGGCGACCGGCTGGCCGTCGTCCGGTCGCTCTCCACGAAAGAGGGGGACCACGGCCGGGCCACCTACCTGCTCCGGACCGGCACCGTGCCGCAGGGCGGGATCGACTTCCCGACGTTCGGATCGCTGGTGGCGAAGGAACTGGCCGACGACCGGGCCGACCTCCCGGCGTTCGTGAGCATCGCCCCCCAGCGGGTCCTCGCCCCGACCGCGTTCGGGCCCGGGTTCCTCGGGCCGCGGTACGCCCCACTCGTGATCGCCGACGGCCGCGGGGGGGCGGGCGGGGCCGACGCGGCGGGGGTCGACCGGGACCTCAAGGTCCAGAACCTCGACCGGTTCGGGGGGGTGGCGGCCGCCCGGGCCGACGACCGGCTCGGGCTGATGCGGGACCTGGAGGCCGACTTCGTGGCCCGCCGGCCGGGCCCGACCGCCGACGCCCACCGGGCCGCTGTCGACGCCGCGGTCAGGCTGATGAAGCCGGAGACGGCCCGGGCCTTCGACCTGGCGGACGAGAAGCCGACCCTCCGGGACAAGTACGGGCGGAACCTGTTCGGGCAGGGGTGCCTGCTCGCCCGTCGGCTAATCGAGCGGCACGTCCCGTTCGTCGAGGTCACCCTGGACGGGTGGGACACCCACGCGAACAACTTCGACCAGGTGAAGACCCTCTGCGGGACGCTCGACGCGGCCTGGGCGGCCCTGATGGGCGACCTGGCCGACCGGGGGCTCCTGGACACGACCACCGTCGTGTGGATGGGGGAGTTCGGCCGCACCCCCAAGATCAACCCCCAGAAGGGACGAGATCACTTCTCCAAGGCGTTCTCGACGGTCCTGGCCGGCGGCGGGATCAAGGGCGGGGGGGCGGTCGGGAAGACGACCAAGGACGGAAACGACGTGGACGACCGACCGGTCGGCGTCCCGGACGTACTGGCGACGGTCTGCACCGCCATCGGGGTAGATCCCGAGAAGCAGAACCTGTCGAACGTCGGCCGGCCGATCCGGCTCGTGGACAAGGCCGGTAGCCCGATCCGGGAGGTGCTGTCGTGACCATCCGCCTGGCAGTCGCGGCCGGTGCCGGGCTGGCCCTGCTCGTCGGGGCGATCGCCGCCGACCCACCGCCCGCCCCCCCGGACCAATCCGGCGCCCGCGAACTGGTCTACCTGGGGCCTGGCGGGCCGGTCCGGGTCCGGGTCCGGGTCACGCTCGACGGCCGGTCGGCCGACGCGGTCTGGGCCGAGGCGGTCGACGCCCTCTTCGGCCTCCGCGACCGGGACGGGGACGGGAACCTCGACGCGACCGAGCGGGCGGTTTTCGGGCCACCCTCGCGCGGCCGGGGGGATGAGATTCTCGCCCTCGAAGGGCGCGGGGAGACCGTCGGCCCCCCGCTGCGGCTGACATTCCCGAAGGACGACAAGACGTCCAAGGCCGCATTTGCGGCCGCCGTCCGGACGGCCGGGCAGGGACCGGTCGGGCTGACCGTCGTCCCCCCCCGCGACGACTCGGACCGCCTTTCGGCCGCGCTGGTCCGCCACCTCGACGCGGACGGCGACGGCGTGTTGTCGGCGGCCGAGCTGACGGCCGCCCGCGACCGCCTCGCCCCGCTGGACGCGAACGAGGACGAGATCATCTCCGCCGCCGAGTTACTGAACCGGCCGTCCGGCCCGGACCGGCCGCGAGTCGCCGCCCCGGCCGGACGGGGAGCCACGTCGACGACCGACGTCATCTTCCTCTCGCCCGATGCCGACGGCACCCCGGTCAAACAGCTGCTCGCGGCCCGGGGCGGGGCGAAGGCGACCGCCCTCCGCCAGTCCGAGTTCGGCGGCGACGCGCGGGCGTTCGCCGCGCTCGACCAGGACGGTAATGGGCGGCTCGACACCGCCGAACTGTCCGCCTGGCTCGCCCGCCCTCCCGCTCTCGACCTCGCGTTCGAGTTCGTCACCGTGGGCGGCCCGGGGCGGTTGGTCCTGCTGCCCGGTCCGGACCCAGCGCGGGCTCAAACAGAGGCAAACGGCGCGGCCCGTCTCACCCTCCCGGGTGTCCGAATCCGGGTCGATCCGCCGCCCCCTGCCACTGGGGTCGGCTGGGACCGCGCCACCACCGCCCTCCGCGACCGGTTGAAGCCGTCGGGGGTTGCCGAACGGAAGCAGTTCGACGGCCGGGTGGTCGAACTCGCCGTCTTCGACCTGGCCGACAGGAATGCGGACGGGAAAGTCGACGAGGCCGAGCTGGCCGCGGCCGCGAAGACCTTGACGCTCCTCGCCCGGTGTCGGGCGGAAGTGACGCTCGCCGACGAGGGCAGCGGGTTATTCGAGCTGCTCGACCGGGACGGAGACGGCCGGCTCACGCCGCGGGAACTGATCACCGCGGGGGCGGCCCTCAAAACGTACGCGGCCCCGGGCGGGGGGATTAACCCGAAGCACCTGCCGCGGCGTCTCGCGATTCGGTCCGCGGCGGCCCCGCTGACGGTCGTACCGGCTGCCCGCGCCGCGGTCCCGCCCGAACTGCCTATGGGCACGGACGGTCTCCCCGCCTGGTTCGCCCCCATGGACCGGAACGGGGACGGCGACGTGTCGCTCCGGGAATTCCTCGGCCCACTGGAATTGTTCCGTAAGCTCGATGCGGACGGCGACGGGCTCATCAGCCGGTCCGAGGCCCGAACCCCTGACCGCTGAGAGGTACCCCCGCGCTCCCCGAGCCGCCGAGGGTACCAATCGCCGACGGACAGGACCGGGAAGCGGAAAAGTACGACGAAGCCGGCGGTCCGGTGCGGCAGCGGGTTAGCCCGGATGTCTCACCGCGGAGGCCGCAGAGATCGCAGAGGAACGGCCGGATCGACGTTCGGACCCGAGCGGGTGATCCGTCGTGCGGAGGAGCCCCGCCCCCCGTTCTTCGAACTCCGGCCCGGATGCTCCTTTGCGTCCGCCGCGCCCTCCGCGGTGAGAAATCCGGGCTAGTCCGGACGGGACGTTGGCCCTGTCCGGGGGAGCCGACCGGACGGTTCGGTCGTGGAACCTCGCCACCCGGAAGGACACCATCCTTTCGAGACGTCTCGCTCGCCGCGACAATCGCTCCCTCCCCGCATCCCGGCGTCGACAGCCCGTTACCCCGGGAGCAGCCGGAGGCGAGGTGGTTGCCCCCGATCACCCGCCACCCGGGGGTTTCCGTGTCGCTCGCCCGCGGGGCGCGCGGCCCACACCCCCGGCCGAGAAATCCTCCGCATCTCTGTATTGCACTACAAATGGCCTTGCATTACTATACATCTTGTTTGGCCGGTTCTCCGGCCGGCCCGCCCGCCCGA
>JAQGHQ010000587.1 GCA_028288765.1 Gemmataceae bacterium | reverse complement strand
CGGGGGCCGCACAAGCCCCCGAAGCCGCCGAAACTCCTCACGCTGACCGCGGAGCAAAAGGCTGTGATCCGTGGGAAAAAGCACGATTCCAGCTGACCGCTACGTTCCAGGCATTGCATGCCACCCGCCGCCGAGTCGAAGGGTTGCCCGGCGGCGAGCCAATACAAGGTAGGCCGGCACGATGTCGGCCTTCGGAGGCAACGGAATGCCGCACTGCGTATTTGCCACGGCCGTGGACCGGACCAGGCGCGTGATCCACCTCCCCGTGCCCGACGGGGAACTCGTCACCCGGTTCACGACGGCCGGAGATCCGGACGCGTTCGCCCAACTGTTCCGCCGACACGGGCCGATGGTGCTCGCGGTCTGTCGTCGGGTCACCCGGCACCGGCAAGACGCGGAAGACGCCTTCCAGGCCGCGTTCCTCATCCTGACCCGCAAGGCCGGTACGGTGAACCCGCCGGGAGCGATCGCCGGCTGGCTGTTCGGGGTGGCCGTCAACGCCGCCCGGGAAGCCCGCAAGCGGTCTGCCCGACGCGCCGTCCGCGAGAGCCTCGTGGCGACGATCCCCGAAACCGGCTGGTGCGAACCGGAACCGGACTTCGACCGCCGCGCTGTGGTGGCCGAAGAACTCGCGGGGCTGCCCGAGGGGTATCGGGCGCTGATCGTGGCGTGTGACCTTCAAGGCGAACCGCAGTCGGCCGCCGCACGGCGGCTCGGCGTGCCGGTCGGGACGGTGTACAGCCGGCTCTCAACCGCGCGCCGTCTACTGGCTGACCGGCTCCGCCGGCGCGGCATCAGCACGGCCGCGGCGGTGGCGGCACTCGCCGCACTCGCGCCCGAAGCTGTGGCACTTCCGTCCGTCTCCGATTGTCCTTCCCCCGGCGTCATGGAACTGACGGAGGCGATCATGAAAAGCGGACTCGCGCTACGATGGAAGCTGGCGGCGTGCGTGCTGCTCGCGGGCGTCGCGACCGGGCTGGCGGACGAGGTGCCCAAGCCGGCCCCGGCTCCGGCCATCGCGCCCGCGCCGCGAGCGGCGGACGAGTCGCGGCTCGTTCTGGGGTTAGCCGGGCACGTTCGATTCCTCAAATCCGACGGCACGGAAGTCTCCAGGCTGACTGGCGACGCGGCCGTCAAGGCCGGCGCCGACATTCCCACGCAGTCGCGTTCCCTCGACAATTTCCTGAACGCAACGGCGACGGCATCGGCGACGGAAACGTTCGGCCCGTGCGGTCGGGCCGCCCCCGACGGCCGGCTCCCACTCGACACCCGCAAGGGGCTCTACCTACTGACGCCCGGCAATCCCCCAGTGGTCGCGCCTGTGAAGGCGGCGAAGGGCAATGAGGCGCTGTTCGCGTCGGGCGACGTGCCGCACATTGTGGCGTGGGCGCCGGACGGAAAGCGGGCCGTTGGGCGTTGGACCAGGCGGCCGCTTTTCAGCGGCCCGTCGTACGAGCACGTCCTGATCGACCTCACCGCGGGGACGACCACCGAACTGAAATTGCCGAAGAACCGTCAGGTCGTGGACTGGTCGGCCGACGGCTGGTTCCTCGCCATCGACGAGGACCGCGAAGGATACCTCAAGGGTTGGGCCGTGAAATCGCAGACGCTGTGTAAAGTCTCCGCGGACGGCAAAACGAGCGACGCTCTGGCGGCGTACTCGTTCGACTTCGACTGGTCGCGGCCGGGGGAATTCCTCAACAGCGGCGCCTCGTCAAACGTTGTGGCCCTGTCGCCGGACGGGAAGCGGGTCGCGTGCCTCGTCTCGACGACGGTCCCGATCCAGGTCGGCGAGGAATCGGTCCCGAAAATCGGGATCAAGCTCTGCGTTCTCGACCTCGCGAACAAAGCGCGGGCGGCGGTCGCGTTCGAAGTGCCCGGAAAGCGCGTTGATGGGACGATACTCTTCGACGTCCCACACGGGGTGCGGTGGTCGCCGGACGGGGCGCGAATTGGGTTCCTCTGCCATCACTGGGAGAGCGGGACGCAATCAGTCTCGAGCTGGCGGGTCGGGGTAGTCGCTGCGGATGGCCGCGGGGCGAAGACCGTGTTCGCGTCGGACAAGACCGACCCGAAATCGCCCCCGCCTTCACTGACTCTGTTCGATTGGCGGTAGAGTCGCCCGCGCGAGTGAAGGCGTTCGTCGACGGCCGTCACTCGCGCCACCATATTCGATACGGATTGATGCCCCTTGGAACCCACCTCCGGTAGTCGGCTCCGCGATCGCCCACTGCTCACGCAACATCGCAATGCTGTCCGAATCGGACTTGGAATGAAGCCGGTAGATAACGTTCGGCCGAAAGACCGGACGCGTGGCGGAGCAACCGCACCGGGCCGCAACCAATCGCAGCACCAACGCCGCCCTACTGAGACACCGGCATGATCTCACCGCGTCTCCGTTTCAAGAGTGACGTGCTTCGCCGGACGGTTACACATCAAGTGAGGATCTCGCGGACCACCTTCCCCTTCACGTCGGTGAGCCGGTAGTCGCGGCCGGCGTGGCGGAAGGTCAGCTTCTCGTGGTCGAGCCCCATCAGATGCAGAATGGTCGCGTGGAAGTCGTGGACGTCCACGGGCTTCTCGACCGCGCGAATCCCGTACTCGTCCGTCGCCCCGTGAACCATGCCGGGCTTCACCCCCGCCCCGGCCAGCCAGGACGAGAACGCCCAGTTGTGGTGCTCCCGGCCCTTCGCGTCCGCGGTGTTGTTGAACGGGGTCCGGCCGAACTCGGTGGTCCATACCACCAGGGTGTCGTCGAGGAGCCCGCGCCGTTTCAGGTCGGCGATGAGCCCGGCGATCGGCCGGTCGACGTTCTTCGCGAGCGGGGCGTGGGTGGTCATGTCGCCGTGGGCGTCCCAGTTGTTCGACGACCCCGTGTCGATCAGCTCGACGAACCGGACGCCCCGCTCGACCAGCCGCCGGGCGACCAGGCACTGCCACGCGAACCCGTTGGTGCTCCCGCGCGGCAGGCCGTAGAGGGCGAGGGTGTCGTCCGTCTCCCGGGACAGGTCGAACGCCTCCGGGGCGGCCGTCTGCATCCCGAACGCGACCTCGTAGCTCTGCATCCGCGCGGCGAGGGCGGGGTCGGGCCGGGCCGCCCGGTGCCCGCGGTTCAGCTCCGCGAGCGCGTCGAGTTCCATCCGCTGGACGGCGACCGGGACCCGCGGCCGGATGTTGGCCATCGGCTCGGCCGCCGGCACGACCGGTGTCCCCTGGTGGCAGCCGGGGAGGAAGTCGGACGCCCACACCTGCCCACCCGCGTACGGCGTGAACGGGGCGATGACGACGAACGACGGGAGGTTCTTGTTCGGGCTCCCGAGCCCGTAGCTGACCCACGCGCCGAGCCCCGGGCGGGCGACCGTAAACGACCCGGTGTGCATCCCGAGCGTGGCGTTGTAGTGGTTCGAGTGACCGGTGGTCATCGACCGGATGAGGGCGATGTCGTCGGCCGCGGCGGCGACGTGGGGGAAGAGCTCGCTCACCTCCGTCCCACTCTTTCCGCGCTTCTTGAACTCCCACTGCGGCCGCTTCAGGAACAGTTTCTCGTACCCCGGTCGGTTCTTCGTCTCCGGGTGATCCAGGGTCACCTGCTTGCCGTGATCGGCGGTCAGCCTGGGCTTCGGGTCGAACGAGTCGACGTGCGACACCCCGCCGCTCATGAACAGGAAGATCACCCGCTTGGCCTTCGCCGGGAAGTGCGGCGGCTTCGGGGCGAGCGGGTCCGATGCGTCGGGACCGCCGTTTCGATCTCCGCCGACGAGATCGCGGACGAGCGCCGGCAGGAGCGCCGACCCGGCGACGGCGGACCGGAGGAAGAACCGGCGGTCGGGGGCGGTGTGGAAACCGGTCATCGGTCGTCCTCGGGCGTGTCTGCTCGGCCCGCTCGGCTCGCGAGCCCTTCCGGCGAAGAAAGCGAACGAAACTTCATACCAAATCGCATGGATTGCTTTTGTAGGGTGGGCACCGCCCACCACAGTCGAACGGTGGGCGGTGCCCACCCTACAAGAACGAATCCACCCGATCCGGTATCAGTCCACGTACAGAAACTCGTTGCTCGCGAACACCACCCGCACCCACGCGGCCCAGGCCCGCCGGTCGCGGTCCTTGTCTCCCGCGCCGGGACCGCCGTATGCGGCCAGGAACTTCGTCGCCACCCGCCGCTCGTCGGCGGTCGGGAGCCGCCCGTAGGCGAGCATGTGGAGCCGGTCGAGACGAGTCGCCGGGTCGGGCAGTACCGTCAGGCGGTCCGCGAGCCGGGCCGACTTCGCGTGGACGAACGGGTCGTTCAGGAAGTAGAGCGCCTGGGTCGGCACGGTCGTGGTGTCCCGCCGGTCGGTGCTCCGGTTCGGATCGGCCCCGTCGAACAGCCCGAGGAACGGGTGCCGCTTGATCCGCTGGGTCATCAGGTAGATACTTCGCCGGTCGTGGTCGTAGACCGCGGAGTACGGGTTGTGTTGCGTGTACCCCCAGCCCTTCTCGTCCGGAAACGGGTGTGGCCCGCCGGGTGTGCGGTCGAGGTCCCCGCTGACCGCCAGGATCGCGTCCCGGATCTCCTCGGCGGTCAGTCGCCGACGGGCGAACCGGGACAGCCAGACGTTGTCCGCATCTGTCGACTGAGGAGTGCGGAAAGCGGAGTGCGGAATCGAAATCCCGAACAAGGTCTTCTTCGGTTCCGGATCGCGATCCGGAGTTTGTTCGGGAGAGGATTGTTGGTACGCGGCCGAGAGGAGGATTTGCCGGTGCAGCCGCTTGACCGACCAGCCCTGCTTCACGAACTCGGCCGAGAGCCAATCGAGCAGTTCGGGGTGGCTCGGCCGACCGCCCCGGGTGCCGAAATCGTTCGGGGTATCGACGATCCCGCGGCCCAAGTGGTACTGCCAGACCCGGTTGACGAACACCCGGGCGGTGAGCGGGTTCGCCGGGTCGGTGAGCCACCCCGCCAGGGCCAGCCGGCCGCTCCCGCCGTCTTTCGGCACCGCCTGCCCCCCCAGGACCGAAAGCCACTTCCTGGGTACAGCCGGCCCGCGGTTCGTCGGCTCTCCCCGGCGGTGCAGTTCCGCGTCGTGCGGGGCGTCGTCGGTGACCGCATAGGCCGTGTCGGTCGGCACCGTCGCCGCATCCGCCTCGGCCCGCTCGCGGGTGAGCTGCCGAAGGCGGTCCGTGGCGGCCGCGAGTTTGTGGAAGTCGGCCCGGGTGTCGGCGGCGATGTGTTGGAGCTGCCAGCCGACGCCGTCGCCACCGCCCTTGTGCGCGTCGGCGACCCGCCCGGTGACGCGGACCTTCCCGTCGATCGGGCTCACCCACGCCACCCCGACCGGCCCGTCGGCGGCGGGGTGGACATAGAAGGTCCGCGGCGGGAGCGTCGTCCAGACCTTCACCGACTCTTTCCCGGCGTTCACCCAGGCGGCCGGGGTGTCTCCGTTCCGCCACGCGTGCAGCCCGGAATGACCCTGGAGTCCGCGGACCGGCTCCGACAGGAACGACGGACCG
>JAQGHQ010000583.1 GCA_028288765.1 Gemmataceae bacterium | reverse complement strand
CGCGGCGGAGACCGTCCACGGCGAACTCCACCCCGACAGCGTGGGCCGGGTCGAGTTCTTCGTCAACCTCGCCGCCCAGGCGGAGCGGGAGAAGGGCCAGGCCAGGCCGCCGTCGAAGACCCCTGCGGAACTGCTCTCGACCGCGATCAGCGGGTGGGTGAAGGGGAAGAATGGCGCGACGCCGGTCCCCGCCCAGGCGCTGCAGGTCTGGCGGGCGCGAAAGGCCGTGCTCGAGTATCAGCGGGCGACGAGCCAGAACGAGCGGCACGGCATCCTCACCGCCTACCGCAAGACCAACCCCCTCGGGATCGACGAACTCGCCCAGGTGATTTCCCTCCTCCCGCCGGCCGAGCCGGAAGACCTCGTGTTCCGGACCGGCTCCCTGGTCCGGGGCAACGGCGTCCCGGACGGCGTGTTCACGCGGCGGTCCACCCCGTACGGGGAGCACCTGGCGGGGGTCGATTACCTCGTCAAACTCCCGCCGGAGTACCACCACGGTCGGGCGTACCCGGTGCTGATCGTCCTGACCTACCCCGGCCTCCCGGCCGAGCGCCTGATGGGGGCGCTGGCGGCCGACGCCGACAAGAACGGGTACATCATGGTCGCCCCGCTCTGGACCATCCCGTTCGACGGAAAAACCTACTGGGAGTGGAAGGGCGAAGACCACGACTTCGTGACCGGGGCCCTCCGGGACGTGATCCGGCACTTCACCGTCGACAACGACCGGGTGTTCATGGTCGGGGGTGGGGCGGGGGCGGACATGGCCATGGACGTGGGCGTGTCGCACCCCGACCTCTTCGCCGGGGTGATCGCGGTCGGGGCGACCCCGAGGTGGCAGGGGATGTTCATGGAATACTGGCGGAACGCCCAGAAGCTGCCGTTCTACGTCGTCTCCGGGCAGCTGGCCGAGGACTCGAACACCCAGCTCCGCCGGATCTTCGACCGGTGGATGCCGAACGGGTTCCCGGCCCTGGAGGTGGTTTACCGGGGCCGCGGGGTCGAATGGTATCCGGCGGAAACCCCGGTGATGTTCGACTGGCTGGCGAGGAAGAAGCGGGCGAACGGGACGTCGACCCTCCAGCTCGGCAACGGCCCGCGGTTCAGTTGGCAGACGATGCGGGAGACCGACAACCGGTTCTACTGGCTCGGGGCGGAAAAGATTCATCCGGGTAATCTGGCCGCCGGCGGGAAGCCCGCCGGGAACCTGCTCCCGGCCACTCTTCAGGGCGACATCAAAGGGAACAACCTCATCGCCCTGGAGTCGCGGGGGGTTCGGACGATCGGGGTCTGGATCGGCCGGGACATGATCGACTGGGCGAAGCCGGTCCAGGTGACGGTGAACAGGAGGGTGCCGAACGGGTGGAAGCCGAAGGTGCTCGAGCAGGACATGCATGTGCTTCTGGAAGACTACTGGGTCCGGGGCGACAGGCGAATGCTCTACCTCGCCAAACTGGAATTCCAGAACCAGGACTGACGGGTCCTCGACCGGTGCCCGGAGCTTCTCACCCACCCGGCCGGCGTTGTCGCCGGCCGGTACTTTTTCAGGGGCCGGGTGGGGTTGGCGGCGCGAGCCGGGGCGCCACTCGCCCTTCCGATTCACCGGAACAGAGCCAGGGAAGTGCGGACCGTTTCCCACACCCCCCAGGAGAGCGGAGTCATCACCCACGCCCACCGGAATAAGAGTGTTGCCAGGTCGGACTCGGTTTGCGACGGGCCGTCGGCGGGCGGTGGGAGCGCGGACATGGAACCTCCGAACTCAGATCGGGGAAGGGCTGTGCGTGGCACCGGCCGGAAAAGGAGACGCGGGGGGGGTGACCGCCACGTGCCGTCGGTCCACCGGCCGGACCAGCAAGTTGCAGACGAACCCGATGACGAGCAGCCCGGCCATCACGTACATGGTGACCGTGTACGCTTCCACCTTGGGGACGCCGTGTTCGAGCTGGTACTCGCGGATGTAGTTGACCAGCCCCGGCCCCATCACCCCGGCGGCGGACCACGCGGTCAGGAGGCGGCCGTGGATCGCCCCCACCTGGAGCGTTCCGAACTGGTCGCGGAGGTACGCGGGGATCGTCGCGAAGCCGCCGCCATACATGCTTAGGATGATCCCGTACCCGAGGACGAACAGGGCCACGCCGTCGAGCCGGCCGGAATGCGGGGTGAGGGCGTACAGGGTTGCCCCCAGCAGGAAGAAGACGGCGTACGTCGTCTTGCGGCCGATCTTGTCGGACAGGGACGACCAGCCGAACCGGCCGACCATGTTGAACAGGCTCAGGAGGCCGACGAACCCGGCGGCGGCCTCGGGCGTGACCCGGCCGGGGAACATCTCCTGAATCATCGGCGACGCCTGCTCGATCACCCCAATCCCGGCCGTCACGTTCAGGAACAGAACCCCCCACAGCAACCAGAACTGGGGGGTCTTGATCGCTTCATCGGCCGTCACCCCCGGGGGCTCGGCCGCCCGGCTCGGCCGCCCGTGGTCCGCGCGCCGCTCCGTCGACCCTGCCGCGGCGGGGTACCAGCCGGGCGACGGGACGCGGACCGTCAAGGCCCCGAACATCATGAACAGGAAGTAGCCCACCCCCATCGTGACGAACGTCTCTGCCACCCCGGGGGTCGAGGACGTCCGGTAGTGCGCCATGAGCAGCTGGGCGAGCGGCGATCCGATCATCGCCCCGCCACCGAACCCCATGATCGCGAGCCCGGTGGCCATCCCGGGCCGGTCCGGAAACCATTTGATGAGAGTGGACACAGGGGAGATGTACCCCAGCCCCAGGCCGATCCCGCCGATCACCCCGTAGCCCAAATAAATGAGCCAGATCTGGTGTAACACCACCCCGACTGCCGAAATGAGGAACCCGCTGCCGAAGCACGCGGCCGAGGCGAACATCGCCTTCCGCGGCCCGACCCGTTCGAGCCACTGGCCGAAGACGGCGGCGGACAGCCCGAGGAACACTATGGCGATGCTAAAGACCCAGGCGATGTCGGACTGGGTCCAGTCCGCCGGGGACGGCTCGCTGCCGCCGATGAGGTGGGTGAGAGGGATCTTGAACACGCTGAACGCATAGACCTCGCCGATCGCGAGATGGATGGCGAGGGCCGCGGGTGGGACCAACCACCGGTTGAAGCCCGGCCCGGCGACGATCCGCTCTCGGTCCAGGAAGCCCGGAGCGGAGTCCCCCGATTGATTCGTGTCCGGCGTCGACATGGATACCTCAGTCGCCTGGCGGAACCAGCCTTGGGTCCGGCGAGGCGTGAGAAGACTCGTCCCGGCGATTAATTCCATTCACCAGAGGGACAGGGACGATCCGAGGTCTGGTCAGCAAGTATCATTCCGGTGGCGATTAAATCCGGCGTGAGATTTGCTACTATTGAGTTGTGCCCATCACATCAGTCGCTCGCTGACGGGACATTGTTGTCCTCTACGAGAACTATACCGCTCCCCGGCCCGACTCTGACAGCTTCGGGACACCGCGGGGGTGGGCGACCGGTCCTCCCTGCCCGACAGGAGGCGTCCATGTTCAGCCTGCCGGTGGCCACGAAGCCTCAGCCGTTCAGCCCGCAGACCGCCGAGAAGGCTTCGCGCCTCCGCGGTGCCACCGTGACCGAGGGCGTCTGTCCCTACTGCGCCGTCGGGTGCGGACAACTGATCTACACCAAGGGCGGGCAGCTGATCGACATTGAGGGCGACCCGCGGAGCCCGATCAGTGAGGGCACTCTTTGCCCAAAAGGGGCAAATACGTTCCAGCTCTCGACCAACCCGCACCGGGTTAGGAACGTGCTCTATCGCGCGCCGTACGCCGACAAGTGGGAGACCAAACCACTGAACTGGGCACTCGACCAGATCGCCCGACGGGTGAAAGCCGCGCGCGACGCCGGCCTCGTTACCCGGAACGCCGACGGCCGCCTGCTGAATTCGGTGAAGACGATCGGCACCCTGGGGGGGGCGACGCTCGACATCGAGGAAAACTACCTGATCAAGAAACTTTTCACCGGCGGGCTCGGCGTGCTGTCGGTCGAGAACCAGGCTCGGATATGACACTCCGCCTCGGTGCCCGGTCTGGGCGCCTCGTTCGGCCGCGGCGCGGCCACCACGTTTCAGCAGGACCTGGCGAACAGCGATTGCATCCTGATCATGGGCTCGAACATGGCGGAGGCCCACCCGGTCGGGTTCCGCTGGCCGATGAAGGCGAAGGCAAAGGGGGCAACGCTCGTCCACATCGACCCGCGGTTCTCCCGGACCTCGGCGCTCTGCGACATCTACATCGGCATCCGGGCCGGGTCCGACATCGCCTTCCTCGGCGGGCTTATCAACCACGTCTTGACCCACGACAAGTGGTTCAAGGAGTTCGTCCTCGCGTACACGAACGCCGCGACGATCGTCGATGAGGGCTTTCGGGACGCGGAGGACCTCGGCGGGCTGTTCAGCGGCTTCCACCCGGAGAGCGGCACTTACAACGCCAACGAAGGCAAGTGGGCTTACGAGGGGGAAGGGGAAGACGGGCAAACGAAAGCCGCCCACGGCAAGGAAGGGACACACGGCTACGGGCTGGAGGGCGGAGGCAGGGCCGAAGACCGCCCCCACCGCGACCCGACCCTCTGGCACCCGCACTGTGTCATGCAGATCCTGCGGCGGCACTTCGCCCGATACACGCCCGAGGTGGTCGCCCGGGTGTGCGGCTGCGCCCCCGATGACGTGGGCCGCATCGCGGACCTTCTCTGCGCCAACTCGGGCCGGGAGCGGACCAGCGCGATCGTGTACGCGGTCGGATGGACCCAGCACACCACCGGCGTGCAGATGATCCGGGCCGCCGGCATCCTCCAGCTGCTGCTCGGGAATGTGGGCCGACCGGGGGGCGGGATCATGGCCATGCGGGGCCACTCCAGCATCCAGGGCAGCACGGACGTCTCGACCCTCTACGACCTGTTGCCCGGCTACCTCCCCCAGCCGACCCCCGACGAGGGGCACGACACGCTGGAGAGCTACGTCAAGAAAGAGGGCATACCGACTGGGTACTGGGCGAACTTCTCGAAGTTCGTCGTCAGCCTGCTAAAGGCCTGGTACGGGGACGCGGCCGCGGCGGAGAACGACTACCGGTTCGGCTGGGTCCCGCGGGTCGACGGCGACTACTCGCACCTCCCGACAATGGACCGCATGGCCCGGGGCGAGATGACCGGTTACTTTCTGTTCGGCCAGAACCCGGCCGGCGGGGGGATGAACGCCGGGCTCCAGCGGGCCGGTCTCCGGAAGCTCGACTGGCTGGTGGTCGCGGACTGGTTCGAGACCGAAAGCGCGGTGTTCTGGAAGGACGACCCGAACGGCCCGCCGGCGGCGGAGGTCGGGACCGAGGTGTTCTTCATCCCCGCGGCGACCAGCCCGGAGAAGGACGGCACCTTGACCAACACCCAGCGGCTGCTCCAGTGGCACAACAAGGCGATGGACCCGCCCGACGACTGCCGGTCGGATACGTGGTTCGTCTACCACCTCGGCAAGCGGTTGAAAGACCTGTACGCCGGCTCGACCGACCCGAAGGACCAGCCCCTGTTGAACCTGACCTGGGACTACGAGCACGGGGCGGGACACCGACTGCCCGACGGCACGGTCAGCTGCATCCGCGACGAGCCGGATGTCGAACTGGTGCTCCAGGAGATCAACGGGTACCGGGTCGGCGAGATCGATCCGCGGACCGGCCGCCCCCGGCTACTCAAGGGCTTCTCCGAGCTGAAGGCCGACGGCTCGACGGCGTGCGGGTGCTGGATCTACAGCGGCGTCTTCCCCGAGCCGGACCGGAACCGGGCGAACGAGCGGAAGCTGTCCGACAACCCGGTGCAGCCGGAGTGGGGATTCGCCTGGCCGCACAACCGCCGGATGCTCTACAACCGCGCCTCGGCCGATCCCGAGGGCCGGCCGTGGTCGGACCGGAAGAAATACATCTGGTGGGATGCGGAGAAGGCCCGGTGGGACGGCCCCGACGAGCCGGACTTCGAGCCGACCAAGCCCCCGGGCTACCGTCCGCCGGACGGGGCGAAGGGCATGGCCGCGATCGCCGGGGACCAGCCCTTCATCATGAAGCCGGACGGCCTCGGCTGGTTATTCGCACCGAAGGGGGCGAAGGACGGCCCGCTCCCGACTCACTACGAACCAGTCGAATCGCCGGTTGGGAACCTCCTCTACCCGCGGCAACCGACGAGCCCGACAGTCCGGACGTTCGAGGGGCCGCTCAACCGGATCGCGCATACCCCGACGGCCGAGTTCCCGGTGGTGGCGACGACGTTCCGGTTGACCGAGCACTACCTGAGTGGGCCGATGAGCCGGTTCAACTCGTGGCTGAACGAACTCCAGCCCGAAATGTTTGTCGAGATGAGCCCGGAGCTGGCCGCGGAGCGGGCCATCACCCACGGGGACTGGGTGACGGTCCGGTCGGCCCGCACGGCGATCGAGTGCCGGGCGATGGTGACCCGGCGGGTGCCGTCGCTGCTCGTCGACGGCCGGGTGGTCCACCAGATCGGGCTCCCGTTCCACTGGGCGTTCGCGGGCGAGGTCGTGGGCGGGAACGCGAACGACCTGACGGCGCTGGTGGCCGAGGTGAACGTGAGCATGCACGAGGGGAAAGCCTTTGCCTGCCAGGTGGAACGCGGCCGGCACGACGGCCGTCAGCCGTCCCCGACCAAGCACCCGGTGGCATGGCCGACCCGCGATCCGATACCCAACACCCCGGCGGCGGCCCAGCCCGAGGGAGGGTTCACGCATGACGAGTAGGGAAGCCCAGGTCGTCTCGACGCCGCAGTCCGCCGACCCGCCCCGGCCCCGCGGCCGATTGGCAGAGGTCGTCGCCCGTCTCACCTATCCGTTCCGGCGGGGCGCAGCTCCGGCGAAGCAGCCGGCGACCGGGTTCTACACGGATACGACGGTCTGTATCGGGTGCAAGGCCTGCGAGGTGGCGTGCAAGCAGTGGAACCAGCTCCCGGCCGACGGCTTCAACTGGAGCGGGAACAGTTACGACAATACCGGGGAGCTGTCGGCCTCGTCCTTGCGGCACGTGAAGTTCATCGAGCAGTTCGCGGACGTCCTGCCGCCCCCGCCGTCCCCCAACGGGCGGATGTCCCTGGACGTACTCCCCGCCGAGCCGCCCCCGGCCAACCGCTGGCTGATGATGTCGGACGTGTGCAAGCACTGCGCGGCGGCCCCGTGCCAGCAGGCGTGCCCGACCGGGGCGATCCTCTACAACGAGTTCGCCAACGTCTACATCCAGCGGGACATCTGCAACGGGTGCGCGTACTGCGTCGCGGCCTGCCCGTTCGGGGTCATCACCCGCAGCCACTTCGACGGTCACACCCACAAGTGTACACTCTGCTACGACCGCCAGAAGGACGGGCTGGTCCCGGCCTGTGCGAAGGCGTGTCCCACGGCGTCGATCCAGTTCGGCCCGGTCGAGGAGCTGCGCGAGCGGGCGCGGCAGCGGGTGGAGGAACTCCACAGCCGAGCCGTCCCGGGCGCGTACCTGTACGGCGACTCACCGACCGAGACGTACACCGAGCTGAATTCCTTCTACCTGCTGGTCGACCGCCCCGCAACCTACGGCCTGCCGGAAGCCCCGTTCAACCCCTGGATCCACATGACGGGCGATTACGTCCGGGCCGTCCTGTCCGGGCTGGGCGCCATGGGTGGTCTCCTCGCGGTGTTCCTGGTCATGGGCCAATGACATGCAAACCGCCGCAACACCGCCCGCCGCCGGCTACGCGGACCGGGAGCCGACCAAGCCGCCCGACTGGCACCAGCTGGTGGTCTGGGACGTATTCTTCAACGCCCTCACGACCGGTCTTTTCCTGGTAGCGGCGGTCGGCGAGCTGGCGCTTCCGGAGGTATTCGGTCCGGTCGCGGTGTGGGCCTACCCGGCCGCCTTCGTCCTGCTCCTGGTCGATCTGTCGCTCCTGGTCCTCGACCTCGGCGACCCGCTCCGTTTCCACCACATGCTCCGGGTCTTCAAGTTGAGTTCGCCGATGTCGCTCGGGACCTGGTGCCTGACCGCGTACTCGTTGCCGCTCACCCTCCTCGTCGCCATTGACATTGGCACAGTCGTCGGTCTGGTGCCCGGCGATTCGGATGCGGTCTGGTGGGTCCGCCGGGTGCTTCTGATCGCCGGGCTCCCGGTCGCGTTCGGCTCCGCGGCCTACAAGGGGGTCCTTTTCAGCACCAGCGCGCAGCCCGGCTGGCGGGATTCGCGCTGGCTCGGGGGGTATCACACGAGCTCGGCCGTGGTGTTCGGGTGCGCCGAGTTGCTCGTCCTGTCAGTGCTGACGGGACATGACCGGGCGGCGGCACTCCTGCGACCGGCGCTCGGTCTTCTCCTGGTACTCGGGTTGATCCCCCTCGGATTGCTCCTCGGCGAACTGCGACCGGAACTCACGCGGCGCTACACCCGCGACGACCTCTTCCGCGGCGTCGCCCTCTCCGTCGGCGGGGGCGTTCTGATTCCCCTGCTCGCCCTGGCGGCCGTCGGGACCAACCCGTTTGCCGTGGTGTTAACCGCCGTGTTGGTTCTGACGGGGGGATGGGTCATCCGGCACCTGATCGTCATGCTCCCTCATCAGGCGCCACTGGTTCGGTAGATGATGATTCCCAGGGGGGTCAAGTTCCTATTTGTGATTCCGGCCTCAACCATCTAACCCATGAGTAGCAGACCATTAGGTCTCAGTGTCGCGCCAGGTTTGCGGCAAATGCTGTCCCAACCAACCGAGCTGTTCCCCGATCCGCAAACCCTCCATCGGGACGGACACCGCGACTCCACGACCGGTCAAATGCCGGACCAGGAACTCGCGATAACGCTCTCCGGCTAAGAACACCACCTGCGCCAACTCCGGCACGGCAGCAGCAAGTTGTTCGGATACTCGCTCTGCCCAGGCTCGGCGCTCTGCGACAGGCATAATTTTGAGCGTCCGCTCGTACGGAGTGATCACTTGGTCCGGTGCCACAAGACCGTACTCGGCGGACAAGATGAACCACCGACAACGTGAAGCCTCGACATAACGGCGGGCCTTCAGGAACCAAGCGGAGACATACAGAGCCCGTGCAGGGTACGCCTGTTCCCGCTTCTGACCGACGCAAGAGACGAGGTGCACGGAGCTGACGTTAAGTTGCACGACGACCTCTGGTCCTACACGGAGCGGATCGCCAGGGAGCCTTCTGAGTGGGAAACCTCAAACCGGCCCGCGCAGCCGCAGTTCAGTAGGGCCGTGGCAGCCGCTTTGATGCGTGCCGGAAATCGTGTCGGATCAGTACTCGCCCAATCAGTGCAGAAGCATGCTCGGTCGTTGGGACGGATGGTAACGACGACACGCCCCCCATACCCACCCTCTCCCAGGTATATATGCACCTGCCCACCGGCATCCAGCTCAGCCCGGTGACCGCGTATGGCGGCCTCTAACACAACAAGGAACTGTGACCGGGTTACGTACGCTATGTCCACGGCGAGACACCTCCGCGGCCGAGTTCAAAGTTGATTTGCGCCCGGTCCCGATGTTAGGTTGCCTTGGAGCGAACGAGTCATGGTCAGCCTCAGGGGCTCATTCGCCAAAACTCTTGCCAGCATAACCGCTCTGAGACGATATTAAATCTCTAACCATATTGTCTTAGTTTGCCGCAGTACAAACGGCATCGCCCGGGCCGGAATGCTTTCCCATCGGTTCACCCCGTCGCATTCTCATCCGGGCCATCGCCGATCGCTTCGCGGAACCCCTTCAGGTGTTCGACGAGGACCGCCTTAAGCTTCTGCGGGTGAAGGTGGTCGGCGGATACGAACCGGAGCTTGAGCACGTCGCACCCGTCGGCCCGGTCCGACTCGATCTCCGGATCGCGCCCCAGTCCCTCGACCCGGTTCAGGTTGAACTGTCCCGGCTTGCCGACAAACCAGGCTTCCAGATAGCCCGACTCCTTCGTCTTCAGCCGGGACCAGAACCGGCGGGACCCGGGGGGGCGGATGGTCACGGCGTCCCGCACGTCCCACTTCACCTCCAGCTCCGGGTCGGTCTCGCGGATGATCTTCAGTAACCGCGGGAGGATCGACCGGTCCCACTTAACCCCCCGCCCGATAGGGAAACCCTTCTCGGACAGGTGCCACTGCTCCCCGTCCTTCTTCCACGGCATGTGGGCTTCGACCCCTTCGGACTGGGTCTTCAGCCGGTCGAGGAACCCGTCCGCCGCTTTCTTCAGGAAAGCCCTGAAGGCAGGGGTGTCGATCTCGTCCTTCTTGTGGACCACGATCACGACATGCTGGACTCCGGGGCCGTTCGTCACCTCGACCCGGTTGCTGTCGCGGGCGTACCCCTCCAGGCCGGGCGTGTCGGACAGCGGGCGGAGGCCGAGCTGCGCGGCGAGCTGGTCCTGCTTGACCGTCCGGCCCGGCACCCGGAACACGAGCTTCAAGTAGGCCTCGTGGCCAGTCATCGCGTGGAGGAACCAGCCGTCGGACTTCTTCTCCGCCGCGACCTCCACGATGCTCCGGTGGTTCCAGTTCGTTTCCGAGAACGTGCCGAGCTTGTGGACCTCCTCGATCACCCACGCGAGGGCCGCCCCGTCCCACTTGATCGGCTTGCCCGTGGTCGTCACCCGGTCGTGCGTGTGCCACCGCGGCCCGTCCGCCTCCCACGGGAGCTTCTGTCCCTTGCCGACGTCGGCGATGTCGAGATCGCCCGCCTTCTCGCGCCGGGCGGCCTCCGGGTCGAACTTCGGCCGCTCGGCGTACGGCCCCGCGTCCAGTACGCCTTTCAGGATGCGGCCGGTGTGCGAGACGAGCCCGGCGGCCTGGCGCCGCGGGTCGGCGGCCTGTCGGACCACGTCCTCCGGCGTGCCGCAGGCGACCACCTGCCCGCCCCCGATCCCGGCGTCCGGGCCCAGGTCGACGACCCAGTCGGCCGTCTTGATGACGTCGAGGTTGTGCTCGACTACCACGACCGTGTTCCCGAGATCGGCCAGCCGGTGAAGCACGTCGAGAAGCTTGCGGATGTCGTCGAAGTGCAGACCGGTGGTCGGCTCATCGAGCAGGTAGAGCGTCTTCCCGGTGCTGGGGCGAGCGAGCTCCGCCGCAAGCTTCACTCTCTGGGCTTCACCGCCGGACATGGTGGGGGCCGGCTGCCCCAGCGACATGTACCCGAGCCCGACGTCGTCGAGCGTCTGAAGGATGGTGCGGATCTTGGGGATGTTCCCGAACAGTTCGAGGGCCTCGGCGACCCGCATGTTGAGCACGTCGGCGATACTCTTCTCGTGGTACTTGACCGCGAGCGTCTCGGGGTTGTACCGGCTCCCGTGGCAGGTGTCGCACTCGACCCACACGTCGGGCAGGAAGTGCATCTCGATCTTCTTCTGCCCCATACCCTCACAGGCCTCGCACCGCCCGCCCTTCTGGTTGAAGCTGAACCGGCGGGGGTGGTAGCCGCGGATCTTGGACTCCGGCAGCCGGGCGAAGAGTTCGCGGATCAGGTCGAACACCCCGGTGTACGTGGCCGGGTTCGACGACGGCGAGTTCCCGATCGGGTCCTGGTCGACGTTGATGATCTTGTCGATGTGCTCGATCCCGCGGATCTCGTCGTGAGCAGCCCCGGCCGTGCGGGCCCGGTGGAGCTTGCGGGCGAGTGTGTTGTACAGCACCTCGTTCACGAGGGACGATTTGCCGGACCCGCTCACGCCGGTGATCGCGATGAACGCCCCCAGCGGCAGGTGGACGTCCACGTTCCGAAGGTTGTTCTGCCGGGCGCCAAGAATCGAAAGGAAAAGTGAAAAAGGAAAAGTGAAAAGTGAAAGCAATTGGTCGGTCCCAGCCTGGGTCAGGTCGGGTAACTTTTCACTTTTCACTTTTCCTTTTTCACTCAGCGAGATTCGGCGGTTGGACGGGATCGGGATCGCGAGCTTCCCGGACAGGTATTTCCCGGTGAGCGAGTCCTTCGACTTGAGCACCTGCTTCGGCGTCCCGGCGGCGGTGATCTCCCCGCCGCGGTCGCCGGCCCCGGGGCCGAAGTCGAGCAGGTAATCCGCCGCCGCGATCACCTCCCGGTCGTGCTCGACCAGCACCAGCGTGTTGCCGAGGTCGCGGAGGCGCTGGAGGGCTTGCAGCAACCGCTCGTTGTCCCGCGGGTGCAGGCCGATCGTCGGCTCGTCCAGCACGTAGAGGACGCCCGTGAGGCCGCTACCGATCTGGGAGGCGAGCCGGATGCGCTGGGCCTCGCCGCCGGAGAGGGTCGGGCCGGGGCGGGAGAGCGACAGGTAGTCGAGCCCGACGTCGACGAGGAACTTGAGCCGGCTGCCGATCTCGCGGAGGACTTCGCCCGCGACCTGCCTGGCGTGGGTGGAGAGGGTCAGCCCCTGGAACAGGGTCAGTGTGTCGCCGAGCGGCTTCGCCCCGAGCTCGCCGAGCTTCAGCCCGGCGAACCGGGTGGCCGCCGCGTCGGCCCGGAGGCGCGACCCGTGACAGGTGGAGCAGGGGACCTCGTCTACCAGATGATCGAGCCGCTGGCGGTAAACGAAACTCACCCGCGAGGCTTCATCTACGGCGGGGAAGAGGCCCTTGTACTGGAATTTGGCGAGCGGGGGACGTGAGTCCCCCGAGGTCTTGGTGGATCGTTTGCGTGGCCCGGACTCGGGGGGCTGACGCTCCCCGCTCGCCAAAGACATCCACGACTCGCCCGTCCCGTGCAGGATCACCCGCTGGTGGCCCGGTTCGAGCTGGTCGTAGGGCTTGTCGAGGTCAAACCCGGCGTGGCGGGCGATGGCCTCGGCGAACGGGAGCCACGGGCTCCCGTCGTCCAGCGCCGGCCAGCCGGCGACCGCCCCCTGGCGGAGCGTGAGGGCGGGGTCGCGGATCAGGAGGCTCGCGTTCGCCCCCCGCTGGAACCCGAGGCCCTCGCACGTCGGGCACCACCCGAGCGGGCTGTTGAACGAATAGTTGTGCGGGTTGAGCGGTTCGAAGCTCAGGTTGCAGCGCTCGCAGGCGAGGTGCTGCGAGAACTTCTCGACCCGCCACTTCGTCTCGTCCTTGTCGGCATCCACGTACCCGATGTGCATCACCCCGCGGCCGAGCTCGAGCGCCTGCTCCACCGCCTCCGCCACCCGCGTCCGGGTGCCCGGCTTCACCACGTTCCGGTCCACCACGACCTCGACGGCGTGCTTGCGGCGGTGGTCGATCGACGGGGGTTCGTCCACGTTGTACGACTTCCCGTCCACCCGCATCCGCACGTACCCGGCCCGGCGGATCTCCTCCCAGAGGGTGTCGTACTTCTCCTGCCCCTTCCGCTCCAGCGGGGCCATGATGTAGAGCTTAGTCCCCTCGGGCAGGGAGAGCACCTTGTCGACGATCTCGTCGGCGGTCTGCGTCCCCACCGGCTGTCCGCAGCTCGGGCAGTGCCGCTGGCCGAGCCGGGCGTACAGGATGCGGAGGTAGTCGTACACCTCGGTAATGGTGCCGACCGTCGACCGCGGGCTCTTGCTCGTCGTCTTCTGCTCAATGCTGATCGCGGGCGAGAGCCCGGTGACGTGCTCGACCTTCGGTTTCTGCACCTGCCCGAGGAACTGGCGGGCGTAGCTGGAGAGCGACTCGACGTACCGCCGCTGCCCCTCGGCGTAAATGGTGTCCAGAGCGAGTGACGACTTCCCGGACCCCGACGGGCCGCAGAAGACCGTCATCTGTTCGCGCGGCAACCGGGCGGAGACGTGCTTGAGGTTGTGCTGGCTCGCCCCCTGTACTTCCAGATGAGTGATGTATTCCTGCCGGGTGTTTTGGGTTTTGACTTTTGCGTTTCGACCGTTCCGTGGTCGGGCCTTGTTCGGAAAAAGGATCGGCTGGAGAGCCTGGCCCGTGTACGACACCTTACTCTTCGCCACCTGTTCGGGGGTGCCGGTTGCCACCACCTCGCCGCCGCCCGAGCCCCCATCGGGGCCCATGTCGATGAGCCAGTCGGCGGTCTTGATGACGTCCAGATTATGCTCGATCACGAGAACGGTGTTCCCCTGCTCGACGAACCCGTGCAGCACGTCGAGTAGTTTCCGCACGTCTTCGAAGTGCAGGCCCGTCGTCGGCTCGTCGAGGATGTAGAGCGTCTTCCCCGTGCCCCGGCGGACCAGTTCCTTCGCGAGCTTGATCCGCTGGGCCTCGCCGCCGGAGAGGGTGGGCGACGGCTGACCGAGCTTGATGTAGTCGAGCCCCACGTCGTGCAGGGTCTGGAGCATCGTCCGGATCTTCGGGACGTGTTCGAAGTGGTCGAGGGCTTCGGCGACCTCCATTTCCAGGACGTCGTGGATCGACTTGCCGCGGTACTTCACCTGGAGCGTTTCGCGGTTGAACCGCCGGCCCTCGCAGATCGCACAGGTCACCCAGACGTCCGCCAGGAAGTCCATTTCGAGGCGGTTGGAGCCGTTCCCCTCGCACGCCTCGCACCGCCCGCCGGGCTTGTTGAAACTGAACCGCCCGGGCTGGTAGCCCCGCACCTTCGCGTCCGGCATTTCCGCGTAGAGCGACCGGATCTCGTCCCAGAGCTTGATGTACGTCGCCGGGTTCGACCGCGGGGTGCGGCCGATCGGCGTCTGGTCGATGTCGATCACCTTGTCGATGAGCTCGGCACCCTCGATCCGGTCGTGTGACCCGACCGAGTGGGGCAAATCATCTTCTTCCAAATCATCCGTATCAGGCCCCGCCCGCCCCCCATTCGCGACGGCCGCGGAGAGGGCTTCCTTCAAGATGTCATTGACGAGCGATGACTTCCCGGACCCGCTCACTCCGGTGACGGTCACAAACACCCCAAGGGGGATGTCGACCGTCACGTTCTTGAGGTTGTTGTGCTTCGCCCCGACGACCCTCAGCTGCCGGTCTTTGTCCACGGGCCGCCGCCTGGCCGGGACGGCGATCTCCTTCGCGCCGGTGAGGTATTGGCCAGTCAGGCTGGCCGGGTTCGCGAACACCTCAGCCGGCGACCCGGCCGCGACCACGTGTCCGCCCCGGATGCCCGGGCCCGGGCCAAAGTCGACGAGGTAGTCGGCCGCCCGCATCGTGTCCTCGTCGTGTTCGACCACGAGGACGGTGTTCCCCATGTCGCGGAGGCGTTCGAGACTGCGGAGCAGCCGATCATTGTCGCGCGGGTGCAGGCCGATGCTCGGCTCGTCGAGGACGTAGAGAACCCCCACCAGTCCCGACCCGATCTGCCCGGCGAGCCGGATGCGCTGGGCCTCCCCGCCGGAGAGTGTCGGGGCCGAGCGGTCGAGCGAGAGGTAGTGCAGCCCGACGTTCAGGAGGAACCCCAGCCTGGCGCGGATTTCCTTGAGCAGCTCCCCGGCGATCGCCCGGGCCGTGGGTGAGAGGCCGGCTTCGTACGTCTCGAACCACGGGACGAGATCGCCGATCGGCGTCTGCCCGACTTCGACCAGTGTCTTCCCGCCGACCCGCACGGCCCGGGCCTGCGCGTTCAATCGGTGTCCGCCGCAGGCGGGGCAGCGGACGACCCGCATGTACTTTTCCAGCTGCATCCGCCGCGGGCCGGCCGCCGTTTTCTTGAACTGTGAGAGCAGCTGGGGGACGATCCCCTCCCACTTGCCCCCGTGCTTCCACACCTTCCCGCCCCGCTGCTTCCACTCCCACACAATGTGGGCATCCCCGCTCCCTTCGAGGAGTAGGCGCTGGTGCTCCGCGGGCACGTCCTTCCAGGGCTGTTTCAGATCGATGCCGAGCGATTTCGCCACGCCCTCGTAGACGTGCTTCCGCCACCGGCCCATGCCCTTGAGCGTGCCGACGAGGGGAATCGCCCCGTTGTAGAAGCTGACCGACGGGTCCGGAATGAGCAGATCCGGGTCGAACGTGAACTTGTTGCCGAGCCCGTCGCACTCGGGACACATGCCGTGCGGGCTGTTGAAGCTGAAGAGCTGGGGGCTCGGGGGTTCGTAGCTGATGTCGCAGTGGGTACAGGCGTAGTGGGCGGAGAGAAGCAGGTCGGTCGTGCCGAGCGGGGGGCGTGAGCCCCCCGAGGTCGCTTCCTCGGGGGGCTCACGCCCCCCGCTCGCCTGGTCGGTTTCCACCGCGATGATGAGGTTTCCCTCGGCGAGTCCGAGCGCCTGTTCGACGGCTTCCGCGACCCGCGGCCGGAAACTGGCGTCCGTCGTTCCGCGGTCCCCGTTCCGCGCCCCGCGCTGGACGAGACGATCGACGACGATCTCGATGGAGTGCTTGATCCGCTTGTCGAGCTTCAAATCGTCGGTGAGTTTGACCAGCTGCCCGTCCACCCGGGCGCGGACGTACCCCCGCTTCACCATGTCGGCGAAGAAGTCCTTGAACTCTCCCTTCTGCCCCCGGACTACCGGGGCGAGTACCATGAACCGCGTGCCGGCGGGCAGAGCCAGGATGCGGCCGATGATCTGCTCGCGGGTCTGGGCGGTGATCGGCCGGCCGCACCGGGGGCAGTGCCCCTGGCCGAGCCGGGCGTACAACACCCGCAGGTAGTCCGAGACTTCCGTGATCGTGCCGACGGTGGACCGCGGGTTCCGCCCGGCCGTTTTCTGTTGGATGCTGACGGCGGGGGACAGCCCGCCGATGTAATCCACGTCCGGCTTCGCCAGCTGGCCCAGGAACTGGCGGGCGTAGCTGGAGAGCGACTCGACGTACCGCCGCTGCCCCTCGGCGTAGATCGTGTCGAACGCGAGGGAACTCTTCCCGGACCCGCTCACGCCGGTAAAGACGATCAGCTTGTTCCGCGGGAGTTCGAGATTGACGTTCCGGAGGTTGTGTTCGCGGGCCCCGCGCACGACGATGGTCTGCGTGTCCATAACGCTCGGGGCTCCTCCTGAGTGGGTCAGGGGTAAGGGTACAGATGATTAGTATAGGGGGGTGGACGGGCCGGAATAGCACGGGATAGTGGACGGGTGGCGATTGGCCAATTGTTCACCGGAGAAGCCTCCCTCCAGTCTCATTCGGCCCTCACAAATCGAGCCAACTGATTGTCGTGCTATAACTTGGAATACAGACAACTGATAGGCGACCGGTGGAGTTCGGACCGGTTCCGGGAACTTCGCCCGCCCCTTACACGTCGAACCCGGTAGAAGGTCGTGAGCGACGACGATCGCCGGCTCATCGCGGAGTGCCTGGGCGGCCGACGGGACGCCTTCGGAGATTTGGTATCTCGTTACCAGGCCAGGCTTTATAACGCCGCGCTGCGACTGGTGGATAACCCTGAAGACGCGGCCGACGTCGCCCAGGACGCGTTCCTGAATGCGTACCAGTCGCTCCACACCTTCAAGGGCGACGCGGAGTTTTTTACCTGGCTTTACCGGATCGCGTTCAACACCGCCATCAGCCTGAAACGCAAGAAGCGGGCGGTCGTCAGTCTGGACGCGAGCATGAACGGGGACCACGGGCTGGAGCCGGACGATCCTTCCGAATACACGCGGCCCGGGGTGGCGCTGGAGCGGACCGAAGAGGAAGGGTTATTGCACGCCGCCCTGACTCGTCTATCCGGTGAGCACCGCGACGTGCTGGTCATGAAGGACATCGAGGGGATGAAGTACGAGGAGATCGCCGAGATCCTGGGAGTGCCGATCGGGACGATTCGCAGCCGACTCCACCGGGCCCGCCTCGAACTCCGTGACCTTCTCGGTCCTCGTGACGATTGACTCGCTGAACTGAGCTGAACGACGACCGCTTCCCGAAAGCCGTACATGTGGTGCCACCGCTTTGGCCCTTGAGTGCCCGCATAGCGGCTGACGTGAAGCATTACACCGGAATGGACTGCCGACTGTCCACCGACGCCCGACCATGATGCCCAATGACCTGCTACAACTGTTGACCGCTGCCGTGGACGGGGAACTCACCCCGGCCGAGCACCAGCACGTCCGGCGAATCCTTGCCGATTCGGCCGAAGCGCGGAAGGTCTATGCCCAGCTGCTGGCCGACAGCGCCAGGCTCCGCAGCTTCCCCGTGGCGACTCCGCCGGCCGATTTCCGCGCCCGCGTCATGACCCGCCTCCCCAAGGTCGGTTCCGCCCCCACGCCCATCCCGCCACCGTTGTCGCGCCCGGAGCCTCTGGTCCGTCCGACTGTGCCGTTGCGTCCGACGCGATACCGGTCGTGGGTGCCACTCGCGGTCGCCGCGTCCTTGCTGCTCACGGTGAGTGCCGGTTCGTTCCTGTTCTTTATCCGCCAGAGCGGGCCGGCCGTTACCCCGGCTGCGAACACCGTCGCTCAGGCCGATCGCGCGAAGCACCCTCGCGTATCATCTTCCGAGCCGAGCTGGGCGGACATCCTGCCGCGGGATAACGCCCCGCTCCCATCCGTCCCCCCGGTGGCCGACCCGTCCGCGACGGCCGTCGCCACCGCGCCCGCCCCATCCGTGGGGGCGGGGCTGACCGACGTGTTGCCCCCGCCGCGCCCGATCGAACCGCGGGACGTGCTCGGGTCTCGCGTCTTGCCTCCAATCCCGCCACTCGATCTGGTGCAGGTACGGGTGCCGTTCCTCGCATCGGTCGCGGACCTGGAACGCGAGGATGTGCGGCAGAAGCTGGCCGACGAGCTCGGCCGCGATCCGGCGCTCCGCATCGACCTGTTCGTGAAAGATCTTTCCCGCGGGACCGAGCTTTTCCAGACAACCGCCAAGGAAAACGGGGTGACCGTCCTCGTCGACGCTACCGCGCAGGAACGCATCAAGCGAAAGCAGGCGACCGCCTACCTCATTTATTCCGAAAGCCTGAACCCGACCGAACTCCGCGACCTGTTCACCAAGCTGGCCGCCGAAGACGCGAAGGGGGCGCAACGGGTGCTCGACGCGATCCACGTCTCCCCGGCGCAGGCGGCCGACCTGAAGGAATTGAAGGAGGTCATGGGGATCGACCCCGGGCTCTGGAAGCATCCGGCCCACACGCACGCCGGCCCGAACTCGACCGACCCGAAGCCGCTCAGCGCGGGAACGGCGGATCAACTGGCGAAGGCGCTGGCCAACCCGGGGGGGAAGCCCCCGGAGAAATTGGCCCTCCAGATGACGTTTTCTCCCGCCCCGCTCCGGACCAACCCGGCGGCGTCGAAGGAGCTGCGGCAGTTCTTTGATCGTCGAGGGGAGCGGAAGTCGACGGCCGTACCGGTCGTGTTGGTCGTCCGGCAGACGAATGGCGGTTGAACCCGCCACAATACACTGCGCTTAGCCCAGCACCGGCCCGCGGGTACTCCCGCGGGCTGGTTGCTTTATGCGGCCGGGAAGAGAGCCCGTTGGGAAGATGACTTCTGCCGACCGAACCCAATCTACACCGGTTCTTCTTCGGCGGCAGATGGGTCCGAAGCCGCTGGGCAGGGGTGGTTTGCCGACCGAACCCAATCTACACCGATTCTTCATATTCGGTTGGTTCAGAGAAGGCCGGGTGAGAAGTCGATTTTGCAGACCGAACCCATTTCTCATCATTCTTGACCATCGGTAGGTGAAACGAAGTGCCCCGAGGACGCTTGCTACTCCCTCGCGGAATAGCGCCTGACCAGTCGAGTGCTCTGCAACGGTATCCGATCCGCCGAGTAACCCCGCTGTAACAAGGCCTGGTACGTGCCATCGCATTCCGCCGAACATGCGTCTTATAATCGGGTCGGTTAGCCCGGGCCGTTCCTTTCGGGAGATTGCGATGCGATACTCCGTTCCTCTCTTCGCGCTGCTTATCTTCACCGGGGGGCCGGCCCAGGCCGCCGGACTGCTCATCCCCGAGGACAGGAAGCTGCCCCCCCTGGCGATGGTCAACCACAAGGTGAATGTGACCATCGAGGACCAGGTGGCCGTCACGACCGTCGAGCAGACGTTCCGCAATCACACCGACCGAGCCCTCGAAGCGACTTACCTGTTCCCCGTCCCGAAGGGGGCGGGTGTCGACCGGTTTACTATGTGGGTGGACGGAAAAGAGACCGGTGGGGAGCTGCTCGACGCGAAGAAGGCGAGCCAGGTCTACACCGACATCGTCCGCCGGACGCAGGACCCGGGGCTGCTCGAATACCTGGGCAACAACCTGATGCGGCTGCGGGTATTCCCCGTCCCCCCGCGGGGGGACCAGAAGGTGAAACTGAGCTACAAGTCCATCGCCGCGAAGGACGGCGGGGTGGTCGAGTACGTCTACCCGCTCAAGACCGACGGGAAGGACACCCGCACCCTCGAAGAGTTCTCGGTCAAGGTGTCGCTCAAGTCCCAGAACCCGATCCAGAACGTGTACAGCCCGACCCACGCGATCACGATCACCCGGAAGGACGAGAAAGAGGTCGCGGTCGAGTTCGCCCGGGAACAGGCGATGCTCGACAAGGACTTCCAGCTCTTCTACGGCACCGGGGCGGGCGACATCGGCGTTACCCCGCTCGTGTACAAGCCAATCACCTCGGAAGACGGGTACGTGATGATGCTCGTCTCCCCGCAGGTCGGCCCGGCGGTGGTGCGCATGCCCCGCGACCTCGTGCTCGTCCTCGACACGTCGAGCAGCATGTCCGAGCTGAAGATGCAGCAGGCCAAGAAGGCGTTGAAATACTGTCTCGCCCAGCTCGAACCCCAGGACCGGTTCGGGGTGATCAAGTTCTCGACGAGCGTGACCCGGTTCCGGGACACCCTCGTCGAGGCGAACAAGGACTACCTCGAACGGGCCAACAAATGGGTGGACGACCTCCGGACGAGCGGCGGGACGGCCATCTGGCCGGCACTCGACGAGGCCATGCAGATGCGGTCGACCGACGCCGCCCGGCCGTTCACCATGGTGTTCTTCACCGACGGCCAGCCGACGGTGGACGAGACGAACCCGGACAAGATCGTGAAGAACGTGATCGGCAAGAACACCGGCAACACCCGGATCTTCACCTTCGGGGTGGGCGACGACGTGAACGCCGCGATGCTCGACCAGCTCGCCGACGCGACCCGGGCCGTCAGCACCTACGTCCGCCCGGCCGAGGACATCGAGACGAAGGTCGCGAGCCTCTACGCCAAGATCAGCCACCCCGTGATGACCGACGTCCGGCTGGCGACCGGGGATAACGTCAAGCTCAACGAGATGTACCCGCCCAAGCTCCCGGACCTGTTCCACGGCACGCAGCTGGTGGTCATCGCCCGGTACTCCGGAAGCGGACACACGGCGATCAAGCTGACCGGAATGGTCGGCGGCGAACGGAAGGAGTTCGTGTACGAGCTCAACTTCCCGGCGAAGACCGAGACGGACACCGGCAAGGATTTCGTCGAGCCGCTGTGGGCCCGGCGGAAGGTGGGATACCTGCTCGACCAGATCCGGGCGAACGGGGAGCAGAAAGAACTGGTGGACGAGGTGGTGTCACTGGCGAAGAAGTACGGGATCGCGACCCCGTACACGAGCTACCTGGTGGTGCCGGACGGGCCGATGCCGGTCGTCCCGCCGGTCCGGCCGTCGTCGGTCCCGGGGACGAGGCCGTCCTTCTCGGCTCCCGGCCCGATCGGTGGGGCGTTCGGTATGCCCTCCGGGCTCACGCCCTCCGGCGGGGGAGGCGGGTCGGCGGGGGCGACTTCGACTCCGGTGCGGGTCGAGGCGTTCGCCAAGTCCCAGGCCCCGAAGGCGGCCGGGAAGGCCGACGAGCTCGGGGCCAATCGCGGGATCGCCAGCGACAAGCAGCTCAACGAGGCCCTGGACCAGCTGAAGAAAGAGAAGGACCCGGTGGCGCGGGCCGGGCTGGCGAGTGAGCTGAAGAGGTTCAAGGACCAGAAGCAGACCTTTGACGATGCCAACCGGGCGTTCAAGGGGCATAGAGATGGCTACCAGACCGGCAAGCTCGGGGTCGACCTCGCCCTGAACACGGGTACCCTCCGCACCCAGGACCGGCTCAGCCTGACCGCGAATCGCCAGGCGAACGGGCGGCAGGTGCTGGAGATCGGCGGGGTGTGGATTGATGACGCCTTCAAGGCCGAGATGCCGACGGTGGTGATCAAGTCGCAGAGTGAGGCGTACTTCCGAATCCTGGAAAAACACCAGGGAATGAAGGACGTGTACCGCCTCGGCAACCACGTCGTCTGGGTGACCCCGAGCGGGACGGCACTGGTAGTCGACCAGAACGACGGCAAGGATCAGCTCACCGACGCCGAGATCGAGGCCCTCTTCGCCGCGAAGAAGTAATAGTCCCTCGCCGTCAAGTCTCGTCGTGGCCCGCGGATAAACCGCGGGCCACGCTATTTCAGCCGCGGATGAACCCTCCGTCACGTCGGCCCCTTACCCCGTCGCCCGATTTTAGCGGTTGTTTTCGGACGCCATTCGTCCCACAATGTCGCCCATCACCCGCCGCGATTCCCATCCCGGAGCCGCACCCATGACCCGCCTGCGGATCGCTCTTTTCGCCCTCGCGTTGGTCGGAGTCTTCCCCCCCGCCTTCGCCCAGCCCGGCCAGCCGGTGAAAGCCCACACCGCACTCGTTCATGCCCTCGCCGTCTCGCCCGACGGGAAGACCCTCGCCACCGCCGGGTTCGACAACACCGTCAAGCTGTGGGACGTCGCCCCCGACGGTACGCTCAAGGAGCGGAAGGTGCTGGCCGGGCACACCGGCCCGGTGTACGCCGTCGCATTCCACCCCAAGGAGAACGTCCTCGTTTCGGCCAGCCTCGACAAGACCGGCCGGATCTGGAACCTGGTGGACGGGAAAACCACCCAGGAACTCAAGGGCCACACGGACATTGTCGACACGGTGGCATTTTCGCCCGACGGGAAGACGATCGCGACGGCCGGGGCCGACAAGTCCGTCCGCCTCTGGAACCCCGCCGACGGGAAAGAACTGAAGAACCTCGGCGCGCACGCCGGCTCCGTCTACTCGGTCGCGTTCTCGCCGGACGGCAAGTCCCTCGCGTCCGCCGGGGGGGACAACTTGATCAAGGTGTGGGACGTCCCCGGGCAGAAGGAGGCGAAACAGCTCAAGGGTCATGACTTCCCGGTCACGGCGGTCCTGTTCGCGGGCGACGCGAACACACTGGTGTCGGCGTCGATGGACCGCACGATCCGGATCTGGGACGTGGCGGGGGGGAAGGAAACGAAGAAGCTCGGCCCGACGACCGATGACCCGTACGCGCTGGCGTGGTCGCCCGGGACGAAGACGCTCGCGGTGTGCGGCTACTCGGGTCAACTCACCGTCTGGACACTCACCGGCGACAAGCCGGTGTTCACGAAGGCGATCAAGTCGCCGGGGTACTGTGTGGTGTTCACTGCGGATGGGAAAACACTGCTCTCCGGGCACGACAACGGGTCGGTGGCGGTCACCCCCGTCACGGCGAGGTGACCGGTCTGGACGTCTCGACCGCCACCAACGGACTGCCCAGGAGCGGGCCTGCCGGGGGCTGCGGCGCAGCTGGTTCCGGGACAGGGATCAGCACCGCGCGGCGGCCGTTCTCGGTGTCGCCCCAGACCCCCCGGCCGCGGCTCAGAAGCGGGTCGGTGGCGTAGGGCTTCTTCTTGTCGAACGCGCATCCGCACGCGGTTACGACCGCGGCGAAGACGCCCACTCCGACCAAGCGTCCGAGGCGCCCCATTCCCCGTCCCCGACACGGACCGGGACCGGCCAAACCACTATCTATTCGGCACGCGACCCGGTCCGACATGAGGGGGACCGGACTCGGATTTACACCGAAATAGCACTCATGCCACCGGTGGTTTCATCCCACCGGCCCGAAGAGATGTTCCCGCATTTGCTCCAGGGCTTCTACCGCCGCGAGGGCGGTGTCCCGGTCGGAAGAGTCGGCGAGCGCGTCCAGTTCCGGCCAGAGCCACGTGATCCCTTCTTCCGCAGCGGTCAGGACGACCGACTGGCGTAACGAAGTGTCTTCCGCGGCGAATCCCGCCACGAACTCCCGGAGGGCCGACCGCTCCCCCAGTCGAGCCAGGGCCCCGACCGCCGCCCGTCGCACGCCCGGATCACGGTCGGTCCGCCGGGCCTGGAGTACGTTCACCACGGCCGAGGTATCGAACGGGTCCCACCACCCGAAAGCCGCGACGGCGGCCTGCCGGGTATCGGGGTGCCGCGCGCCGGCGGCTTTCAGGAGCACCGCTTCGGCGTCGTCGCACCGGTGGCCGCATAAGGCGCCGAGCAACACTTCCGAACCCGGTCTGCCCCGCCAGGAGCGGCGGAGCAGGGCGGACGCCCGCCGGGCGAGGACCGGCCCCAGCCCGCGAGACTTCGACCACCGGAGGCAACGCACCGCCTCGGCCCACCACGCCTCCCGGCGGCGGGGCAGATCGGGGAAAAGGACACTCACATCCGCCCGGAGATCGGCGAGGGCGTGGAGGGTGGCCGTCTGTTCTTCCACCGGAACAGAGGTGAACCGGCCGACGAGCCGGCGGACGGCCCCGCCGAGCCACCCCTTCCGCCGCACGGCCGAGGCCGCCAGCCGGGCGCATTGTCGTTCGGCAAGCTGGCGGGCGTCGGCGGCAAGCAACCGGGACCAGTGCTCCAGCCGGCGGGCGATCCGTTCGGCCTCGAGGACGGCCGTGGTGAGCCACGGGTCGGCTACCGGGAGCGCGGTCTCGGCGACCGCCGCGAGATGGTCCCCGAGCCCGGCCCGCACGAGGGACGCGGGATCGATCGTCCCGTCCCGGCAGCCACGGGCCGAGCGGCCGAGCGCCCGCACGGCCAACCGCCCGGCCGGGGACTGGATGTCGCGCAGGAGCGCCGGAAAGGTCGGGAACGCAACCGCCTCGGCGGACAGGACGACGCCCTGTTGCAGGCCGGCCGCCGCGTCCGCACAGCGAAGCACGGCGGGCAGGGCGGTGGCCCGGTTGAGCTTCCGTAGCCCGGCGGCGACGTCGACCCAGTACCAGGACTGTTCGGCCGGATCGCGGCTGACCGGGCGTTCGAGCTGGCGTTCGAGCAGGAGCCCGGCTTCGGGGGTTCCGATTTCGGCCAGGGCGCGGACCTGGACGGCGAATCCGAGCCCCGGGCGCAGCCCGCCTTCGACCTCGGCCGTCCGCCCGGCCGCGAGCAAACCCCGGAGCCTGGTCTTGGTCGCCTCGAAGGTCGTTTCCCCGATCAGCCCTCCGGCCTGGAGGTGCCGGTGTTGCCGTTCGACCGAAACCGGTTCGGGAACGGCGGCCCGGGCACCGGGGTATGCGGAAACGCCCGTCCGGCGGGGAAGCAGCCACCGCCGGGGCCGCGGCCGGCGATACGCCAGCCAGAACAGCCCGCCCACGGCGACCGCGATGAACACCCCGGAAACCATCAGCAACCCGGGAGCGCTTGCCCCCGCCCGCCGAAGCTGTCACGTCCGGACGTGGCCGTCCCCCGTGACGACGTACTTGTACGTGGTCAACTCCCGAAGCCCACACGGGCCGCGGGCGTGAAACTTGTCCGTACTGATGCCGATCTCGGCCCCGAGGCCCAGCTCGAACCCGTCGTTGAACCGTGTGCTCGCGTTCACCATCACCGCGGCCGAGTCTACCAGCTGGGCGAACCGGCGGGCGGCGGCGAGGTCGCCCGTCACGATCGCGTCCGTGTGCTTCGACCCGTACCGGTTAATGTGCCCCACCGCCGCGTCGAGGTCCGCGACCACCTTGACTGAGATGATCAGGTCGAGGAACTCGGCCCGGTAATCGGCATCCGTCGCCGGCTTCGCGTCGGCAATCCGGGCCCGCGTCTCCTCGCACCCGCGCACCTCGACCTTCTGGGCCGCAAATGCGGCGCCGATCCGCGGGAGGAACACGTCGGCGACGGCGGCGTGGACGAGCAAACTCTCGGCCGCGTTGCACACCCCGGGCCGCTGGCATTTCGCGTTCAACACGATCCGCTCCGCCATGCCGAGGTCCGCGGCGGCGTCGACGTACACGTGGCAATTCCCGTCATAGTGCTTGAGGACCGGCATGGTCGCTTCGCGGGCCACCCGGCGGATGAGCGACTCGCCGCCCCGGGGGATCGCGAGGTCGATCAGGTCGCCGAGCTTGAGCAGGTGCCCGACGGCCTCACGATCAGTGGTCGGAACCAGCTGGACCGCGTCCGCGGGGAGACCGGCCTTCGTGAGTTCGCCCGCCAGCACCCGGTGCAGGGCGGTGTTGGAGTAGATCGCCTCTTTCCCGCCTCGCAGAATAACCGCGTTCCCGCTTTTCACGCACAGCCCGGCGGCGTCTACCGTCACGTTCGGCCGCGATTCGTAGATGAAGAACACGACCCCGAGCGGGACGCCGACTTTCAGGACCTGGAGCCCGTTCGGCCGGGTCCCGCCTTCGCGGACCTCGCCGACCGGGTCGGGCAGGGCGGCGACCTGCCGGAGGCCGTCGGCGGCCGACTTGATGCGCGGCGGGGTGAGCTTCAGGCGATCGATGGCGGCGGCGTTGAGCCCGTACGCCGGTGCGGCGGCGACGTCCTTCGCGTTGGCGGCGAGCAGCTCGTCGGTACGGACTTCCAGGGCGTTCGCCGCGGCGAGCAGCCACCGGTTCTTCTCGGCCGTCCGGACCGCGCCGAGCAGCCCGGCCGCGGCTTTTGAACGTTCCGCCAGATCGTGGCAAAACGCCGCAAGGTCCGCCGTCAAGCCGGGGGAGTCGGGTTCGGTCAGATCCGTCAATTCGGCGTTCACGGAGAAACCTGGGAAAGCTCGGTGGGCTGCGGGAATTCTACCAGCGGAGGGCGGTTAGCGGCGATACCGGTCGATCGCGTCGAGCAGCTGGGCGGCGTCGCGCGTCGGGGCCACGTCGTGGACCCGTAGGACCTGGGCATCTCCGCGGGCGGCGGCGAAGCACGCCACGGCGAGCGAGCCGGGCGCCCGGTCCTCCACCCCGCGCCCGCACACGGTCCCGATAAACCCTTTCCGGCTCACACCCAGGCACAGGGGGCGGCCGAACCGGCGGAACGCGCCGAGGTTCGCGAGCAGGTCCAGGTTGTGTTCGAGCCTCTTCCCGAACCCGATCCCGGGGTCGAGGCATACGCTTTCCTTCGCGATACCCATCTTCGGCAGCGAGTGCAACCGGTCCTCAAAAAACTCGCCCACCTCGCGGACGACGTCCTGGTATTGCGGGTCGTCTTGCATGGTGGCGGGCGTCCCCCGCATGTGCATGACGACAACCCCGGCCCGGTAGTCCGCCGCGGCCGCGAGCATGGCCGGGTCGCCGAACCCGCTCACGTCGTTCACGATCGAAGCCCCTGCTTCCAGGCACCGGCGGGCTACCTCCGCTTTCATCGTATCCACGGAGATGGGGACGGCCGTGCGGGTTGCCAGCAGGGCGACGACCGGGGCGACCCGGCGGAGTTCTTCCTCGGCCGACACCGGGGCCGCCCCGGGCCGGGACGATTCCCCGCCGACGTCGAGGACGTCCGCCCCCTGCGCGACCAGCTTCAACCCGAGTTCGACGGCGGCCGCAGGGTCATGGTAGCGGCCGCCGTCCGAGAAACTGTCCGGGGTGACGTTCACGATTCCCATGACGAGCGGCCGGCGGCGGACTTCCAGGACCCGGTCGCGCACGTGCCAGAGCAGAGGGGCCATGATGTGTTGACGATATCACACGGAACGAAGGAAGCCCACCTGGGGTCGGTGGGCTTCTCGCGACTACGACCGCACGACCAAGACCTTACTTCTTGTCGAGCTCGGTCTTGACGGCGCTGATCAGCGTATCGCTCTCGGGCGCGACGGCGGACTTGTACCGGCCGACGACCTTGCCGTCCCGGCCGATCAGGAACTTCTCGAAGTTCCAGCGGATCTCCTCCTTGTCGTCCGTCGCCGCGGTCAGGACCTTGTACAGCGGGGCCTTGTCCTCCCCCTTCACGACCACCTTCGAGGTCAGCGGGAAGGTGACCTTGTACTTCGAGGAGCAGAACTTCTGGATCTCTTCCTCGGTCCCCGGCTCCTGCTTGCCGAAGTCGTTCGACGGCACCCCCAGGACCACCAGCCCGTCCTTCCCGTACTTGCTGTAGAGATCCTGTAGGCCTTCGTACTGCTTGGTGTACCCGCACTTGCTGGCCACGTTGACGATCAGCACGACCTTGCCCTTGAACTTGGACAGGTCGAGGTCCTTCCCGTCGATCCCCTTGATCTTCACGTCGAGCGGTCCGGTCACCTTTTTGTCCTCCCCGGTGCCCACGGCCGCACACGCGACCAGGATCGCGGCCGCGGCCGCGAACTTCAACGCATTCATCGTCGGTCCTCTTCGGTGCGAAGGTAACAGGTTCTCAGCCGGCACACCCCTAGACGGTCGACCCGTCCGGTGTATTCTCGGGAACTGCGGCCGCCCTGCGGGGAGGGCCGCACGAACTCAAGGAGCGAGTCGCTCCTTCGTCCACCCCCCGTCCGCCTGGCGGGTGAACAGGATCCGGTCGTGGAGTCTGCTCGGACGACCCTGCCAGAATTCCAGTGTGCTCGGGATGACCCGGTATCCGCCCCAGTTCGGGGGGCGGGGGACATTCCCGTCCGGGTAGAGGGCCATCAGTTCCGCGTGCCGCCGTTCCAGGAACTCGCGCCCGGGGATCACCGCGCTCTGGGCGGACGCCCACGCCCCGAGCCGGCTGCCGAGCGGGCGGTTCGCGAAGTACTCGTCCGACTCCGCGGGCGTTACCTTCTCGACCGCCCCCTCGACCCGCACCTGGCGTTCGAGGGCGTGCCACGGGAACACGAGCGCGACCCGCGGGTTCGCCGCCATCTCGCCACCCTTCCGGCTGTCGTAGTTGGTGAAGAAGGTAAAACCACTGTCGTCGAGCGCTTTCAGAAGAACAATCCGGGCGGACGGCACGCCGTCGGTGGTGCATGTGGCGAGGATCATCGCGTTCGGCTCGGGGAGGCCGGCGCCGAGGGCCTGATCGAACCACAGGCGGAACAGGGTGAACGGGTCATCGCCGGCCTCGGCCTCGGAGAGCCCGCCGAGAGAGTAATTCTGGCGGAGGTCGGCGAGGGACGGCGGCATCGTGAGGCCCGGCGGGTTCACTTCTTCTCCAACCGATAGGCCGACTCGGGCAGGCTTACGGCCAATCCGTTTTCGGGCACGGGCAGTTTGATTGTCCAGAGGACGGCCTGCGCGACGAGCCGGCGGTACTCCTCGCGCTTCCAGTTTTCGTGGAAATGCAGCCCGCTGAACCCGAAGGACCGACCGCCGGTCGGCCGCTCCCACGACCAGGCCACGGTTTCCATCTGCCCGTCGATCTCGGCCCTCAGGACCGGCTTGACGGTGTGGTCCCCGCCGGGGAATTTGAGCTGGTAGTAGAACTCGTCGCGGACGGTCATCTCCTTGATCCCGGCGGTAATTGGGTGTTTCGGGTCGGCCACGGTGACGGCCGTTTCGAGGACCTTGTACTTTCGGTCCGGACCGCCGTGGCACCCGCCGAAGAGTTCGACGAACGCGCGCGTCGGCCCGGCTTCCCTCGTTCCCATGCCCCAGTGGAGAACGACCAGTCCGCCGCCGCGGGCTGACAGCTTCCGGAACGCGGCGAGCCGTTTCTCGTCGGCCGACAGCCACCTGGCGCCCTCGGCCAGGAAGAGCACCACTCCGTCGGAGCGGTCGACCAGCTCGGGCCCTTCCTTCCACACCCCATCGGCCGTCGCGACCGCGACCTCGACCCCCGGAACGGGTTTCAAGCACTTCGCAAGGATCTCCAGCCCGGCTGCATACTCGTGGGTGGTCGGGGGGTGGCCGTCCGGCCCGGACCCGACGAGCAACACTTTCTTCGGAGGGTCGGCAGAGTACGCGGAGCTGGGGCCGGCGACCCACACGGCCAGTACCAAACAAAGGAACCGTGGTAGGAAGGCGACCGGCATGAAAGGGCCTCCGGCGGGGTGCGACCGTCGCCCGTTATCGTAGCCGCGAAATGCAAGGTTGCGAGGGGGGCGGTTCTCGCTCGACGGCAGGGCATGCCCGCTCGAAAAAGGTCAGGTTAAAGCATTGCAATTTTGAGCGCGTTGCATAGTATGGAAGGAGGGCGGTTACCGATCCTCGTGGGGCGATGAGCATCCGGAGAGAAGTCGACTCTGTAGCAAAGAAGGGGAGTCTCCTGTCCTCAACGGGACAACGAACCGCGAAAGTTACCGAGGCTATGCCGGCTGATACACGAACCCGGTACGGCGGTCGCATGTTCGCCGGCGGCGTGACCCGCGAGCACCGACCCGACCGAGCCGTCCGGCTCGACTCCGGGTAGGTCCGGCGCGACCCGCGAGCGGGTACCCCGGCCGGACAAGCTGTGCCGCTCGGCTCGCCGTTGTGGGTTGATGCCGGGTGACCCGCGGGCGGATGTTGTCGGAGTCGGCAGACCAGCGATGGCACTCGACGCCGCGCTCCCGAATTCACCGGAACGAGTAGCCGCGTCAAGGGAGAAGATGCAAGTAACCCTCCCCTTCCTTTTCCTTGCTACAGTGTCCAAGATTCTGCAAAGCCTGACAAAAGGCGAATCCTGACAAAGTCCCTGGGGACTGCCAAACCCTGCCAAAAGCTGACAGGTCGACTCGCAGTAGCCAGCCGGGCAATGATGGAGTGTAGGTTTGTAAGTCGGGTCGAGTCTTCGAGACCCGACGAGGAGCTGCCCGTCGGGTCTCGAAGACCCGACCCGACCTATGAGGCAGGGGTTCAACCGAACAAGCTCCGGGGACTGTCAAAACCTGTCAACCTCTGTCATGACCCGGCAGCCCATAGATAGGTGGGAGAGAACCCGCTCCGGGGCTGCCAAACCCTGCCAAAAGCTGACAGGCCGGCTCGCGGAGGCCGACAGCTAACCGGCCGGGCAATGATGGGATGTAGCGGAGTGATTCCGGGCTGGTAACACGAATCAGGGCAGCGCCTCCGATGATCGGATGGCGTGAAGATCTCGGACAGGTACGACCGATTGCCGGCACAGGAACCCGGAATGGCAGCCGAGAAAGCATTGGCACTGGTGGTCCGGGGGACCGACTGGAGCGAAACCAGTCGGATCACGACGCTGTTCACGCGCGAGTTCGGGAAAGTCCGGGCCCTGGCCAAGGGCGGGCGGCGGTTGAAGTCGAACTTCGACGTCGCGTTCGATCTGCTCACTGTCTGCCACATCGTATTCCTCCGGAAAGCGCACGGCGGTCTCGATCTGCTCACCGAAGCCCAGATGGCCGAGCGGTTCCCCGCCCTCCGGCACGACCTGCACGCCCTCTACGCCGGTTACTACGTGGCCGAACTCCTGGCCGACGGGACCCAGGACTACGACCCGCACCCGCCGCTATTCGACGCCGCCGTTGCCACCTTACGCGGGTTCACCATTCCCGCCTCCCGCCCGTCCCCACCCAGTCCCCCCGAAGGTGCGAGTCCTGAACCGGCTGGTCGGTCTCTCGCCCATCCCTTTCCGGGCAATGCCGGTGGGGTAAGTCTCCCCCCCACTCTCGACTCCGTGACGGCGTTTGAGCTTGTTTGGCTCAAGGAGCTGGGCTATAGCCCTCGGCTCGATGTGTGTACCGGGTGCGGGGCGAGGGTTCTTCCTCCGGGAGCTGTGCGGGTCTTGTTCAGCCCGTCGGCCGGCGGCGTACTGTGCTCCGTATGCGGGCCTGGTGTGTCCGACCGCCGGGCGTTGTCTGCCGCCGGGCTTACGGCCCTACGCGGGCTGACGGCACCAGGCGAGCAGCCACCGCCTGACCTGTCACCGGTCCGCGGGGAACTCCGGGCGCTGCTCGGGCAGCTGGTCAGCTTCGTCCTCGGCCGGCGCCCGCGGCTGCTCGGGTACGTCGAGGGCCGGTGAGAGTCGCGGGGTACGGGGTCGTAGGGGGGGTATCGGGTAATGGCCGAGCGCACATTCCGACGAAGACGGGTGGTCGCCGCGGTCGTGGCATGCGCCCTCCTTTCCCCGGGGTGCCAGACATTCCAGTCGCTCAAGACGATGGGTAGCAACTGGCGGCCGTTCTCCTCTTCGTACGACGACCCTCTCGCCGAGACGAAACTCGCCGACGCGGAACGGCTCTTTACCGAGGGGCAGTACGAGGCCGCCGGCAAACTCTTCAAGGAACTGGCCGACAACACCGGGAACAACGCGATCCTCGCCGAGCGGGCCCGGTTCATGCAGGCCGAGGCGCGGCGGGTGCGGGGCCAATACCCAGAGGCCGTCGACACCTACCATCGCCTGCTGATCGACTTCCCGACCGGCGCGCACCGGCAGGAATCGTGTGCCCGGATCTTCGAGATCTCCAACTACTGGCTCGACGATTTCCGCGACGAACTGCTCGCCCGTCAGGAAGAGAAGGGCATCCGCCACTGGAGGCCCCGGTGGCCGAATCCGTGGGACCGGACGAAGCCGTTCCTTGTGCAGGAGAGCCGGGCGCTGGAGGGCCTGGACTACGTCCACACGCACGACATCTTCGGCCCGTCCGCCGACAAGGCCCTGTTCTGGTGCGGGTACGTGAACTTCATCCGCGGCAACTTCGAGGAGGCCGACCACTACTTCAGCCAGCTGGTCGAGATGCACAAGGATAGCTCGCTCCGCCCGCAGGCGATGGCGTACGCCATCCAGGCGAAGAACAACGCCACCGGCGGGGCCGTATACGACGGGCGGAAGTGCGCCGAAGCGCTCCACCTCGTCCACGTCGCCGAGGCGTCGGTCCCGGAACTCTCCCGCGACCCCGAGATGGTCGACCGGCTGACCAAGGCGAAATTCGCGATCCGGTACCAGCAGGCGGAGAAGGATTTCCGCACGGCCGAATACTACGAGCGGATCGGACACCCGGGGTCGGCCGTGTTCTACTACGAGCTCGTCCGCCGGAGGTACGCGGGGACGCAGTACGCGGACCTGGCGACGGACCGGAAGGATCAGCTGATGGCGTTGATGGCCGCGGGGAAAAGCCCGCACGGAAATGATCCCTGGATGATGGTCCAGGCGAAGTGGAGTGAATTGTTCGGGTCGAAGAACGACGTCCAGACGGCCGAGGGGCGGGATTCGGCCCCGGGATCTCGCCCGCTGACCGGCCCCACCGGCCCCGATCCCCGGACGATGCCCGGCGGCGGCCAGCCGGGGCTGGGCGGTCAACCGGGTATGGGCGGGTTCGGCCCGCGGCCGTAAGGCCGTTCACCCTGACGTGCGGGTATCCCGGCCGCGCAGGCCGCCGGGGAATCCCGGGCCCAAGGATTCGCAGGATGCGTACATGGCTCCGGCCCGCCCGGTTGTTCCTGGCCGCGGTAGTGGTCACACTCGCGGTCGTCGCCGGGTATCAGATCAGTAGTGAGACGCGGATTGCACCCGCGGCCGAGGCCGAACACGCCCTCGCGCCGGCGGCGATCCCCAGACGGACCGCCGCCGGCACTCACTCGACTAAACGGAGGAAGAATCCGATGCCCCAGCCGACCCACCCGGGACGTCGGTTACACCTGGCCGGGGCCGTGGTGGCGCTCGCCACGGTGGTCGGGTGTCAGGGCGGCCCGACCACCTTCCTGGGGTACCAGCTCGGGCCCGCCGCCCTATACGACCAGAACATCAAGACCGTCTACGTTCCGGTGTTCTACAACCGCGCGTTCCAGACCACCCCGTACCGCGGGATGGAAGTGGACGTCACCCGGGCGGTCGTCCGCGAGATCACCTCGAAGACCACGTTCAAGGTGGTGTCGGACCCGGAGAAGGCGGACACCGAGCTGCGCGGGAACATCGTGAGCATCGGCAAGAACGTCCTGAACCGGAACCAGCAGAACCTTCCCCGCGAGTCCGAGGTGGTGATCACCGTGGACGTCCTCTGGCGGGACCTCCGTGACGGCCGTAACCTGTCCGCCCCACGAAGGGCGGTGAACCCGAACGGCGGGCCGCCGCTCCCGACCCTCCAACCGCCCGAGCCCGTCCCGTTCGACCCGGACGTCCCGCTCCCACCCCCGGCCGCGGTCGTGCAGAACGACTTCCCGGTGCGGATCGTGGCCACCGGGCGGTTGATCCCCGAACTCGGGGAGTCGACGACCACGGGCGAGCAGAAGGCGATCAACCAGCTCGCCATTCAGATCGTGTCGATGATGGAAAAGCCGTGGTGAGGGCGACGATCGCGCAAGCGTTTTGGCGGGACCCCAGGACGATCAGGGCCGGGACCGCGTTCGATCCCGGCCCCACGTTGTAATCTTCTGCCCGGGCATCGGTCACATCGAAACCCGGCGGTGCAGATCGTCCACGACCCAGTGGAACGCGGTCAGGTGGATCGATTCGACGATCCCCATGTCGTCGAGCGGGACGTGCAGGCCGTGGTGTGCCAGCCCGAGGAGCTTCCCCCCGCCGAAGCCGGTGCATCCGAAGGTCGTCAGCCCGTGTGCGTTGGCCCACTCGACCGCCCGGAGGATGTTCGGGCTGTTCCCGCTCCCGCTGATCGCGATGACCAGGTCGCCGGGCGAGGCAAGGTTCTTGAGCTGCTCCAGGAACACCCGATCGAACCCCTCGTCGTTCCCCCAGGCGAGGATGTACGGGGTGTTGTCCGTCAGGCTCAGGATCTTGAACCGTTTCTTGGCGTCGTCGTCGAAGAACTTCCGGGCCAGCGTCCCCTTCCCGATGTCCTCGCAGAAGTGGGAGGCGTTCGACCCGCTCCCCCCGTTCCCGATGACGAAGATGAACCGGCCGGCGGTGTACCGCTCGTACATGAGGTCGGCAAGCTTCTGAATTTCGGCCGGGTTGATCCGCTCCAGCTCGGCGGCAACCCTGGTCAGGAACTGGCTGGGGTTCAGTGTCGTGCCCAGCATGGTGACTCCTCGTGCGGGGTCAGTAAGGTTGGAGAACGCTCAGGCCCGGGACGGCGGCAAACCGTCCCGGGTCGAGGGTGTATAGAGGGAGTTTACGATCGAGGGCCGTGACGGCGATGATCGCGTCGGCGGCGGTCAGGGGGGCCGGCGGCGGAATCCGACTGAGAATTTCGACCGCCTTTCGGGAAATCGAGGCGGTAATCGAATAGATCCGAGAGAGAAAAGAAGACCTGCAAGTGGGCAAGTTCGGCCGGGTCCTGGCACCGCGTGATCAGCGTCATCGCGGATAGCTCGCTGAACTCGGTCTGGCCCGTCTGGCGGACGGCCGTGACGAACAGGATTAGGCCCGGCCAGCCTTCCCGGTAGTCGACCAGTACCGACGTGTCGAGGAGCCCGCGAATCACGGGGGCGGGGTTCACGACATGCCCTTCGACCGTTTAATCCTGGCCTTAAACTCCGGCCAGTCTTTCTGGTCCTTCCTTCCCGTCAGGAATGCGGTGAGCTCCTCGAATTCCGTGTCCGAAATCTTCAGCGTCGGCTCACGGACTGCTTCGTCGCCCGGGTCGTGGTCGATGACCGTTACGACCGTCCCGTCGGGCAGATCGATCGGGGTTTCAAGCACGATCTGCCCGTTCTTCACGACGCCTTGAATCCAGAACCGGTCCATGCCGTACCCTCTGTCCGGTCCCGGCAACCTACCCAAACGACCCGTTCGCTGCCTACCCCAACTGCCCCGACGGCGGCGGTACAATGCTCTCATCCGAACCCTGTCCGGACACCCACATGCCCCGCGACCTGATCCTCGGCACCGCCGGCCACATCGACCACGGGAAGACGTCGCTCGTCAAGGCCCTGACCGGGATCGACTGCGACCGGCTGCCGGAGGAAAAGGCCCGCGGGATCACCATCGACATCGGGTTCGCCCATCTCGACCTCGGCGAGTACCGGCTCGGGATCGTGGACGTTCCCGGACACGAGCGGTTCGTCAAGAACATGCTCGCCGGGGCGACGGGGATCGACCTCGCGCTGCTCGTCGTCGCGGCCGACGACTCGGTCATGCCCCAGACCCGGGAGCACCTCGAAATCCTCAAGCTCCTCGGCTTGCGGCACGGGCTCGTTGCCCTCACAAAGTCCGACCTCGTGGACGACACCACCCGCGAGGTGGTCGTTCTCGAAGTCCGGGAGCTGGTAAGTGGGTCGTTCCTCGCCGACGCCCCGATCATCCCCACTTCCGCCCAGACCGGCGCCGGGCTCGGCGAGTTGAAGGCCGCGCTCGCCGACGTCTGTGGGAAGGTGGCCGGCCGGGACGGGGCCGAATGGGCCCGCCTCCCGATCGACCGCGCGTTCGTGGTGCAGGGCGCCGGGACGGTGGTGACCGGGTCGCTCACGTCGGGTTCGGTCGCGGTCGGAGACGAGCTCGACTGGCACAAAGGAGACGGGGAGGTCGAACGGGTGCGGGTCCGCGGGTTGAACAACCACGGGCATCCGGCCGCGGAGGTCCACCGCGGGCAGAGGGCGGCAGTAAACCTGGCCGGCGTGCCGCACGAGCAGGTCCGGCGCGGGCAGGAACTCGCCTCCCCGGGCTACCTCGTCCCGAGCAAGGTTATCACCGCCCGGCTCACATCGTCATCCGAGGTTCGGCGGCCGATCAAGCACCGCCTCCCGGCCCGGCTGCACGTGGGCACGGCGGAGGTCATGGCCACCGTCTCTCTTCTCGACTGCGACCACGTCGACCCTGGGCAATGGGGGCTCGCCCAGTTGTTCCTCGACGACCCCGTGACGTGTGTGTGGGGCCAGCCGTTCGTCCTCCGCGATTCGTCCGCGGAACACACCCTGGGCGGCGGTCAGGTGCTCCAGCCCGTCGCGGTCAAGATCCGCCGCCGGCACGTGGTGTCGCTGGAGCAGATCGAGCGGTTGTGGGACCCCGCCGCCGAGCCCCGGGCGCTCGCGGCGGCGTGGTTCGCCGGGTATCACGGGTTCACCCCGGAGGACCTGATCCGCGGGGCGGGTGTACCGCCCCGGGCCACCGAATCCCTCGTGACCACCTTGCTCGGGGCGGGTCATCTTGTGGAACTCATACTCCCTCCGCACCGCCGCCTGCTCCTCCACTCCGATCGCGTCTCGGAACTGGAAGATCAGATCCTCCGTACCCTTGCGGTCCTGCACGAGCAGAATCCGCTGGTCACCACCCACGACCGTCAGAAGGCCCTCGCCCGTCTCGACTTCGTCGGAGACGACCAGCTGCTTCAAGCCGTCACGGACCGACTCGTCCGGGCGAAGAGGGTGGTGGGGGATGCCCGTCGGATCGCCCGGGCGGACTTCAAGCCGAAACTCAGCGCGAACCAGCGGAAGCTGAAGGACAAGATCGTCGAGGCGCACGCCGCGGCCGGGTTCCAGCCGCCCGAACCGAGGGATTTCGCCAACCAGGCTGGGGGAAATGCGGCCGCACTCGGGGACATCTTCGAGGTCGCGGTCGCTGAGGGGTTTCTGGTCAAGGTGTCGGACGACGTGTACCTGCACGTCGATACCGACGCGGCGATGCGGCAGAAGGTCGCCGACCGGCTGAAGACCGGGCCCGGAACCACGGTCGCCGAAATCCGCGATTTGCTCGGGACCACCCGGAAGTACGCGGTCCCGATCTGCGAGTACCTCGACCGGATCGGACTGACGAAACGGGACGGTGACCTAAGGGTCCTGGCGGCCCCGGGCTGATGGTCGTTCCGGGTGTGCCCGGTCGCGTCACGCGACGATCGGCCGGTCGTGCCGGCCCATCTCCCGCAGCCACCGGTAATGGGACACGACCCCGGCCCAGAAGGTCGGGTGGGCCGAGTACCGGACCCCGTACTCCCGGCACACCGTCTCGACGATTCCGCACAGGGCCGGGTAATGGACGTGGCAGACCTGTGGGAGCAGGTGGTGCTCGATCTGGAAGTTCAGCCCGCCGAGCAGCCACGACAGCACGCGGCTCCCGCGGGCGAAATCGGCCGTGGTCTGGACCTGATGGATTGCCCACGCGGCTTCCATCCGCAGGGTGCCGTCCACGGGGATCGGGAAATCGGCCTCCCCGACACAGTGGGCCAGCTGGAACACCACGCTCAGAATCACGCCCATCACCGCGGTCGCGAGGAAGTAGTAGATCAGAACCACCCACCACTCGTGGAAGAACAGCGGGAGGACGATCAGCCACCCGATTGAGAACGCCTTCCCGCCGAGGAAGACGAACAAATCCCACCCCCGCGGGCGGGGCACCCGGTGCGGCCCGACCATGCCGGTGATCACGTCCTTGAAATCCCCGAACAGGTGCCACCGGGCGGCCATGAGCCCGTACAGCGCCCATAGGTACAAATGCTGCCAGCGGTGAAACCACCGGCGGCGATGATGGGGGCAGAACCGCATCAGAGAGCCGAGTTCGATGTCGGCGTCGTGCCCGCTAATGTTCGAGTAGGTGTGGTGGAAGACGACATGCTTCCAGTGCCAAAGGTACGAGCTGGCCCCGATCATGTCGAGCGACAGGGCCGCCAGGCGGTTCACCCAGGGCCGGTTCGAGTACGCCCGATGCCCACCATCGTGCTGGACGTTGAACGCGGCGGCGGCCATTGCCGCCGCCAGTACCACCGCCAGCGGGACCGCCGCCCACCAGGCCGGGGCGACGAAAACAAGGAGGGCGTAAGAGACCGCCAACCAGCACATGATGATGATCGTCTTTGTGTAAATCCGCCAGCCGCCCCGCTCCTGCTTGCCGGTGGCCGCGAAATACTCCCCAACGCGCCGCCGGAGTTCCGCATGAAACCCGGTGTGATCGTGCGGAAATTTCGGGCGTGAGGGGGAAGTCGGCGGGTGCGGGACGGGGCGTGAAAGGGTCAACGGAGGCAGTGTCTGCACGGATGAAGTCCTCGGCCGGTCCGCCGTGGGGATGATGGTGTGAGTCTTACGAACCCCGGGGGTGAGTGTCCTGCCCCGCCGGCGCGAGAAATGGGATGGTCTACCCCCCAGTTCTCGTGCGTGCCGCACACCCGTCACGATCAGTAGCCTGCTCCGTCAACGGTCGGTTGGGCCTCGGTCCGGCCGTCGGCGGTGTCGGACACGGAGGTATTCATCGAGAGTTCTTGCGGGGTGTTGAGTCTGAAGTGTGAAAAGTGTAGCCGAACATGGGGTCATGTGCAAGCAACGGCAAGGTTATTATTGCTTGACCCGGTGGAGATTGGAATGCAACCCGCGGGGCGGCCGGGGGGAGCAGGACCGGGCGATCGTATCACCTTATCTGACGAGCTCGATTTTTTCGTTGCGGAAGGAATCAACCACTGTATAAGATATCCTCCATCAGTTCGGCAGCCTTGTCGCCCATCACCTCTACCCGGGGCAGACATGACGTCGGTTACTATGCACCCAGTCGTCAATCGGGACCGTGAAGAGATTCGCATTCCATCCCCTCTCGGTCCTCGGCTCCTCGATTATCTTACTCGCCGCGGGGTCCGCGGGCGTGTCCGGACGGACCGCGCCGGCGATGTGATCGCGCTGGAGGGTGAACCGGAGATGTGCCGGGTCGTCGCCCTGCTCGCCGATTGGGAGAGGCAGACAGACCCGACCCGTGGTTGACACGGACGGGTCGCTCCGTACCTCGTCCCCGCGTCTTCCAAAGAAGGAGACTTGCTCGCGGGTGGGTACTCTTCGGCACGGTCCCCAACCACGGTTCGAAGGCCCGGGTGAATAGGGCCGACAATGGTTATTGCCACACTCCAGATGGAAAAAACACGGGCGCGAATCGCCCGTGTGTGATTTCAACCTGGCAAGTCTCGGTCTAGTACCGGTCTCCGTACCCGCTGCGGCCACCACCTCCGCCGCCGTACCCACCACCACCGCGGGGCCCGCCGCCACCACCTCCGCCGTACCCGCCGCCCCCTCCGCCACCGTACCCACCACCACCGCCGCGGGGCCGTTCCTCGCGGGGCTTGGCCTCGTTCACGGTCAGTCGCCGGCCCTGGAATTCGGCATTGTTCAGCGCATCGATCGCTGCCTCAACCCCGTCGCTCATCTCCACGAACCCGAACCCACGGCTCCGGCCGGTCTCCCGGTCCGAGATCACCTGCGCCTTGGTCACCGTCCCATACTGCCCGAACAGCTGTTCGAGGTCGGAGGATGTGGTCGAGAACGGGAGGTTCCCGACGTACAGATTCTTACTGGCCATGTGAACCCCTTCCCGGGCGACCGCCGAGGCCGATCCGGGAACACAAACGTGGACTGGCCGCTGTCGCGGCGGCCCGGATGATGGACGAACGATTACCGTCCGCCGCCGTCGGTTCCGTATATGGTGTCTGGTTGGTTCACGGGGACGACGTGTGACGGGTTAGGCCGGACGTACCGGGATGGGCCAGCGTGATGAGCTCAGGGCTGTCGCACGGCTACAGAGCAGATCGCTGTTACTAACCGGACCAAGTACGCCTGGACTCGTTCGGAATCTTCCTCGCCGGCGGGTCCGCCCCCACCGATTAGCCGGATTATAGAGACAGACCCGGAAAAAGATAGCCAAATTCCGACGAAAATCCGGGGGATCTACTCTGATTTGTGAAGCCTAAACGACTGGCAAGATAACTCCGTCCGGCGCGAATTGCAGTCGGCCGGGTTTCCACGCCACGGCCGGGGCCGATTCACCGGCCGCGAGCAAGAGCATCGCGGCAGCGAGGTTGAAGTCGGCGATCGCTCGCAGCCCGACGTAAGATGTTGTTAACCTTGGATTAATCTCGATCGCGTAGTCTCGGGACCCATCCGCCTCGGCCCCCAGTATGAGATCCACCCCGACGTATCCTTTCAATCCCGGAACGCAGTCGATCGCCCGCCGTCCGAGCAGGATGGCCCGTTCGGCGAGCGGAGGTGAGATCGGGAGCTCGCCGCCGGAATAATGGAATCGTCCATCATCCGAGAGGTGCTGCAAAGTGGGGAGGAGGGGAATGTTTCCGGCCGGCCCGCATAGAAACGCGACGCTCGCCGCCTGCCCGGGAATGAACTCCTGGAGGATCATCGGTCCCGCGAAGGCCCCGGCCGCCAGTGCCTTTGCCCGGGCGACATCGAAGGGGTTGGTCAGAAGGAATGTTGCCGTCGAACCGGCTCCGTCCCGCGGTTTCCAGACGACCGGGAATGCCTCGCACGCGGTCGGGTGCCGCCCGGTCGTGGCGGGGGTCAGAATGCCGTGTTCGCGCCAGTGGTTCGCGAGTGCGAACTTGTCGGATGTCAGGCGGACCGATTCCACGACCGGGCCGAGAAAGGTGCTCCCGGAGGACTCGACGGCGCGGGCGAGGGAGGTGAGGATGTCATCGCACTCCGGGGCGATGACGAGGGTCCAGTCGGAGACGCTCGCGGCGTCGTGAAACCGGTCGGAATCGACGGGGACGTCCGCGTCCGGAAAGGCGAACACTTCGACCCCGGGCACCCGCCCGAAGTCCGTGACGGCGGCGTCGCGCATCGCCCGCCCCTCGCGGTACATAGGGTGAATCGGGTCGGCCGGGTCGCGACCCAGACCGTGGGCCGTGAGGTGCTCGAAGACGAACACCCGCAGCGGGCAGCACCCATGCGTCGCGGACGGACGAACGGCGAGGTCCGGCGGCGACCCTGTCATTGCACCTTTGCCCGCAGTTTGGCAACGATCGCCGGGCCGATCAGCGGGAGGGGCAGCACCTCCGCCGCGGCGTGGGCCTCGGCCGCCGCCCGGGGCATCCCGTAGACAACGCTCGTCGTCTCGTCCTGGGCGATCGTGTGCCACCCGGCTTGCCGGAGCCGTAACAACCCCTCGGCCCCGTCCGTCCCCATCCCGGTCAGGACCACACCGACCCCCGGACGAGGACATCGCGCGGCGAGGCTGGTGAACAGCACGTCTGCCGACGGCCGGTAGGGTGCGGTTCGCGGGATTGGGGTGTGCCGGAGGAGGCGATCCGGGCCGAGCTCGATATGGTCGTTCGTCGCCGCGAGGAGCACGACTCCGGCGGCCGGAAATTCCCCTTCCCGGGCAGTCCGGACCGGGAGCTGGCACTGCCCCCCGAGCCGGGCGGCCAGCCCCGGGATAAATTCCGCGTCGAGGTGCTGGGCGATCAGGACGGCTGCGGGGAAATCGGCCGGCAGTGACCCGAGAACGGCGAGCAGGGCGCTGGGCCCGCCGGTCGAGACCCCGATCGCGACGACGGGGGGGAGCTCGGCCGCGGACGCTGGTGCCGGCAGGGCGGGGTAGACGCCAGACCCGTGGAGCCCGCGGAGTCCGGCGTCGAGCTGGGAGAGGCGGCCGACCAGCCGTTCGCCGTTGACCACCAACCCGCCCGGGCCGAAGGTCGGTGTCTCCACCGCGTCCAGCGCGCCGGCCCCCACCGCCCGGTAGACGAGGTCGAAGTGGCCGGGTACGGTCGCCGTGACGACCACGACCGGGCACGGCGACTGCCGCATGATTTGCTGGGTCGCCTCGGCCCCATCCATCCGGGGCATGACGAGGTCCATCAGGATCACGTCCGGCCGGTCCGCGGCGGCTTTCCGGACCGCCTCGTCGCCGTCGACCGCCGTCCAGGCGACCGAATACCCCGGCACCGACAGTACGACCCGCCGGAGTACCTCCCGGGCCAGCGCCAGATCGTTGACGATCGCGACACGCACGTCATGAGCCCTTCGCCATTCGCCTTGTCCTTGTTTGTAACTCTTGTCGCCCCCTGCCGAAAAGGGCGATTCCGCCCGGGCCGGAGGAGAAGACGGGGAGAAGGACGGATGAGGAGAGATGAGGGACCGATGACGGACCACCAACGATTGATGACGAACCACTACGCGGACCCGATCAGGTCCTCCACCGCCCGCACGAACCGGTTGTCGTGGAAACTGCTCTTGGTCAGGTACGAGTTCGCCCCGACCTGGAGCCCGCGCAGCCGGTCTTCCTCCCGCTCCTTGTACGACACGATGATGACCGGGAGGTTCCTGAACTTCTCGTCCGCGCGGACCGCTTGGACGAGCTGGAGCCCGGTCATCCGGGGCATGTCCACGTCCGTCACGAGCAGGTCGTACCGGCCGGCCCGGACCTGGTTCCACCCGTCCATCCCGTCGACCGCCACCGCCACCTCGTACCCGTGGTGGGCCAGGAGCTGACGCTCGACCTCGCGGACGGTGATCGAATCGTCGACCACGAGGACCCGTTTCTTCCGGGTCGGGCCCGCCTCCCGCACCTCGCACCGCCGCAGAGACCCCGTCTGGATGAACTGGTCCATCGACCGGACGAGGTCTTCCACGTCCACGATCAGGACGGGTTCCCCGTCATCCAGGACCGCCGCCGCGCTCAGGTTCGGCACCTTTCCGAGCCGCGGGTCGAGCGGCCTGACGACCAGGTCCTGTTCGCCCCGGATCGCGTCCACCACCAGCCCGTAGGCCCCGGTGGCGTCGCTCAAGAGGACGACCGGCATGTCGTCCCCTTTCGGCGGGTCGGCCGGGACGTCGAGAAGTTGGCCGGCCAGCACGAGCCCGACGTTCTGCCCGTCCACCGCGGCGAACTGGCGGTGTTCGAGGGACCGGACCGTCGCCCGCGGGACCCGGAGGAGCCGGTCGATCCGGTTGTGCGGGAAGGCGTACGGTTCGGTCCCCACGTCGACGACCACCGCCCGGATGACCGAGAGGGTGATCGGGAGTTGCAGCTGGAACGTCGTACCCTCGCCCGGGCGGGTGGTGATGCGGACGCTCCCCCCGATCCGGCGGACGGTGTCCTGCACCACGTCGAGACCGACCCCCCGGCCGGAGAACTCGGTCACCCCGCCCGCGGTCGTGAAGCCCGGCAGGAAGAGGAACTCGAGCAGCTCCGCGTCGGACATCTGGCGGACGAGGTCGGCCGCACTCAGCCCGCGGTCCACGACCTTCTGTCGGAGCCGGGGCAGGTCCACACCGCGGCCGTCGTCGGCGACGGCCACGGACAGCATCCCGGCCCGGTGGCGGGCCTCGACCCGGACCGTCCCGGCCTCCGGTTTCCCGCCCGCCGTCCGTTCGCCCGGGGCCTCGATCCCGTGGTCGACGGCGTTCCGGATCAGGTGGGTGAGCGGGGATTCCAGTTTCTCCAGGACGTCCCGGTCGACGTCGGTGTTCTCCCCGACGACCACCAGCCGGGCCTGCTTCCCGAGTGCCCGGGCCATGTCCCGCACCATCCGCGACATTCCGTGGGCGCAATCGGCAAAGGGCCGCATCCGGCTCGCGATCACCTCCCGGTAGAGCCGGCTGTTCAGGTCTTCCGCCCGGGCCGCGTGGTCGTCGAAATCGGCCGCCTGGTCTGCCAGCTGTTCGCGGCAGAGGCCGGCGTGCCGCCGGGTATCCGCGACGACCTGGGCGATCTGGTCGTCAGGCTGACCGGAGGCCGCCGCCTGAAAGGCCACGTCGAGCATTCCGGCAAGGTGTTCGTGCTGCTTCTTCAGTTTGAGCAGGGAGGTCGAGAACAGGTGCAGCCAACGAGCCTGGACCAGCGACTCTCCCGCGAGGCCCATCAGCCGGTTCAGGCTCCGGGCGGTGACCCGCACGACGCCCTCACCGCCCGCCCCGGATCGCACCACCGGTGTCACCACCGGCCCTTCCGGGTGCAGCTCCGGCTTCCCCAGCGGGGCGGGGGATACCAAGGGCGCCGCGGGCGGCTCCGGCGCGAACACGAGAGGCATCGGAGCCGGTTCCCCCGCCGCCGGTGGAGGGGTGGGTCTGGGCGCGCTCGCGACATTCCGGAATTGGGTTGCTGCCCGTTCGAGAGCCGGTGCAACAGAGTCGAGCCACCCCACGAAGGACTCCTCCGAGACCCCGATCAACCCGCTTAGCAGGGAAGTCGTGTAGCGGAGCCACCCGACCCCGGCCGGGGTGAGTGGGACGCGAGACTCCCGGACGGCGGTCAGGAACTCGGCGGTGGCAGCTGCCGCCGCCTCGACGGGCGGACACTTCATGACCCGTGCCGACCCGCGGATCTCACGTAGGCTTTCGAACAAGTTGTCGCCGGGCGACACGCCGCCCGTCGCGATCGCGTCGATCCCCGATGCGAGGACGAGAAGGTGTGAGCGGACTTCCTCCCGGAATAGGTCGAGCATCCCGTGATCGCCGGTCAGTGGGACCGGCTCGGCCGGGATGACGATGCTTTCGTGCGGAGGCGGGGGCGGAAAATCGGGTGGTGGGGACAACCCCTGGGCAATCATGCTGGCCGGTGAAGGATGGGGTTCCGGCCCCCGCGTGGTCGCAGAAGAGGGATGGAGGCGGCCGATCCAGGGATCGGTATCAGCCCGTCCGTCGGACACACTCTCCGCCCCAGACCGGGGGTGGATATCCTGTTCACGCTCCCGCTGGCCTCCGGCGATCGCCGATACCGGTTGCGGCGCGACCGCGAGCTTCCCCTCGGCCATCGCGCGGAAGACGGGCTCGAGCCTGGCCGCCAGTGGGTCGTGGCCGGCGACCCAGTCGGAGATCAGTCCGGCGTCCGAGAGCCTGCCCAGCGCGGCAAGGGCGTCGGCCCCCTGGAGCAGGATGTCGATGTGGGCGGAGGTGATCCGGAGGCGGCCGGCCTGGGCGGCGACCAGCGCGTCTTCCATCCCGTGGGCGATTCGGACTGCCGGGTCGATCCCGACGATGCGGGCGGCCCCCTTGAGCGAGTGGGCGGCCCGCATCAGCGGCTCGATCCGCTGGGGGTTCGTCGGATCGGCCTCCAGCTCCACAAGCCCGCCGGAAAGAGCGCCCGCGTGCGCCCGGGCTTCCTCCCGGAACAGCTCGAACATGGACGGGTCGATCCCGGTCATCGGACCCGCTCCCGGAGGGCCTGGAACAGACGGTCCTCGTCCAACAGCCCGACAGCCCGGCCGTCCTGGGAGAACACCCCGCGGGTCAACCGGGAGGCGGCCCGGGATAGGGTCGGCGGGGCCGGGACGAGTTCCCGCTCCGGGACGCGGTGGACCTGATCCACGTCGTCCGCCAAGAACACCCACCCGTCCAGGTCGCGGCGGACGACAATCAGCCGCGGGTTTCCCTCCCGCGGTTGGGCGGGCAGGTCGATCCCGAGGAGTAGGTCGAGCCGAACGCACAGGTGCAATTCGCCTCGGATGTTCACGAGCCCCGCGAGGAGTCCGCCCCGGTGTGGAACCCGGTGCGGGGCACGCGGGTGGGTGACCTCGACCAGCACCCCGACCGGCACGGCAAACCACTCTTCGGCGAGCCGGAACACGAGTACCCCGAGCAGCCCGCCGGCCACCCCGTCCTCCGGAATAGCCAGCCGTTCCGTCCATTCGGCCGGATACCCGGGCGGCGGCGGGGCATCGAGGAACCGCCGGCCGGCGGCGGCGAACACGGGGCAATTATGACAGTGGGTGACCTTCCGGAGCTCCGGACACGATCGGTCGCCCCACACCCCGATCCGGTGCCAGCACGGGTCGGACGTGTCGAGTACCGGGAGCGGTGTCGGCCGGGATACGGGAGTGGCGTTCATTCACGCCTCCCTCGTTCGTTGTCCCCGGACCCGAAGCCCGGACTTCGAATGCGATCAGCAAGGCAACCCGCAGGAGAACATCGACCGGCCGGCTGGTGGACGTCGACCGCGGCCCTTGGGACGGCGGGGCGGCACCCCTGGTCTCGGAGGACTGGTATTTCATCGCCCGCAAGATGCCCAACCCGTCGACAGCACCTTCCGACCGCGTGAGCGGCGGCCCGTGCATGCGGGTCGGACTGGGTGGGGATTCGAGATCGGGTCACGCCGGGACCTCCCGGTCGAGCCGGCCAAGCCGGCGGCGGAGCCCGGCCGCCTGCCCGCGATCGCCCCGCTGCTCGCACAGGACGATCATGTGGGTCAGTCCGTCCGCGTGGTTCGGGTCGAGGTAGAGGGCCTTCCTGAAGGCTTCGGCCGCGTCGTCGGAGCGTCCGGCCGCGAGGTGAATCACCCCAAGCAGGGCGAACAGGCTTGCGGTCGGGCTCGGGCCGCCCGTCGCCGCCTCGCATACCGCCCGGGCTTCCTCCAGTCGGCCGGCGTCGGCCAGAGCCCGGCCAGTCTGGAGAGGGTCTGGCGGGTGGGGGAAGGCAGTAGGTCGGGCATCCGGCCCCGATGCCTCCCTGGGCGGGGAGGCCGAAAGCGGGACGCGGACGTACGCAGACCGGGGAGATGTGAGGGCTGCGGTCACTCCCGATCCGGGTTTGGGGCTGGGACCCGCGCGGTGGGGGATCGCCTGCACACCGGACCGCGGGGCTGGTGCGGGCTCGGTCGCACCGCACCCGGGCTGGGTGGGCCGCAAGAGCGGGATCACTCCCGACCGCGGTCCCGGGTCGATCCCGCCCGGCGCGGCCCGGCGAAATGCCGCGAGCGCGACCGGCCCATCCGGGACGTACCGCGTTGAAGGCAACCGGTCGGCCTCGGTCGGGGTGAGGCAAAGCCGACCGTCCGGGGCGAGGAGCCGATCCAGGTTCGCCAACGCCCGCATCCGACCCTCGGGCGTCAGGTAGATGAACAGGTTGCGGCAGAGGATCAGGTCGTACGGCGCTTCGTCGCAAAGTAAGTCCGGGTCGACGATGTTTCCGGGCCGGAACCGGATCCGTTCGCGGATGTGGGACAGCACCTCCCACCTCCCGGGCTCGACCTCGCGGAAGCACCCCTGGCGGGGATCCGGGCCGGACTCGCGGAATGAGAAGGCCGGGTACTGGGAGGCGACGGCCCGGAGCAGATGATCGCGGGAAAGTTCGACCCCGTCGACCCGACAGGCCGCCGATGAAACCCCCTCCGCGTCGAGCGCGATTGCCAACGAGTACGGTTCCTCACCGGTGCTGCACGGGATGCTCAGGACCCGTACCGGCCACCCCTTCGGCCGCGCGGCGGCACGCTCCCGGACCCACCGGGCGAGGGCGTCGAAGAACCCCCGGCCGCCGCGGAAGAACCAGGTCTCGGGAACGACCAGATCACCGAGCAAGGCGGCCCATTCGGACGGGTCGGTCGTGAGAAGGCCGGCGTACGCATCAACTGAGGTCAATCCGCGGGCTCCCATCCGGTCGTCGACGGCCCGCGGGAGGGTGGCCGCCCCGAGCGAGGCCGGGTCGAGTCCGATCCGGTCGCGGACGAGGGACTCAATTGGGCTGGGTGTCACGGTCCGGCTCCGGGGGAGGGAGCAACCAGGGCAAGGTCCGCGGCGGACAGCAGGCGGTCGGGGTCGAGGATGCGGAGAACCGCGGTCCCGTCGGCCATCGGCGGGCCGAGCCCGGTCAGCGGCTCGGCGAGGGTGGAGGCGGGCGGGACCGGCAAATCCCGGATGTCGGCCACCTGCGTGGCGAGCAGCCCGACCAGTTCATCGGACCCGGCAGGAAAGGGTACGATGATGATCCGGCTACTCAGATGCGGGGGACATTCCCCGGCCCCGATGAGTCGGTGCAAGTCTACCACCGGTACGACCCGGCCGCGATAGACAAACACCCCGGCCACCCACGCCGGCCGCCCGGATGAGGGGGTGAGCTGGACTCGTGGGACCACTTCCCGGACACGCCGAACGTCGATCGCGACCCGGTCGGTGCCGACCTGGAATGTGAGGGCAAGCATGACCGGACCTCGCGCGAGTCAATTCGTTAGACGCACTCAAGATGTCCGGGGTTCCGGATTACCGGGGCCGCCGGAAGCACCGTGTGAGGTTGATCTTGCTTCTCACTGTGGAGAGCCAAGTTCTTCCTGTCGTCCCTCGCACCTGAACCGGCCAACGTGTCCGTTCCATGTGTGATACCGGTTTCCTGACCGGCGATCGTCGGGCGAACGGCACGGGCTCCGACACCAGGATAACAGAAGAAGCCGCCCGGTTCGCGGATCGGACGTGCGCCGCCGCGCGGGTCTCGATTTCCGGACCCGGTCGTCTCGCCAGCGATCAAATCTTGAACTGGGCGATTTCCTGGTTGAGCCCTTCGACCGACCCGCGGAGGTGCGTGGTCGCCCGCTCGAACTCCTGCACCGACTGAGAGGTCCGCCGGGCGCCTTCGGCGATCTGGCCCATCGCGTCGTTGATCTGCTTCGCGCCTTCCGCCTGGTTCTTCATCCCTTCGGTCACCAGATGGAATCGCCCGCTCAACCCCTGGACCTCGGTGATGATCTCGTAGGTCATCTGGTTGATCGTCGTGACCTGGCCGACCCCGGACCGCACCTCGTCGGCGAACTTGTCCATCTGCATGACCCCGGCCGAGACCGCGTCTTGCATCTGGCGGACCATCGTCTCGATGTCCAGGGTGGCGACGGCGGTCTGGTCCGCCAGGCGGCGGATCTCGCGCGCGACGACCAGGAACCCGCGGCCGTATTCCCCGGCCTTCTCGGCCTCGATCGCGGCGTTGATCGAGAGCAGGTTCGTCTGGTCCGCGACCTTCGTGATGGTGGTGACCACCGCGTTGATCCGGTCCGCCTTCTCCCGGATCATGCCAAGCTTGGCCGAGACGGAGGCGGTGGAATCGACCAGCTGTTTCATCTCGGCCGCCATCCGGGTAGTGTTGTCCCGGCCGCGGGTGGCGAGGTCGGCGGTGTGCGCTGCCGACTGGTTCACCTCGGTCATAGTCCCGGCCAGGTCCTGGCTGGTGGCCGAGATCTCCCGCACGGACGCGGCCACCTGGGTGGCCGACGCGCTGAGGTCGTGGACGGTCTGTTCCTGCCGGCGGGCGGTCGCCGCGATCTCCGACGCGACCGAGAGCAGCTGGAGGCTCGACTCCCGGACCTTCCCGACGATCGTCTGGATCTTGCCGATCACCGCATTGAAGCCGGTGGCGAGCTGGGCCATCTCGTCGTGCCCGGACACCTCGACCCGGGCGGTGAGATCCCCGGCGCCCCCCGCCATCTCGCGGACCCGGTCGTTGAGGACCCGGGCGGACCGGACGACGCCAGCCGCCACCCACCACCCGGTCGCCCCCATCACCACGACGAGGGCGATGCTGACGAGCGTCATCACCCGGGTCCAGTAATTGGAGTCCTCGGCCGCCTGTCGCGTTTCCGCTTCGGTTTTCGCCCGGACCTTATCGGCGACCTGGGCGGTCGCCCGGCGGTGCTCGTAGAACTTCGGGCGGATTTTGGTATGGAGGATCTCGCTCGCCTTTTTCTGGATCTCGGGCCCTTTCCCGACGAGCGGCAGGTACTCCTCATTCGCGATCCGGAGCATCTCCGCGGCCGGCGGGTGGGCGGTGGTGTCGAGCAACCGTTTGATGTCTCCGTCCGTCAGCCGGCCCATCCAGTAGGCCCGGGTGTCGTGGTATTTGGTCTCATACGTGCGGTACTTATCCTTCGTCTCCCGGACGTCATTCTGGTCGCTCAGGGTTTCCATTTCCTGGAGCATCAAGTAGGCCGGGCCCAGGTTCATGGCCGGCGGGTCGATGTCGTTCAGCAGCCCCATGTTCTCGGCAATCTGCTCGTACACCGGGCCATTGACGCGGTAGGTCCTCAGCAGGATGACGGCCAAGGTCAGCCCGCCGGTGATGAGCACCGTGTACCCGATCACCAGGGCGTACAGCTTGGTGCGGAGTGAAACGTTGCGGAGGCGGATCATGGGTGCGAGCCGCTGACGGAGAAGGCCCGGAAGGACGGCACGCTCGATCCTACCCGCGCAGCTGGCACCGTCCAGCGTACTTTACCCAATCCCCTGGGCCCGCCGGGGGTGATGGTTTGGCGCCACCGCTACGACCCGGACAGACGGTGGAAGCCCACGGTGTCGGGAGAATGTAGTGGATTGGTATGGGGTGTACCCGGTCGGGCTCGCAAGTGGGTGGTGCGTTTCCCCAATCGATGACGGTCGTGCCGCCCTGAATAGGGCGGCAAACCACCCGACTGAGACCATTTGCGCACGTCCCAAAAACGCTTCCAAACCCCCGAACCACACACGCCTTCCGGCAAGATGACCGAGGTGAACGGTTAAGATTGGTTAAGATTTTCTGGCTTCCGACCGGCGCGCCTCCCCTTGGGCGACTCAACCCGGCGGCGGTTAACTCTCGTTAACTCGTTAACTATACATGTGTATAGAAACCGACTCTCGCCCGGGCTCTTGACCGGTCACCCCGAACGCGGAGGTCGGGTCGGCGGGTGTGGGCGCAGCTGCCTTGTCGCTCCCAGCCGGGAAGCTCAGGAGTGCGATAATGACGGGGCCAAGCCGCGGCCGACCTGCACGGACTGACCTCCCGGGGAGGGGGACAGACAGAGGTTATCACGCCGGCCCTCCCGACGCGGGGGATGTCCTGCGGATTGAGGAAGTCTGGCTCGTAAGCCGAACCGGCGGAACGGGTGGCGGCGGGCGGCGTCAACCAAGTACACCGGGGGCAGACTCGCGCCTATGTTGTCTCAGTCCGCGACCGGGTCGTCACGCCCCAACCACCGCGGCGAGCGGCGGCTCGGCCCCGAATGATCCCCGGATCAACTGCTCCGTCAGTTCCGGTAGGGTGGGCACCGCCCACCACCGCCGAACGGTGGGCGGTGCCCACCCTACAAAAAGCTGGAAGGCCGGCATGAGTCAGATCGACGTGGCCGCGACCGCCGGCCGGCTCATCGCGAACATCGAGAAGGTGATCATTGGCAAGCGGTCACAACTCGCCCTGGCGGTGTCCGCTTATTTCTGCGAAGGGCACATCCTGCTCGAAGACGTGCCGGGGGTGGCGAAGACCATGTTCGCCCGCGCCCTGGCCCGGAGCGTCGGGTGTACCTTCAAGCGGCTCCAGTGTACCCCCGACCTCCTGCCGTCCGACGTGACCGGGGTCTCGATCTTCAACCAGAAGCTCGGCGAGTTCGAGTTCCGGCCCGGGCCGGTGTTCGCCCAGACCCTCCTCGCCGACGAGATCAACCGGGCCACCCCGCGGACGCAGGCGGCGCTCCTCGAAGCGATGGCCGAACGGCGGGTGAGCGTGGACGGGCAGACGTACGTGCTCAAGCCGCCCTTCCTGGTCATCGCCACGCAGAACCCGATCGACCAGGAGGGCACCTTTCCCCTCCCGGAGGCCCAGCTCGACCGCTTCCTCATCCGCCTGAGCCTGGGGTACCCGACGTTCGAGGAAGAGGCCAAGATGCTGACCCGCCTCCAGCACGGACACCCCATTGACGACCTGAAGCCGGTCGTCGCGGCGGACGACGTGCTCGCGTGCCAGGAAGCGATCCGGGACATTCACGTCGACGAGAAGGTGAAGCGGTACATTCTGGAGGTGGTCCACGCCAGCCGGGAGCACGAGGACGTGATGCTCGGCGGGAGCCCGCGGGCGTCGATCGCCCTGTTCCGGACCGCCCAGGCCCTCGCGGCCGTGGGCGGGCGGGATTTCGTGCTACCCGACGACGTGAAGAAGATGGCCCAGCCGGTGCTCACCCACCGGCTGATCCTCAAGCCCGAGAGCCGGCTGCGGCGACGGACCCCGGTGGCGGTGGTGAACGATCTGGTGGCCGACGCCAAGGTGCCGGTGACCGACAAGCAGAAGGAGACCGCGGTCGATTACTTCTCGTGAATGTAGTCCGTTCGCTCCGCGAGCGGGCGTTTCTTCGCACCCCAGAAACAACCTCTCGGGGACCGAAAGGATTGCTTTCAACGATGCTGGCGAGCCTGGCAGGTGCGGTTGTTTCGGCGGGGGGCGCGGGTCGGCTCCGGCTTAGCGGGGCAGAACCCCTCACCAACCTCAACGAGTTGACTCTTACCGGCACAACATCTATTCCCTCAACGACGGTAACGTCGTGTACTCGAGTGCCTTCTGAGCTCCGAACGCCCGGACTGGGGTCATCTCTTCTGCTCGCACCATGATTTGTTGAAATGGCCGTGGCTTTGTAGGGTGGGTCGAGTCGTCGAGGCCCACCGGTGTTGATCGCGGTGGGCCTCGAC
>JAQGHQ010000013.1 GCA_028288765.1 Gemmataceae bacterium | reverse complement strand
AAGTCTTCCCGCTCATGACGCGCCCTCGCACGATCGGACGGGCCGCATTGCTGAGCACAGGGCAAAATAAGTCGGGCGATACAAAGACCGAAACTGTATAGCATTCAGGCACGGAAGTGCCATTCTTGGCAGGGTTTGTCAGTCACCAAAGCCTTTTTCCAGCCAACCACCCGGGGGTTTGCCGGTCGGTGTGAACGAACGGCTGACGCTGCGCAGGCTCACATTTCTGTGAAGGAATTGTGTAGATCGGGTTCGTTCCGCAGAAATGACCCCCGAGCGGCCCTCGACACGACCCACCGAGTTCGAGAGTTCCCGGGTTCAAGCCGCCCAGGCACAAGTCTTGTAGGGCCGGCTGTGCCGGCCGCAATTGTTGACTGGTAATCAACAAGTGGCCGGCACAGCCGGCCCTACGATTGGCTTTGTCGGCCGGTCCTTATGGTTGCTTCTTCCCCCCCTGGAGCCTCGCAGCCCCATCTTGGAAGTTCTTCATCGCCCCAGTCAACCCGGGGGCGGCGAAGACCGCGCCGCTACCGGTCGCCGAGCCGGATGCCTCGTTCCGTGATTCCACCTTGCTGCCCCCGCTCACGTTCGCAGGCGGCGGACCGGTCGGAGCAGGGCCGGCGAGAGCCTTCTCGGCTTCGTCCGCTTCCTGCTTCAGGCGGGCAACCTCTTCTTGCCATAACTTTAGGAACTTCCCGTACTTGTCACGATCCCACCCGAGCCGATCGAGCAGATCCTTGTTGTCCTTGTTCTTCTCGAACGTCTCCAGCTGCAGCTCCGCGGACTTCGCCCGGTTCCGGGCGTCTTCCTTCATCGCCTCCTTGAGCTTCGTGTCTTGCGAGCCAGGGGGGCCCTTCGGGATGCGGTTGCCGTCCGGTTTGTTGCTCCCGGCCCCGGTCGGGTTCTTGGCCATCTGTTCCAGCTGCTTCCGCATCTCCTCGGCCTGTTGCTCGGAGGGCCCGGACTGGTTCTTCATCGCCTCCTGAAGTTTCTTGCGGTTCTCCTCGCCGAGCTTCTGGTCCAGCTCCTTCTCGGCGGCCTTCCGCTTGGCCTCGTCCTTGGAGTTGAGATCGCCCGCCTTCTTCGTCAGGTCGTCGATCTCTTCGGGCGTCGGTTGCTTGCCCTGGGGTGGGTTCTGGCCCTTCTTGGCCATCTCCTCAGCCTTCTTCAGCATCTCGTCCCGTTCCCTCCGAGCCCGTCCTTCCTCGTCGAGGTTGCCCGAGTTCAGCTTCTTGTTCATCTCCTCGGCTTTTTGCCCAGCTCCCTTGCCGAGCATCTCGTCGAGTTTCGCCTTGGCCGCGTCCCGTTTCTTCGGGTCGGCGTCGTTGAGGTCTTCGAGAGCCTTCTCGACCTCCTTCGGATCGACCTTTCGGCCGGCATCGGTCTGGTCCTTCTTCGGCTCCCCGGCGCCGCTCTGCGCCCGCTTCTCGGCTTCCTTCTTGAGATCGTTTAACTTCTGCTGAGCCGCCTCGCGCGTTTGTTTGTTGTCCGACTGCAGGTCGTTTTTGAGGTCCTCGGCCTTCTGGCCGGCGCCCTTGCCGAACATCTCGTCGAGTTTCGCCTTGGCCGCGTCCCGCTTCTTCGGGTCGGGGTCGCCGAGATCGTTCAGGGCCTTCTCGGCTTCCTTCGGATCGACCTTGGGGGTTCCGCCGGTGGCGTTCTCGTTCGCCCCCTTCTTCGGCTCCGTCCCGCCGGCCTTGGCCATGTCGTTGGCCTTGTTTTTGAGGTCGTTTAGACGGTCCTGCGCGGCCTCGCGCTCCTGCTTGTTGTCGGACTGAAGGTTCTGCGTGTCCTCCTCGGCCTTCTGCCCGGTCCCCTTGCCGAGCATTTTGTCGAGCTTTTCCTTGGCCGCGTCCCGGGTCTGTTGATCCGGGCTCTTCAGGTCCTGGAGCGCCTTGTCGACTTCCTTGGGATCGGGCTTCGAAGGCTGGGCGGGATTTCCGCCTTTCTTTGGCTCCTGACCGGCCTTCTGCATCTGATCTTTCAGGTCGTTGAGCTTCTTCTCGGCGGCGTCGCGCTCCTGCTTGTTGTCCGATTTCAGACCCTTGGCGATGTCCTCGATGTCCTTGCGGTTCTGCCTGCCCATCATCTGATCGAGCTTGTCCTGGGCGGCTTTCCGCTTCTGCTCGTCCTTACTCGTCAGGTCGTTGAGTGCGTTCTTGAGCTCCTTCTCCTCCTTCGGATCGAGCTTCCGCTGTTCGCCGCCCGAACCCTTTGGCCCCTGTTCGCCCTGGCCACCGCCCACGGGCTGCTGGTCCGGCTTTGGCTTGTCCATGCTCTTGTCGGGCGAACCGCCCGGGTTGCCAGCACCCATCGGGGTGGTCGACTTGTCGGGCTTGATGTCCGGTGAGCCTGCCTTCGGGCTCATCGGGTTCCCGGTGCCGCCGTCCTGCGGGGCGGGCTTCGGCTCGCTCGCCGGACCGCTCGCCATTGGGTCCGCTTCCTTCGGGGTCGGTTTCGTCCCCGCCGGCTCGGGCATCGTCTGAGGTTTGGCCGCTCCGCCCTGCGGTTTCTGGGTGGTGTCGGACTGGGCCCCACCCATCGGGTTGCCGGCCGGTTCCTTGTCCATACCCGGGTCGTTCTTCGGCATCGGCTTGGGTTTGGCGGCGTTCTCGGTCGGATTCCCCGGCTGAGTCTTCTGCTCTGTCGCCGGCTTGGTCGCCCCGCCGCCCGCGCCCTCCTGCGGACCGTCGGGTTGCTGAGGCTTCGGCGTTTCCTTGTCGGTTCCCGCCGCCTCGCCTGGGTTCTTGTTCTTTTGGTCGGGCTGAGGCGTGGCTCCCGGCTGACCCATCATGTCCGGCTCCGGCTTCGGGTCAGCTGGCGCCTCCGGCTTCTCCTGCTTGCCGGCCGGTTTCGATTCGGCTGAAGCCCCCGCATTCATGGGGTTCGCCGGATCGCTCGGCTTTGGGCCTTCTTTCGGCGGATCGGTCGGCTCCATCCCGCCCGGTGTCGGCGGCTTGGCCTCGCCCGCGTTGGTCCGTTCCCCCTCCTTCGGCGGGCCGCTCTTTGGCGCCCCACCACCCTCGGCACCCTTTTTCAGCTCGTCCTCCACTCGCTTCGCCTGATCCTGTGTCTCGTTCTGCTTCCGATTCCTTCCGGCATCAGCCGGCGGGGGGGCCATCGGGTTCTGTTCCCCCATTCCGTTATTGCCGGGTTCGCTCATCGGCATCCCGGCCGGGGGGGGCATCATGGGGTCCCCCATTCCCTTCATGGGGTTCATGGGGGGCTGGTCCGGGTCCGTCTTCGGTTCCTGAGCTGTCTTCGGCTCGGTCTTCCCGGGCGGTTTCGTCATCCCCGGGTCGGGCATCCCCATCGGGTTCATGGGCGGAGGATTGGGGTTCGCGCCCGGGGGTTGCTGGTTCGGGTCCTGGGTCCCCTCCGGCGGCTGCTGTGGCTGCCCTGGGTTCGGCTTCTGGTCCGGCGGGTTCCGCTGCTCGTTATCGAGCCGTTGCTGCTGAGCCTGATCGTGCTTCGCCTCCTCGGCCTGCCGTTCCTGCTTCCGGGCGTCGAGCTTTTCCTGTTGCTCTGGATTGACCGGCGGGGCGATCTGCACCTTCTTCACCCGGGACCGCCCGACGTTCGGGTCCGGCTCGGGGCCGGTCGGGCCGGGCCTGGTCCGGTTGTCGGTCGCTTCCAGCCAGAACTCGACGATCATCCCTTCCTTGAGCTCGACCTTCTGGCCGGCCGCGTCTTTCAGCCGGGCGAGGTCGACCGAGTCCTTGTACTCCAGGGTCGTCGGCCAGGTGCCGTCCTTGTCGCGGCGGAACGACTTTCCGTCGTGGTACGGCCTGTCCGCCAGAGGGCGTGGGATCTGCCCCAGTAGCCGGAGCTTCAGGGTGACCTTGTCGATCCCGAAGTCGTCGCCGATGCGGCCGTCGATCGCGAGCTGGCCGTTCGCGGGAATTGTGACCTCGTCCTCCTCCGGTTTCACCACGTCCACCTTCGGGGCCTCGTCTTCGATCACCTTCATGGTGAACGAGTTGGAGTCCGCATTCCGCTCGCCTTCGGTGGAGGTGAAGTGCAATTTGTAGGTGCCGCTCGCAGTGAGATAAAACTGGAACTGGAGGCTGTCCGGGCGATCGGCCGGGAGCTTCCCGAAGACCGGGTCGCGGCCCGGGGGCTCGAACGTCATCCGGCCGTCTTTCACGACCCGGTTCGTCCGCGCGGTCATCGTCACCTTCGTCCCGCGGTAGGCTTCGATGTGCGGACTTGCCGTCGGCGGTTCGGGTTTCCGCCGCGTGTACGCCGGGTAGTCGTAGCTGACCTCGTACTCCGTGAATATCGGGAGCGAGCGGACCGAGACCCTGTACTCCGACGTCTCTGCGTCTCCGCCCGCGACCTTGTACCAGAAGCCGTTCCGGACGAGGTAGTCGGGAACCCGGGCCTGCCATTCGTGCGAGCTCTCGCCCTTCTCCATCGCGATTTCTTCGAACTCCGCGGCGGCCTGGGTGTGACGGAGCAGGACCCGCACCCGGTCCGGCCTGTCGGGTGATGGACTCTTCCCGCTGACATGCACCTTGACCGTTACCGACTGGCCGGCGGTGATGGTCACGTCTCCGTCGGTGGGCTCGAGCAGGGCGAGCTGGGTGCGGTTCGCGATCGGGTCCGCCGAGAACGGCGCGAACGTCCGGCCCACGAGCGATGCGAACTGGGCGGGGCGGAAGACAAAGAATAACAGGACGAGCATGAGGATGAACACGACCGCCACTGCCCCGGTGTAGAGGAGGCTGCGGTGGTCGACCGCCCGGTTGACGTCCGCCCGGTCGACCGATTTCGCGGCCCGAGCGCTCATCGCGGCCCGGACGGCGGGGTGGACGTCCCCCTTCTCCTGTGCTTCGACGTACCCGGCCACGCTGTTCTTCGCGTCCTCGATCGTCTTCTCGACCTGGACGGCGGCGTAGAGCGGGTTCACCCGCCGGCGGAGGGGGCGGACGATCGCCCAGTAGGCCGTGGCGCCGGCGGCGGCGAGGAGGCCGAACAGCGCCAGCTGGCGTACCCACTCGGGGAGGACGAGATACCGGTCGAGCAGGATCATCGCCGTGGCGTAGACGAGGACCATTGCGAAGAGGAGAAGGCCGCCGAAGGCCAGGTCGTGGACCCGGATCCGGCTGGTCGCCTGGGCGATCTGCTCGTCCACCGCGGATTCGTACTTCGCGGCCGGGTTCTTCTTTTCGGTGAGTACCGCGGGCATTCGCGTTCTCCGGGGAACAGCGGACTGGCCGGTTGGCCCGTCCCCTCTCGACTAGCTCTGTATTGTAGACGCTCCCACGACCGCCCGCGAACGGGTTTCGGGTGGTGTTACAACCGGTTACGTGGGCAGCGTTGTCCGGCTGTTGCTCTATCCGTCTCACTGTCGATCTCGGGCCTCCGAGACCGCTCGCGATCGCGCGCCTGCCGACCGCCTGAGAGAGGTGAGCCGTGCCAACCTGGGTTCGGTCGAGCCCGCTCATCGGTTGACGTGGGCGGGGGGTTCCTCGTTTGCGGTTTTCGGCCCGCGCTCGGTGTGATACCCGCAAGGAATCCGGCGGGATTCACGGCCCGGACCGGTTACAATGTGCCGAACGGTATTTACTCGCGGGGGGTGGGTCATGCTGGTCGGTCAGCAAATCGGCCCGTTCGAGATCGAGAAGGAGCTCGGCAGTGGGGCGATGGGCACGGTTTATCGGGCCAAGTTCAACAAGGGCGAGAAGGTCGTCCCGATCGCTTTGAAAGTGGTCGCCCTCGGCCTGTTGGGGAACGAAGGCGCGATGGCCCGGTTCGACCGGGAAGCAACCATCCTCAAGCAGCTGCGCCACCCGCACATCGTCCGTCTCATCGCCACCGGGCACTGGCGGAAAACCCCGTTCATCGCGATGGAATTCATCGACGGCGAGGCCCTCGACCGGGTCCTGGGCCGCCGCGGCCGCCTCAGCTGGGAGGAGGTGACCAGTTACGGCAAGCAGCTGTGCGAGGCCCTCCAGCACGCCCACGACCAGGGGATCATCCACCGCGACCTGAAGCCGTCGAACCTCATGATCACCCGGGAAGGCACCCTCAAGCTGACCGATTTCGGGATCGCAAAGGACACCGACGTCACCGCGCTCACGGGCGCGAACAGCACGATCGGCACCGCGGCGTACATGTCCCCGGAGCAGTGCAAGGGGGACAGGAACCTGACGAACAAGTCCGACCTGTACTCCCTGGGGATCGTGCTCTTCGAACTGCTCACCGGCCGAAAGCCGTTCACCGCGGACTCGACGGTGGACATGTTCCTGAAGCACGTGAATGAGAAGCCCCCGCGGATCGGCAAGATCATCCAGGACCTGCCGCCGAAATTCGAAGCACTCATCCTTCAACTGCTGGAGAAAGACAAGGACGCCCGCCCGATCGACGCTGCCTGGGTCGGGCGGATGCTCCTGGAGGTCGAGGAGGATGCGTTCGCCCGCAAGAGCGCCGGCCTGGACGTCGCGTCCGCCCGGCGGGCGGACCGGCCCCGGGGCACCGAGGCGGGCCCGATCGACGAGTCCGACCGGGATGCCGCCCGGGCGCTGAAGGGGGTCAAGAAGAAGAAAAAGAAGAAGCCCGCCGCCGTCCCCTGGCGCGAGAAAAAGTGGGTCAAGGCGACCGGGATCCTCCTCCTTCTCGCGGGGCTGGTGGTCGCGGTCTATCTCGGCCTCCGGCCCCCCTCGGCCGAGAAACTGTCGGCCGCGATCGAGGCCGCGAAGACTCCCGCGGAAAAGTTGGCGGCCGCCGAGACGTACCTCGAGAAGTACGGGACCAGGCCCGGCGAGATGACCGACAAGGCGGCCGAGGTCTACCGCAGGGGCAAGGTGCGCGAACGCGAGGGGCAACTGGAGAAGCGGTTCGCCAACGCGAAGATGCGCGGCGATCCGGAAGGCGACGACCCCGAGGCCTACAACTGGGCGATGGGGGCCATCCAGGCGGAGAAGGACGGCCGTCTGGCGGACGCCATGAACCTGTGGGAGAAGGTGAAGGGGAAGTTCCAGGAAGAGGGGAAAGTTCCGTACACGCTCGAATCGGACAAGTTGCCCCGGGCCCGCTGGGGGTGGCTCGCCGACGACCGCATCGGGGACATTAAAAACGCCCGGGCAGCCGGGGCGAAGGTCGAGACGACGATCGCCGGCAACCGCAACTACGAGAAGGCGACGACCTTCGACCCGACCAGCCCCGAATCGCTCGCGACCAAGGCCCGCCGGCTGGAGATGTTCAAGGACGCGGAGAAGGCCGGGCGGTTGTGGGAGACGCTCGCCGCCCAGACCGAGAAAGACCCCGAGCAGAGGGAGTGGTATCTGCTCGCCAACGAACACCGGGTCGCGGTCCCCAAGGACGCCGGGGAGAACGCCCTGCCGAAACGGATCGACCTCGTCCGCGGGCAGGTGGACGCCGCGGAGAAGCGGCTCAAAGAGCTCAAGGCCTCGACCGCCGAACGCCGGGAATGGATCGCCCTCCGCGGCCTGTGCCGGGAGATTATCGAGCTGTACGAAGAGGAGACCGACAAGGCCGTCGTGGACGCGGTCGGCCGTGCGAAACAGGTACTGGACGAGGCGAAGAAGCAGGCGTGACCGTTCGGCGTGGCGGGGTCGCGCCGTGCCGGGAGTTGTCGGGACACCAAGGGAGTCTGCTCTGTGAACCGGTCGAAGAGCGCTGCGGCCTACGCGCGGGCTTGTCAGGTTACGCCCGGGGGGGTGAATAGCCCGGCGCGGGCGTTCGGGGCGGTCGGCGGGAGCCCGATCGTCATCGCCCGGGCGGCCGGGCCGTACCTCCATGACGTCGACGGCAACCGCTACCTCGACTTCGTCGGGTCGTGGGGGCCGATGATCCTCGGCCACGCCCACCCGGCGGTGGTCGAAGCGACGATCGCCGCGGTGCGGAACGGGTCGAGCTACGGCGCGCCGTCCGAACCGGAGACGGAGCTCGCCGAGCTCGTCGTCCAGGCGATCCCGTCGGTGGAAATGGTCCGATTCGTGTCGAGCGGGACGGAAGCGACGATGAGCGCCCTGCGGCTGGCCCGCGGGTACACCGGCCGCGACCTCGTTATCAAGTTCGCCGGGTGCTACCACGGGCACGTGGACGCCCTGCTCGTGTCGGCCGGGTCGAGCGCCCTGACGCACGGGGTCCCGAACAGCCCGGGCGTGCCGAAAGGGTGTACCGACGACACGCTCGTGCTGCGCTACAACGACACGACCGCCCTCCGCGACGTCTTCCGGGCGAACGGCGACCGGATCGCCGCGGTCATCCTCGAACCCGTCGTCGGGAACATGGGCCTCGTCCCGCCCGGCGAAGAGTTCCGGAAGGAGCTCCGCGCCCTGACCCACCGGTACGGCGCCCTGCTCATTTACGACGAGGTGATGACAGGATTCCGGCTCGCTTATGGCGGTGCCCAGGAGGTGCTGGGAGACACCCCCGACCTCACCACGCTGGGGAAGATCATCGGCGGCGGATACCCGGTCGGGGCGTACGGCGGGCGGGCCGACGTGATGAAGAAGGTGATGCCCGCCGGGCCCGTTTTCCAGGCCGGGACGCTTTCGGGCAATCCCGTCGCGATGGCCGCCGGGATTGCCACCCTCAAAGAACTGAAGGCACACCCGCCCTACGAGCGGCTCGACCGCATGGGAGCGGACCTGGAAGCCGGGATTACCCGGGCGGCAACCGGGGCCGGCGTACCGTTCCGGCTCAACCGGGTCGGCAGCATGTGGACGCTGTTCTTCACCGCCACCCCTGTCACCGACCTCGACTCGGCCCGGACGAGCGATACCAAACGATTCGGCAAGTTTTTCTGGGAGATGATGGACCGCGGGGTCTACCTCCCGTGTAGTCAGTTCGAGGCCGCGTTCCTCTCGGCCGCCATGACGGACGACCACGTGACGCAGACCGTCGCCGCCGCGCGGGAGGCGCTCGCGGCCGTCGCCGCCGGTTGACCTCCCGACACACCCTCTCCGGTACACCCGATGACATTCCCGCCCGACAAAGCACGACGTCGGTCCGCCCGCCGTCTCTTCCTGGCGGCCGGGGTTGCCGTCGTGCTGGCTGCGGGCGGGTATCTGGTGTACCGCTCCGGTGTCGTGCAGAAATGGTTCGTCAAGGACAGCGAGAACACCGAGGAGATGGCCCGGTTGCGCGACGCGCCTCCACAGGTGTCACCGCCCGCGAATTCGTCGGCCGAATGGCCGCAGTGGTTCGGCCCGCTGCGCGACGGCCGGGCACCCGCCGGCCCCTTCCGGACCGACTGGGACAAGCGCCCGCCGAAAGAAATCTGGTCCGTACCGTGTGGCGGCGGGTTCTCGTCGATGGCGGTGGTCGGGGGGCGTGTGTACACGCAGGACAGAAGCGGCGGCGACGAGCGGGTGTTGTGCCTCGACGCTGCCACCGGACACACCGTCTGGCAGCATCCCTATCCGGCGAACTATAAGGACATCGGCTACGGGATCGGCCCGCGGGCCGTGCCCACGGTCGAAGGGAAGCGGGTGTACGCGGTCGGGGCGGCGGGTGCCTTCCTGTGTCTTGAAAGCCCCGACGCGCCTGGTGGGGCGGCGAAGGAATTGTGGCGGCACGATTTGCCCCGGGAGTTCCAGGCTCGCGTTCCCCAGTGGGGGTACGCCTGCTCGCCGCTCGTCGACGGGGACCAGGTGATCGTGCAACCGGGGGGGCGCGACGGGACGGTGGCCGCTTTCGACAAGGCGACCGGGGCCCTGAAGTGGAAGTTCGGGGCGAACCCGGCCGGGTACAGCTCGCCCGTGGCCGCGACGGTCCACGGCGTCCGGACCGTTTTCGCCCTGACCGGGGATTCGCTCCTGTGTCTCCGCGCCGACGGGCTGTTGATGGGGTCGTTCGAGTGGGGCACCAGTTACAACGCGAACATCGCCACCCCTGTCGTCCTCGACGATTACGTCTTCATCTCCGCGGCTTACAACCAGGGCTGCGCACTCCTGCGGGTCAAGCCCGACGGGGAGCGGGTGAAACTCGAAGTGGTCTACCAGCGGCGGAACAAACCGCTCCGCTCCCACTTCTCCACCCCCGTGGCATCGGGCAAGTACCTGTACGGCTTCGACACCGAACAGGGCCGCCTGATCTGCCTGAACTACGTGGACGGGAGGGAGGTCGAAGGGTGGGACGCGAAGGAGGTGAAGAAGGGCTCGCTGATCCTCGCCCGCGACCACCTGATCATCCTGACCGAGACCGGCGACCTGATCCTGGCCGATGCCACGCCGGACGAGTTCCGGATGGTGGCAAAGGTCCCGACGGGCTTCGGGGGGGCACAGAACTGGACGCTACCGGTCCTCGTGGACGGTCGGCTCTACCTCCGGGGGGCAGACAAGCTCATCTGTCTCGACGTTCGGCCGTGATACGGGTGCCCGGTGGTGACGTGGGGGCAAGTTTCCAACTTGCCCGGGGTGGCCCGGCCCGACGGATTCGGCCTATCGACGCGGGGACGTGGGGCGCGGGCAAGTTGGAAACTTGCCCCCACACCCGACGCCCCTACAAGGCGAGCCGGGTCACCGCCGCGTCGTGGATGTGGCCGTTCGTGGCGAGGAGCCCCCGGGTCTGGCCGAAGTCCGGGGCCTGGTACGCGACGGGGTTACCCGTCAGGTCGGTGACCTGTCCCCCGGCCTCGGTGACCAGGATGTGCCCCGCGCACACATCCCAGTCGAAGAACTTCTCGTACGTGTTCGCGTAAACGTCCGCCTCCCCGCGGGCGACCATCGCCAGCTTCACGCCGCCGGAATACGTCTCGATCACCCGGTTCGGGCCGAGGGCCTGGACCGGCTTCGTCGCCTGCCCGGGCCTGGACCAGCTCTGGGTGAGGACACACCCGGAAAGGGACTTTCGGCCCGACACGGAACACAGGATCGAGGTCCCGTCCCCCATCTTCGTCCAACACCCCCCGCCGGCCCACGCATAGGTACACCGGTCGATCGCCGGCTCCAGGACCACCCCCAACACCGCCCGGCCGTGGACGAGCAGGCCGATCATGACCGAGAATTGGCCGGTCTTCCGCGCGAACCCGCGGGTGCCGTCGATCGGGTCCACCACCCACACCCGGGCCCCGGTTTGCGATACGCCTTCGAGCGCCTGTGTCTTCTCCTCCGCGCACAGGGCGTCCTTCGGGAACCGGCCGTGGAGGTGGTCGAGGATCAGCTCTTGTGACGCCCGGTCGACGTGTGTGCTGATGCTGGCCGGGGCGTCCGGGATGGCGACGAACGATTCGTATTCCCGGCGGATCAGCTCGCCCGCCCGCTCGGCCGCTTCGAGCGCGGCCGACAACTCCCACCCCAGGCTGTTGGGCATCGGTTTCATGGGTCTGGCTTCTCCTGCCGGTCGGCCCGCCCGGGTTGTCGGCCGGCCCCCTCGCGCCCACCGGGGCGAAGTCCTTGTCCGACCCGCCCCAAAAGTCATTCCCGGGCGGCCGCGGCGGTCGTCTCCAGGGTCGCGTCGGCGAGGATCTGGAGCCGGCGGTAGAGGTCGTTGTTCTGCCACAGGTCGTGGTGGGTCCCGGACTCCAGGTGCCCGTTCTTGAGCAGGAACACGCGGTTGACCGTGCGGAGGGTCGAGAGCCGGTGGGCGAGGAAGATGATCGTCCGCCCGTACCCGACCCGCTCGAGCGTGTCGTCGAGGAGGGCCAGCGTGTCGTCGTCGATCGGCCCGGTCGGTTCCTCGATGATGAGGACGTTCGGGTCCCGGAGCAGGGCCCGGGCGAGGGCGATCCGGAACCGCTCGCCGGGGCGGAGGGAATGCCCGTACTCGCCGATCACCGTCTCGTACCCGTACGGCAGGCGCTCGATGAACTGATGGGCGTGGGCGAGTTTGGCCGCCTCGATCACCTGCGGGAGGTTGTACGCCAGGTCCCCACACCCGATGTTGTTCGCCACCGTGTCGCCGAACACCAGGTCGTCCTGCATCACGAGCGCGACCTGGGCCCGGAGTGACTCGTGCGTCACCCACCGGATGTTCTTGTCCTCGATCCGGATTTCCCCGCTCGTCGGGTCCATGAACCGGGGGACGAGGTACACCAGGGCGTGCTTCTCGGTCGGGTCCGGGCCGACGACCGCGACCTTGCTCCCGGCCGGGACCGCGAACGTCACGTTTTCCAGTAGGAACCGTCCCGTCCCGGGCTCTTTGAGAGTCACCTGGCGGAACTCCAGTCGGGTGGTGAGGGCGGGCAGGAACTCGGCGTCCGCCGCCTCCGCCGCCTCCCCCTTCCGGTCGAGGAACTCGAAGATCGCCGCGGCCGCCTCCCGGCCCCGTCGGATCTTACGGCGGGCGTCCAGCCAGCCGGCGAGCGGCGCGGCAAGGGACACCAGGGCGACGGCCATCACCACCAGGCCCGCGACGGTGAAATCCCCGGCCAGGACCGAGTGGGCGGCGAGGTACAGGAGGGCCACCCCGGCGAGCAGGGCCACGGCCTCGAGCAGCGGGCGGGCCAGCGCGTCCCCCCGGAGCCGCCGCCAGTTCGCCCGCCCCACCTCGGCCAGCTGCCGCTCCACCCGGTTCTGGTTGAACCGCTCCATCTGGAAGCACTTCACCAGCCGGAGCAGGCCGGTGCTCTCCCGGAGCATGGCCAGTGCCGCCTCCGCCTGCCGGGACCCGGTCCGGGCCTCCCGGCGGAAGTACGCCGTGATCTGGCCGCCGATCACCCACACGACCAGCGCGAGCACGAGGAAGCTGACCGCCAGCCAGAAGTGGACCAGCAGGATGAGGCCGAGCAGGAGGAAGATGGTGAGCGGGTAGCGGTACGGCGCCACCAGCACGGCCTCGAGCGCCTCCCCGACCTCATCGACCTTTTGCGTAACGAGTCCGGCCGCCTCGCCCGGGCCGGCGGTCCGGACGGCGAGCGACCCGAGCCGGTAGGTGTGGAAGTAGACCGCCCGGCGGAGCCGGGTCAGCGACTCGAGGGTGGCCTTGGCCGCGAAGTACACGACCGCGTTCATCAGGACCCCGCGGACCGTCGCGATGCAGAAGGCGAGGACGAACAGCCCCGTGAGGTACGGCCGGTTCGCGGACCCGTCCGCCCCCGGGCGCCACGTCCACTCGTTCCACCGCGCCAGCCACCCCAGGAGGTGCCCCGTCCACCGGTTCCGCTCGCGGACGACGAGGCTGAGGATGCCGAGCCCGGGGCGGGTCTCCGGGTCGGCACTGCCCTCGTGGGGGGGCTCCGGCAGGAAGGTGTCCGCCGCCGCGGGCCCCACCCGGTCCCGGAGGGCGAGGTACACTCCCGCCCGCCACCGCCAGTCCCACTGTTTCGGGGTCGGTGCCGGGCCCGGCTCGGCCCCGACCACCCGCTTCACGTCCTCCGGGTTGGTCAGCCCCAGCCGGCGGACCGCGTCCGCCCGGTCGGCGTCCGGGCGGGCGGCCCACTCGGCGGCGAACTCCTGCTTTTTCGCGGCCGGGAGCTGGTCGTACGACGGGATCTCACCTTTCGAGACCAACAGGTCGACGAACAGGTAGAGGAGGAGGAGCAGGAGGAGGTACGCGACGGCCGCCCCGACGGACCCGACGGCCGCCCCGGTGACTTCGACGGGGGACCTCAGGAAGTCTTTACGGAGCCTGCTAAATGCGTTGGCGTCCACGGGACCCTCGGGTCTGTGAACCCGGAGAACGATCGACGGGAGTTGGCGCCGGTCTGGTGCCGGCGGCTGTTTTGAGACTACCAGACCGGACGCCGGGTGGCACGCCCGAATCCGCCGGGAGAGGTCCGGGCGGGAGCCGAAATGGCCTCACAATCAGGCCAGGTCTCGGTCTTCGAACAGGAGCAGCCCGACCAGCAGGGCGATCGCGGTGTAGAGGACCGCGTACCCGAACACCGTCAGGACGTACCAGCCGAACTGCCAGAGGTCGAGCGGGCTCTCCCGGATGATCGCCGGCCCCATGTTGAAAAACTCGAGCGCGGGGAGGAGCACGTCGAAGAGCTTACCGAGGAACCCGATCAGCCCCATTCCGGGCGCGCTGCCTCCCCCAGCCGTCTCGGTGATCCGGACGACCACGGGCGCGAGGTGGCCGAGGAAGTAGATCACCAGACACAACACGAGGTTGACGACGAACGGGATGCGGGTGGCCAGGGCGGAGGCGATCGCCACGAGGATCATGACCTGCCCGAACCCGAGCAGGATGCCGAGGGAGTGGGCGAACGTGTCGGAAAACCACCGGCCGGTGCCCCGGGCGATCGCGTGCCCGGCGGGCGTCGGCACGGCGGCTTCGAACGAGGGGACAATGGCCTTGTCCGCCTGCTCCGGCATCGGGTCGTTCACTTCGGTGATCTTGTCGAACTCGGGCATGACCCGGAGGGCGAAGTTCAGGTTCCACCCGATGACGAGAGACATGGCCAGGCAGGCCATCAGGATGCCGAGGAATTTCCCGACCAGGAACTGCCGCCGGTTCACCGGCTTGCTCATCAGGGTCACGGCCGTCCGGCCCTCGATCTCCTCACTGATCGACATGCTCGCGGCCAACACCCCGAACAGGCTCGCCGCCATCATGATCACGTCGAACCCGATCTGCTTCATCATCTTGTAATCGTCACCGAACGTGAAGTACGGGATGATCACCGAGAACCAGGTGAGCCCGATGGCGAACACCGTGATGAGCCAGAACATCGGCTGCCGCCAGCCCTCGCGGTAGGCGGCCAGCGCGACCGCCCCGCCCTTCGGCCACACGGCCACGAGGACGACCGGCATCAGCAGGAAGAGGTCGATCAGGAGCTGGAGGTGGAGGGCGGCCCCGTAGACGTACTGGCCGTTCCACTGGAGATTGACCGATTCGCCCTTGTACCCGATGTACGCGGCGATCGCGACGCCGGCCGCGAGGACCCCGCCGCCGACGACCGCGAGGGCGCTGCCGCTCCGGGTGACCCGTTCGAACCCCTTCGGGTCGATCGCCCAGAGCCAGGGCAGGGCGGCGGCGAACTGGACGGCGGCGAGGATCACCCCCGCCACCAGGAGCATCGGATCGGAAAACAACGAGTCGAACATGCGGCGGGTCCGGAAGGACGGTGAAACTCCGCGGCGCGGGTACGCGAGGTTCTACGCCGTCAGCCGGCCGGCGGTTCGGTCCGGTAGTTCGGCGGCGTGCCCCAGTGGAGCTTATCCCTCAGCGTCTGGTAGTACGTCCGCCCGGCGATCTTGACCAGCAGAAACGACACCCCGGCCCGGCGGACCGTCACCGTCTCCCCGCCCGGCAGCTGTCCGAGGAACTGCCCGTCGGCGGTGAGAGCTGCCCCCTCCGGCCGGCGGACGCGGATGGTGTACTGCTTGCTCGCGGCGTCGACCAGCGGCCGGTAAGTGAGCGTATGCGGGCAGATCGGGGTGATGACGAACGCCGGCAGCTCCTGCGACAGGATCGGGCCGCCCGCGGAGAGGCTGTGGGCGGTCGACCCGACCGGGGTGCTGATGATCAGCCCGTCGCCGCGGAACGACGTCACCGGGACGTCGTCGATCAGCAGGTCGAGCTCGGTGACGTGGCCGGCGGAGAGGGCGTGGAGGACGACCTCGTTCAGCCCGAGGACCACCTGCCGCCCGCCCGAGACGGGGAAGTCGCACTCGAACATCAGGTGCGCCGCCACGCGGTAGTCCCCTGCGCGGAGACCCGGCAGTTCGTCGACGAGTGCGTCGGGCGAGAGGTCGGCGAGGAACCCGAGGGTGCCGAGGTTCACGCCGATTACCGGGACCTGCCGGTATCCCATCTGGCGGGCCGCCCGGAGGATCGAGCCGTCCCCCCCCAACACGATCGCCACGTCCGCATCGACCCGGGACAGGTCCTGCTCCTGCCGGAGGTCGAACACGACGATCTCGCCGAAGTGTTCGAGGACGGGGCGGAGCCGGGCGGCCGCCTCCCGGACCTGGGGCTTCTGGTCGTTACCGAGGACGAAGAAGCGCATGTTGGTGTTTTGTGTTTTTTGTGTTTGGTGTTTCGTGTTTCGTTAACTGGTATCTGAATTGGGAAAGTCGAATATCGAGGTCTCTTGTGATCAAAATCGAGGGTGGATTCTTCCCTACATGGTTCTCGATTGCCGCTCCGTCGCCGTCAGCCCCCGCGGAGGGTGCCCGCGACGTCACCAAACACCAAACACCAAACACTAATCCTGAACACTAAACCCACAACTGGAGCACCCGCAGGACCGTCTCCTGCCACACGTCGAACGCATCCTCGCCCTCCAGCTCCGCAACAACCCCGTCGCCCTCCCCGACCTGGGGTCGGGGGCCGTTCACCACCAGCTCGGAGACTACCACGTTTTCCAGGTCCATCTCGAACGGCTCGGCGGCAGCCGCCAGGCAGTGGACCTGGGCCTGCCGGGCGAGACGGGCGAGGCGGGCGACCGCCGCCGCCCGGTCCGGGAGGTGGGCGACCAGCCCGTCGCCCCGGGCGATCGGCTCGTGGAGCAGGAGCTCCGTCAGGGTCGCCTCCTCGGCGAGCGGCTTCTTGTCGCCGTCCTGTACGAACAACACCTCGAACCGGATCGCATCGGTACTCAGCCAGTCGGTCAGTTTCTCGACCAGCGCGAGGACGAGGGACTGGAACATCACAATCCGCTGGCACGGAAGTTCGGCGTCCTTGAACCGCGCGGCGACGAGGTCCGGGAACAGGACGAAGACGAACGCCCGGCGGTGGCGGAGGAACTGGTTCTCGTCCCGGGAGTAGTAGAAGAGCTCATCCCGGGCGTACTTCAGGTCGAACAGGTCGGGCTCGTCCGCGGCGTCTTCAATGTAGGCGAGCTGGGAGTGAAGCAGACTTTCGATCGACCCTTTCGTCGAGATCGAGGTGTACCCGCCGACCGGGTACTGGTCCTCGTCCAGCACCCGGGTGGGGACTTCCTTCCGGCCGACGAGGGGGCGGACCGGCCGGGCCGGGAGCTGCGCGAGGAGCTTGGCGGTCGTTTGGCGGATTTGCCGCAGCGCGACGTATTGGCCCATGTCCCCGAGGGCGGAGCGGTCCGCCAGCGCCTCGATGTCCTCTCTGACCAGGGCTTCGGTCATCCGCCGGCCGGCCGAGATGAGATCTTCATACAAGCGGACGAGCAGTTCGCTGGGGCCGTCCCGCATCAGACCGTCCCATCCGGACGCCAGCACCTCGTCCGGGTTGGAACCGAGGAGCGACCGGATGACGGCGGGGGGAAGCAATATGCCCCCGATCCCGGCCCGCGAGCGGATCTGGTTGAAGACGTAGGCGAGCCCTTTCGTCCGGTCCTTCCCGTGGTACTGCCGGAGGATGTCGCTGGCCCGCTCGAACGTCCAGTCGGCGTAAAGCTTGCCGAGGACATGGTCTTCGTACATCCGGCCGAGTGCCGGGGGCCACCCGGGGACGTGTAGGGCCTCCTTCAACCGGTGTTCGGCGTCGGCCCCGAACGCGATGTGTCCGACGTCGGCGACGAACCCGACGGGCGGGAGTGGGTGGCCGCCGGACGCGACCTCCATCGCCCATTCGAGGCTCGGGCGGACGGTCGCGGCCGTCGGCTTGACTGCCCGCTGAAGCCAGAGCCCTTCGACCAGATACCGCCGGGCCGCGTCCAGGTCCCGGACTTCGATCGGGTCCATGCTACCGCTCCTGGTTTGCCCATCTCGCCCTTTCCCTTATACCGCACCGGCTTGCCGGGGCCAAAGCGCGGTAACGGGAGGGTCAGGAGTCGCAGGCTGGTGCGGGCCAACCGACCGGGACTGCCAATCTTGTCGGATTTGCCTGACCTACCGGCCCGCTCGATCAGCCGGATTCTTCGATTCTTCCGCTACGACCGGTCGGACCGTTAAAGTCCCCGCCGTCGATGGCCGATTCCAACTGGTGAGTCTACGGATCAGACCGGTTCGAGGCCGTTGCGCCGGTTGGCGGGCGGTAGGGGCGAGGGGCGCATGACGACCACGCGAATCCTTCCCGGTGTGGTGCTGGTGGCGATCGTAACCGCCGGGCCAGCTGCGGGACAGTACGTGATGCCCCCGTACTCCCCACCCGGGGGAGCGGCCGCGGGGCAGTACGCGACAATGCCGCCGTACCCGTCGCCGTGGCGGACGGCTGCCGAGAGCCCGGCGGGCCAGCCACCGGCGGCCTCCAGCCTGGAGAGGCTAACGGCGCCGCTCCCGCCCGGCGCGACGAGCGATCCGGTCGGCGCGCTGACCTCCCCGCAGGGGCCGCCGGGGGCCCCGGGGCTGCCGCCGGGTGCTTACGCCAGTCCGTGGTTCACCGACGGCCCGGGGTGCTGCGGGCCGATGGGCCGTCACGGTCAGGTCGCCTATGAACTTTACCTCCGGACCGGCCCGGACTTCCTGATCGGCGGCGGTCGGTTCCTCGACCGGTTGGACGTCGGGTGGGGGTTGGCCGGGGGCGGTCGGTCGCTATTCCTCAACCCCGCCGGGGATGCCGCGTGGGTGGTCGACCTCGGGCTGGGCTACACCTACAACCGGGGATCGTCCACCGCCCTCACCAACCTGTTCATCCGCCAGCCGGCGCTCACAACGACCAACGCCGCCGGGGTCACGATCTCCGTGCCCCGGCCCGATCTGCTCATCAACTCGCGGATCCGGGCCCTTCACCGCACGGCGTTCAACTACGCCCTCGGCCGGGAATGGTTCCTGTGGGGGTCGGGGGCACCTGGGGCGGAACCGGGCTGGAACTTACGAGTCGGGGCGGACCTCGGCGGGCAGTGGGGTACCGCTCACGTCGACGTGGTGCCCAACAACGACCCGAGGTTGTATGCCCGGCGGCAAAAAGTGTTCGAGGGGATCTTCCTCGCGGGTCACGCGAACGTCGAGGTTCCGATCGGCGGGGTGATCTGGTTCGGCGGGATTCGGTCCCAGATCGGGTACGAGTGGCTGAACATCGTCCCCCCGCTGAAGGGAGACGTCTCGTACATCGATGTCCTGCTCACCACCGGGATTCGGTTCTGACCGGCTGGATTCCTGAACGCGGCGGCCGGCGGGGAGATCGGACTATCCCGTCGGCCGCTTGTGTTTTCGACGCCCTGCCTACCGGCCAAGGACAGTTATTCCTCACCCTTCCACTGGATGTGCCGGCTGCACAGATGCGACTAGATGTTCCAGGGCACGGCGGTGGGCCGGCTTGACGACGCGCGCCAGCGCCGCGAGGAACTCCTTCCACACGTCGCCTTTCTTCCGGCGGCGGGGCTTCGACGCCGCCAGACCGTGTTCCTGCTCGTACCGGCGGCCGAGCTGAATCAGCTGCTTCTGCCGCTGGCGGCCGGCCTTCAGGCCGTGTTCCCGCTCGTACTCCAGACCGAGACGGACGAGTTCGTGGACCCGCTGCCCGCCGAGCCGGCCGGCCGCGGCCCTGACCGGGTCGACCGGGTGGGACGGCGCCTCCGCCGCAGGCGGTGGCTGGACCGATTGGGGGCCCGGGGAAGGCGTCTCGGGTTCCGGGGTGTGGGGGGTGATCGGTTCGACAACAACAGGATCGTGCTCGGTCACTTGATAACTCCTCGGTGTAACACGTCCGGCGGGCAAGAGAGGCGCTGCCGGGTACACCAGATTAGACAGCCCGGAGCCGGTGAGGATTCCTGGTTGGAGTGGGCGAACGGGGAAAAAGATTCCGGCGGCCCGGTCGGGCGGGCGGGGCTGGAAACCGGCGCCCCCTCTCGTACTGTTACCAGCGAATGACCGCGCGTGTCGCGCCCGTTGGTGGCGGCCTGCCGGTCCTTGCAGGGGAGATTCCCACAGATGGCAGCTGTGAAGGTCGGGATCAACGGGTTCGGGCGGATCGGGCGGCTGGTGTTCCGCGCTCTCGTCGAACAGGGGCTGCTCGGCAAGCAGCTGGACGTGGTCGCGGTCAACGACCTCGTCCCGGCGGACAACCTCGCGTACCTGGTCAAGTACGATTCCACCCAGGGCAAGTTCAACGGCGAGGTGGTCAGCCAGAAGTCCTCCCTGTCGGTGGCCGAGGACGACGTCCTGGTGGTGAACGGGCACGCGATCAAGTGCCTCGCGGTCAAGGAAGGCCCGCAGGCCCTCCCGTGGAAAGACCTCGGGGTGGACTACGTGATCGAGAGCACCGGCCTGTTCACCGAAGCGGCGAAGGCCAGGGGGCACATCACCGCCGGGGCCAAGAAGGTGATCATCTCCGCCCCCGCCAAGGAAGAAGACATCACCATCGTGATGGGCGTCAACCACGACAAGTACGACCCCGCCCGGCACAACATCATCTCCAACGCTAGCTGCACGACGAACTGCCTCGCCCCGGTCGTCCATGTGCTCCTCAAGGAGGGGTTCGGGATCGAGGAAGGGCTGATGACCACCGTCCACAGCTACACCGCGACGCAGAAGACGGTGGACGGCCCGAGCAAGAAGGACTGGAAGGGCGGGCGGGCCGCGGCGATTAACATCATCCCGAGCACCACCGGGGCCGCCCGGGCGGTCGGGCTGGCCATCCCCGAGGTGAAGGGCAAGATCACCGGGATGTCCTTCCGGGTGCCCACCCCAACGGTGTCCGTCGTCGACCTGACCGTGAAGACGGTGAAGGAGACGAGCTACAAGGAGATCTCCGCCGCGATGAAGAAGGCGAGCGAGACCTACCTCAAGGGCATCCTCGCCTACACCGCCGACGAGGTGGTGTCGACCGACTTCATCCACGACGCCCACTCGAGCATCTACGACGCCGGCAGCGGGATCGAACTGAACCACCGGTTCTTCAAGCTGATCAGCTGGTACGACAACGAGTGGGGTTACAGCAACCGGTGCGTCGACCTGCTGAAGTACATGATTTCGAAGGCGTGAATGCGGTTTCACGCAAAGCGTGGCACGGGCCGCCGCGGAGGGCGGCCCCTAAAGGACCAGGATTCGTAGGGGCCGCCCTCCGTGGCGGCCCGCCGGCAACTTGGCGACTCTGCGTCTTTGCGTGAGCTTCTTTGAGGACCTTCGATGGCGAAGAAGACGATCGACGACCTCGGCGACCTGAAGGGGAAGAAGGTCCTGGTCCGCGTCGATTTCAACGTTCCGCTCGACAAGAAGACCGGGGACGTGAAGAACGACCGCCGCATCCGGGGCGCGCTGCCGACGGTGCAGAAATTGCTCGACGCCGGGGCCGCGGTGATCGCCATGAGCCACCTCGGGCGGCCGGAGAAGGCCACCCCCGAGGAGCGGAAGGTCCTGACGATGGACAAGGTCGCCGCCCGGTTCGGCGAGCTGGTCGGACGGCCGGTGAAAAAGGCCGCCGATGAGGTGGTCGGGCCGGCGGTCGATGCGGCCGTGAAGGCCATGAAGCCGGGCGACGTGGTGGTCCTCGAGAACCTCCGGTTCGACCCCCGCGAGCAGAAAAACGACGCGGGATTCGCCGCCGCGATCGCGGCCCTCGGCGACGCCTACGTGAACGACGCCTTCGGCTCCTGTCACAACGACAACGACGCGAGCATGGTGGCCGTCCCGGCAACCATGAAGGCGGCCGGCAAGCCCCGGGCGGTCGGGCTGCTCGTGGCCCGGGAGCTGGAAGTCATCGACTCCCTGATGACGAACCCGAAACGCCCGCTCCTCGGGATCATGGGCGGGGCCAAGGTGTCGGACAAGATCAACTTCATCAACGCCCTGCTCGCCAAGGTGGACCACCTGCTGATCGGCGGGAAGATGACGTACACCTTCCTGAAGGCGAAGGGGGTTTCGGTCGGGAGCACGCGGGTCGACGACGCGGAGGTCGAGCACGCCCGGAAACTCCTCCCGCACGTTGACATGAAGATCACGCTCCCGGTCGACTACGTCTGCGCGAAGACCGATGATTTGAACACGACGCAGGTATTCGAGGGGCCGATCCCCGTCGGGTTCGAGGGGGTGGACATCGGGCCGAAAACCCTCGCCCATTACGCCAACAAGATCCGTCAATGCGCGACGGTGATCTGGAACGGCCCGGTCGGGTGGTTCGAGAAGCCCGCGTTCAGCGCCGGGACGAGGGGGATTGCCGAGGCGATGGCGGAGAGCGGCGCGGTGACCGTGGTCGGCGGCGGGGAGACGGCCGAGGCGGTCGAGCAGTTCGGGTACGACTCGAAGATGACCCACGTCTCGACCGGCGGCGGGGCGTTCCTCGCCTACGTCGAGGGGAAGCCGTTCCTGTCCCTCGCCCAGATCGACGACAAGTAACGTTCCGGTCGTTCCCGCCCAGGGCCAAGAACGAATGCCCCTCCGGAGCTAGATCAGGAACAGGTTCGGGGAGCCGCGGAGCGGCGGCCGTGTGTAGCCCAGGGCGGAAGTGGGAATAGGCCGCGCGGGCCGCCCGGTTGTAAGAGTTGGTTTGTTCTTGATTGCATTCTCGCCCACGATTCTTATACACCGAACGCGCCGGGGGTTCCGAGGTGGACGTCATGGCGGAGCGGCCGAAGCGGGGCGTGCCGGAAGGGCTGTGGATCCGCTGCCCGAACTGCAAGGCCACGGTCTATAAGAAGGAAGTCGAGGCCCGGCTGCACGTCTGCCCGGAGTGCGACCACCATTTCATCGTCCCGGTCCGGGACCGCGTCGCCCAGCTGCTCGACACCGACAGCTTCGAAGAGTGGGACGCCGAGCTCGCGCCGCGCGACCCGCTCGAGTTCGTCGACCGCATCCCGTATTCCCAGCGGATCGAGGAGGAGCAGGCGAAGACCGGGTCGCGGGACGCGGCGGTGTGCGGGAAGGGGTTCGTCCGCGGCCGGCCGGTCGTCCTCGGGATCACCGATTTCAACTTCATGGCCGGGAGCATGGGGTCGGTCGTCGGGGAGAAGCTGACCCGGGCCGCCGAGCGGGCGACGGACCTGCGGCTCCCCCTGATCTTCGTCAGCGGGTCCGGCGGCGGGGCCCGGATGCAGGAAGGCATCCTTTCGCTGATGCAGATGGCGAAGGTGTCGGCGGCCCTCGCCCGGTACGACTCGGCCGGCGGCCTCTACGTCTCGATCCTGACCAACCCGACGATGGGCGGGGTGGCGGCGAGCTGGGCCCTGCAGGGCGACATCACGCTCGCCGAACCGGGGGCGATGATCGGGTTCGCCGGCAAGCGGACGATCTGGAACACAGTCCGGCTCGAGCTCCCCGAAGGGTTCCAGACGAGTGAGTTCCTGCTCAAGCACGGGTTCGTCGACCGGGTCGTCCACCGCAAGGACCTCCGCACCGAGGTCGCCCGGATCGTCGACTACTGTCAGATCCGCGAAAAACTCTGAGTGCCGGGACCCGGATGTTGAGTGTTGAGGCGGCTGCTAAACTGAATAAAGGGCGAGGCGGCACGCTCCTGCCGCCACGCCTGGCGCTCGATACCGCGCACCCGGAATTGAGGTAAGTCGTGAGCTTCCTGAACTTTCTGTTCGGAAAGAAGGGTGACGGGGGCAAGAAGGGGCTCAAGGTCGTTAACATTTCCAAGCGGTTCGACCTGAGCGGGCGGACCGGACAGGGCAGCATGTCGAAGGTGTTCCGGGCCTACGACCGGGAAATCGGCCGGAACGTCTGTCTGAAGCTGCTCGACAAACTCAAAACGAAGAAGTTCGAGGAACGGTTCAAGGTACAGGGGTTGAAGAAACCGTCCGAGGGGGAAATCTGCCTCGCGCTGAAGCACCAAAACATCGTCCGCACCTACGAACACGGACTGTCGACCCAGGGCGAACCTTACCTGGTGATGGAGTGGGTGGAGGGGTTCGGGCTGAACTACCTGGTCGAGACACGGCACGCCCAGCTCAACGGGAACCGCATCAACTACCTCACCCAGCTCTGCGAAGCCGTTCAGTACATGCACGACTCGAAGTACCTCCACCGCGACCTGTGCCCGCGGAACGTGATGGTCGATCAGGAGGGGGTCCTGAAGCTGATCGACTTCGGGCTGACCATCCCGTACACCCCGGCATTCTGCGTGCCCGGCAACCGGACCGGGACGGCCGATTACCTCGCCCCGGAGATCATCAAGCGGAAGACGACCGACCACCGGGTCGATCTGTTCGCCCTCGGGGTGACCGCGTTCGAGCTCTTCACCGGCGCATTGCCGTGGGAGCGGTCGCCCTCGTCGGAGGAGACGCTCCGCCGGCACCTCAACACGCCGGCCCGCGACCCGAAAGAGTTTAACCCCAAGGTCGACAAAGACTTGCAAGCGGTTTTATTGCGGGCGGTCGAGCGGGATCCGTCCATCCGGTACGCCACCGCGACCGCATTCAAAGAGGCACTTCTGAAGCTCAACCGGCAGGATTATTGATCGAGACGAGGCCGGTCAGCCCGCGAGGGGGTAACCCTGGCTACCGGCATTCGGCCCTCCGGGGCGCCAACAAGCGACCGGTTTTCGCCCTACTGATTGGCGGCCCAGGCCGCGACGGCGACCGCTGCTGTTTCCACCCGTAGGACCCGCGGCCCGAGCGAGACCCGGACCCACCCCGCCGCTTCGGCCGCCGCCGCCTCCTCGTCGTTGAACCCGCCTTCCGGCCCGACCGCGAAGACCACCCCGCCACTCCTGATCCGCGCGACGGGCAGGTCGGCGACGAGAAGGGTCGTTTTCGTGTCTCCCGGGTGGAGAATCGCACGCACGCCGGGGAGGTCGACCGCGGGCGCGAACGCGGCCCAGGGGGTCAGCGGCCCGATCCGCATCAGGACGTTCCTGCCGCACTGCTTGCTCGCCTCGACCACGGCGTGCTGGAGCTTGTCGAGCCTCGACTCCTTGGGTTGGACCACCGTCCGGGCCGTCTGGAGCGGGGTGAACCGGCCGACGCCCAGTTCGGTGAGCTTTTCGACAAGAAAGTCCCCGCGGTCACCTTTCGGCATTGCCGTGGCCACCTCGACCCGAAAGGGAAGTTCGCGGTCGGCGAGGACGCCGGGGAGGACGGTCAGCACCGCGTGCTTCCGGTCGGCCGAGACGATCTCGGCCGGGTACTCGTGGCCGTCCCCGTTGAACAGAGTAACCCGATCGCCGGGACTGAACCGACGGACGACGGCGAGGTGATGGGCCTCCGGACCGACGAGGATGAACTCGCCCGGCGGGAGGGGGTCGGGGGTGTAAAAACGGTCGGACATGCGAGACCGCGGCCCACTCGTGGCCGCACGGGCTCCACCAGGAACTTCATCCCACGTCGGTCTGTTCGACGAAGAGGGTCACCGGGATCGGCTCGTCCTCGGTGCCCGCCCGGAAGCCGACGGAGGCGTTGTCGGGCTGGTCGGCAAGAGACGGCGGGTGGGGATCAGGGGACGCGGCAGAATCAACCGGGATGGCGGCCCAGAAGGTGGGGTACGATTCCGAGACGGGCAGGTCCGGGTGTGTCATTCGAGGGGTCCCGGAGAAGGGATCGGGGTGGGAACGGAGGTAGCCCGGAATACCGCCCGAATCGGTCCGATGGATCAACATCGGTCAGATCCCGTCGACGTTGCCGTGCCCGCCGAGGCGCTGCCACGTCCCGTCCCGCCACTGGAAGACCACCTCGTCGCGCCCCCGCCAGGCGACGCAGTACGTCCCGGAGATGTTGTTCACGGACCACCCGGCCCGGCGGAGCAACTCGAAGTTGGGTTCGGTCTCACGGGTCAGCAGGAGAGGAGAGAGCGGTTGCACGGGGTGGTCCTCCCGATCGCGACTCCCCCGGGCGGATGAGCCGGAGGGAGATAATTAACTGTAGAACGAAATCGGGGCGAGTGGTTGCGCCGCCCTCGTAAGGCGGCGGCAGGGAACGAGTGACGTCGTCCCACTCATCGGCCGAATAACTCCCTGCGAATGAGATGCCTTTCGGCCTCCGGGACGAGCAGTTCTTTCGGGACTCGCTACGACCCGCACTCACCGCACAACCGGCAGGTCGCCGAGGGCGGCGGCACCAGTCACCCCGAGTATCGCGGCGGGGATTGGTGAGGAGGGTGGAATCGTTGTCCCGGCGGGGAAAAACTGTTCCCGGGAAGGACCGGAAGGCGTGGACGCATCCGACTCGCCCGGTTGCTTGAACAGCATGAGCGGGAAGGTCGGGAGGGGTTCGCCGGCTAGTTCGGTTCGCTGTCGTATTGTACCCCGGGAGAACGGCCCGGCCCCAAACACCCAGGTGTCGTTCGAATGGCTCGTCGCGTCGACCGTCCCCGACTGCCACAGCGCCCGGCCGCTGATCCGGTTGTAAGCGAACACTCCGATCTTCGCGACGCCGCGCTGGTCGCTCCGCTTGACGAGCGCGAGCTCGGGGACGCTCGCGGAAGGGAGCCCCGGGACGATCGTCGGGAGAGACATCGCCGGCGTGCCGACGAGGAGGCTGTGCCGGTTGGTGCCGAGCCCGCCGGAACGGATCTCGACCACGTAGACCGCCCGGAAGCGTTCCTCTTGAACCAGCGCGCCGTACGCGAGCAACTGTTGGCGGACGACGCTGACCAGATACCCCTTGTCCACGGTATCCTTGTCCACTGCTGAGGTGTCGAGGAAGACCGGCTGCCCCGCGAGGGGCGTGAAGTCGATCTTGGCGACGGCGTGGTCGACGGCCTGCGAGATGAGAAGCATCTCGCTCGCGGCCCGGTTGGTATCGGTCATCCGGGTCGTCCCGCACCCGGAGGTCGCCAGGAGGAGGGCCAGCAGTCCGGGGCCAACCCGGGCCCGGCCGGCGGGGAGAGGTCGTCTCATAATCGTCCACGCTCTATGGGCAGGCCGTGGACGATAGCGAGGGGTGCGGGCAGGGCAAGAGCAAGTTCCGCCGACCCGGCCGGAGGGGCGTTCGTTCTGGGCCCGCGCCAACAAACCGGCTCGAACGCCCCGGGTTCTCCGGTCCGGTCCGCGCGATAGAATTCACGAAGGGCATTTCGCCGCCACGCCGGGGGAGAACCGTGCCGAAAAAGGACCCGCTCCAACCCCAACGGTGCGCCGAGCTACTTGCCGCCCTCGCGGCCCCCGAGCGACTGAAGATCGTCCGGTTCCTGGCCGACGGGCCGCACAACGTGACCGAGATCGCGGACATGCTGGACGTCCCGGCGGTCAACGTGTCTCATCACCTCACGGTCCTGAAGCACGCCGGGCTGATCAAGGGGAAGAAGCGGGGACGGTTCGTGCTGTACGCGCTCGGGGCGGGGGTGTTGGAGGAGGCGGTCGAGGCGGGGATTCCCCGCGAGGCCCTGAACCTCGGGTGCTGCCGGCTCGAACTCCCCCTCGACGAGGGGGGCCGCCGGCCGGCCGGGGCGGACGGGGTGCCGCCCGAGTGTGAGTAGCCGCGGCCCCCGCTCAGATCGCCTCGGGGCCGCGCTCCCCGGTGCGGATCCGGATGCAGTCTTCGAGCGGGAGGATAAAGATCTTCCCGTCCCCGATCCGGCCTTCGGGGCCGGTCCGGGCGGCTTCCATGATCGCGTTCACCGTCGGCTCGACGAAGTCCTCGTTGACGGCGATCTGGAGCTGGACCTTGCGGAGCATGTTCACGGTCAGCTCGTGCCCGCGGTAGACCTCCGTTTGTCCCTTCTGTCGGCCGAACCCGAGTACATCCACCATCGTCAGTCGGAACACTTCGACCTTGTTCAGCGCCTCCTTCACGGCGTCGAGCTTGTCGGGTTTGATGATCGCGAGAATGAGTTTCATGAGGGTTCCGGGTTACGGCTGGACGCGAGAGGGTTGCCGGCAGGTCGGGCCGCCCGCCGCGCGATCCGGTCGGAGCGGGCGGTCCCGGTCCCGTCCGGGACGGTTTCCCGGGTCCGATCCCGCGGAGAGCCCTCCGGGCGGTTGCGTCACCGGCGACGCGAACCCGGCTCGTGACGGAATTGTATTCATGATGGTCAGCCGACCATACCGGGTTCGGGCCCACGGCCCGCGCCCTTCGCGCCCCCCCGCCCGGCCTCGGTGAACGATTTCGACGTGAAGTTCCTCACCACCGGGGGCGAAGGCCCCTCGAAACGGAGCTACCCGGCCCAGGTCGAGCCGGACGGCGCCTTCATCGTGAACGGGTCGATCGGGAAGGGGCTTCCGCCCGGCCGGTACAAGGTGATCGTCGTCGGTCTGGTCCTGGACGCGAACGGCAAGCCGGCCCTGCGGTATCGGGACACGTTCCTCGAGAAGATGACCCCGCTGGAAGTCGAGATCACGGCCGCGAGCCGGGACGTGATCATCGACCCGGAACGGAAGACCGTGCAGATTTCCTGACCCGGTCCAGGCATCAGGGGCGATCCGGGACCACGGTTTCGCCGCGGGACGCGTACTCCTCCCCGACCGCGTAGTTGTCGAAGGCGACCGTGTACTCCCCCTCGAACCACTCGCGGACGTGCGGGATGACCCCGGGATCATACCCCGGCCGCGTGACGAGTGCCGGCCCGAACGGGACCGCCCGGATTTCCCCCTGCTCGACGACCAGCTCTCCCGCCTTGAACACGTACCGCGGCAGTTCGAACATTCTTTTCAGGTCGGTCCCCCGCGTGTACACGGTGACGTCCGCGTCGGCCCCGGGCCCCAGGTGCCCCTTGTCCCGGAGCCCGAGGATTCTGGCCGGAGCGGCCCGGGTGATGATGGCGATTTCGCCCAGGGTATATTCCCGGTCGAGGTCGGGCAGTACGCACCGGTCCCGCACCTTCGCCGGCAACCGGCTGAGGACCTCCCGCCGGTAGTCCCTGCTCATGAGCAGCGCGCAGATCTCCGGGTACGCCAGGAACGACCCGCCGTTCGGGTGGTCGGTACTCATCGCCGCCCGCCACGGGTCGGCCACGAGCAGGTACCACTCCAGCCCGATCGCCCACTGGAGGGCGTGGACGACGCTCTTCTCCTTGTACTCGATCGGGACGATCCCGCACCCGGCCTCGCACTCGGCGTCGCCGTTGAACCACTTCCGCCCGGTCACCCGGTGGAGGAAGTGCCCGAGCGGGCCGTCCCCCGTCATCGAGGTCGTATCCCCGAACAGGACCTGGCCGACGTCGACGGTGATGTTCGGGTGCGCGTTCACGTAGTCGGCGAGGGCGGGCACCCGCGACCGGAACGTGTCCTGGTCGTCCGGGCCGCCGCCGTAGCTGTGGAACTGGACGTGCGTAAAGTGGCCGCGGTGGCCGTCCACCGCCCGCATGGTTTCGAGCGTGGTGGTCCAGTTGCCGGGCATGCCGAGCTGGTTGCAGTGGACGTGGACCGGGTGCGGGAGGCGGAGCTCGTCGGCCGCGCGGGCGACCTCGCGAACGATCCCCCGGGGCGTCACGCCGAACCCCGGCACGTCGTCGTCCAGCCCGGCCATCCCGTTGTGGCCCTGCTTCCACACCTCGACCCCGCCCGGGTTGACGATTTTCAGCCCGTACCCCCGGGTGGCGTGCAGCAGCCAGCCGAGGAAGCTCCGGAGCCGGTCGTGCTCGCCCCGGGCGATTTGGTCCATCGCGTAGTGGTTGTTCCCGACCAGCACGAAGAACCCCTTGTCGATCACCGGTGTGTCGTGGAACTCCTCGTGCGCGTGGCGGGCCCCGAGCGGGGGAATGGCCGCGTCGAACACGCTGGTGTAGCCGAGCCCGGCGTAGAGGTAGCCGGTCGCGAACGTGGTCGGGGTGCTCCCGAGCGTGCCGGAGCGGAGGAGGGCGGTGCGGGGGAAGGGCGGGTGGGACCGGCGGTCTTCGGGGCGGAGCTTCCGGGCGACGTTCACCTTCGGCCCGGCGATGTGGGCGTGCATGTCCACGCCCCCCGGCATCACGATCAGTCCGGCGCAGTCGATGACCCGGGGCGGACCGGCCGCCGGGTCGGCCGGGCGGGCGACGACCTTTCCGCCTTCGATCCAGATGTCACGGGTCTCGCCGTCGACGCCGTTCGCGGGGTCGTGGACGGTGCCGCCGGCGAGCTTCAGTAGTCCCATGCCGAGAATGGTATGGACCGGTCCGGCGAATGAAATGAGACAGGATGAGCCGAAGGAAGAGAAGCCGCATGATAAACACGGACAAATCCACGATTAATGCATCTTAATTACTAACGTGTTTTATCGTGCATTTCTCTGCGTTGATCGTGCGGCTCTCTTTTCTTTCCCCCCGATCACTTCACGAACACGGCGAAGTCGATCTGGAGCGGGGCGAGTTCCCGGCGGGCGCTGATGTCCTTGACCAGGGCGGCTGCCTCGCGCGCGGACCCGACTTCGAAGCAGACGGCGAGCCTCTTGCTCCCGGTCCAGCGGACCTCGACCCCGTCGGCCCGGCCGCGGCACAGCCCCTGGACCAGGGCGACAGCCGGGTCCGGTTGGCGGTCGGTGTCCGCGACCTGGGCGCGGGCCACGGGCCGCGCCCGGACGGTCTCCGTTGCCCCCGGCTCCCGGGTATTGTCATCCGCCGGCGGCCCCGGATTCCGGGGCGTGTCCGTCACCGGGACCCAGGTTCCCGGGGGAACGGGGACGGCCCGGTCCGGGTTCGTCCGCCACTGGATCTCGTCGGTGACCGAGAGCGGGAGCGGGGACGGTGTGACCGGGCCCGGGAGCTTGATCGCACTGAGTGCGGGACCGGCGGTCGGGGTAACGACCGGCGCGGGCCGCCTGCCCTCCGGCTCGGGCACCGCGGTTACCGGCGGCGGGATCGCGGCAACCGGTGCGGGCGGTATTCCCTCCGGAGGGGGCAGCGGCAGGACCGAAGTGGAAGTCATCAGCGGCGGTGATACGATCGTCGGGACACCCACGGGCGGCGGGATCAGTACCCTCGCGGTACCTCCCACCGGACCAACAGCCTGGCCCGGGCCCGGCATCGAGGCGGGGCGTAACGACTGGCCCCCCGGGGTGATCGGGTCGGGCTTCGGCGTCGTCACGGGCGGCGGGGTCGGGTTGAACTTTGGCGGGGGTACGGTTGTAGGCCCCGAGACCGGTTGCCCGGCCCCTCGTCCCGGTGTGAACGGGATGCCGGCGGGGTCGCCCGCCACCAGGCCCTGTGGATTGACGGGCGCGATTCCGGGACGCACTCCGGGGGCCGCGGCGTACGCCGGCGCCTCACTCCCGGGGGCCGGGCGGTACGGGTTCATCACCGGGACCGGGAACGCGCCCGGGGTCGCCCCGGTGACCGAGTACCAGTTTCCCGAGGCCCGCGGGTATTGCCCAGCCGGGGCGTATGGGTTCGCTCCCGGTGTTACCGACCCGTAGCCGTACCACCGATAGGCGGGCGGGCCGGCGAGGACCGGCGCCCCGTTCGCCGCCACCCCCCGGAGGGGTGCGTTCGGGTCTGTCGGGGTGCGGGGATCGCCTCCACCCGGCTGCTCCGCTCCCACGAATCCCTTCCACCGGTCGCCCCCCTTGGGGGCCGGGGCCGGGTCGGTCGCCGGGGCTGCCGCGGCAGTCCAGGGCCGGGGTGTCGGGGGGAAGGGGCGGACGGCGGCCGGTGTGGGCGACGGCGCAACGCCCGCCGGGACGACGTTCGGGTCGATCCCGTTGAGCCACACCGGGCTGCCCGGCGGCGGGGCCTTGCCGCCCGGCCGCGTGGCCGGGGTACTGCCGGTCACCACGGGGGAGGAGTCGTCGACCGCCCCGCGGGCGACGGTCGGACCTTCCCCCGGCTGGAACGGCTCCGGGGCCAAGAGGATGGCGGCCCGTCTCGGGGTATTGGCCGGCGGCTGTCCCGCCGCAACGGAGGCCACCCCGGAGACGAGGAAGCCGGCGAGGAACACGCGGACTCGGGAGGTGCCGAGCGCCGTGCGCTGAGGCTTCGGTTTCGGCCGCTTGACGTCCATGTCCGGATTCCCCTGGCATCTTCCTCAACGACCTGGCACCCACGACTCGACTGTCATCGCCGCGGGGTCGAGCCGGATGACGACCCGCCCCGGTTCCCCACCCCGCTCAATCCGGTCCGCATCCCCCGCCCGGCCCCCGTCCCGGGGAAGAACCCGAGCGTGTTCCCGAACGCCACCGCGTGGCCGGCGGGCGGGAGGACCGCGGCGGGGTCACTCCCGAGGGGGGCCAGGGGGTCCGGGCCGGTCGCGAGCTGGGGAAAGAACAGGGCCCGGTTCCCGCCCATCGAGACCATCGGCGACCCCCCAATCCCCGCCGCCCCCCCGATCGTCCCCGGCCGCACCCCGTAGTAGTAATTCACCGCCGGGTTCCCGGTACGATTGAGGTTCAGGTACGGGCTCAGGGGCTGGTACTGCGGGTTGTAAATGTTCGGCATCACGTTCGCCGGGTTGATCGACGGGTTCTGGGCGTAGGGGGTTTGCGAATACCCACCCCCGTACCCCTGCCCGTACCCCTGTTGGCCGTTCGGGTTCTGGAACTGGGCGGCGGCGGACGCCGCGAACCCGAACACCCCCACGACCGCCCCGAGTAGTTTCGCCCGCATGCTGCGTCCTCCGGTGATGAACCCCGCCGGTCGCCCCCCGGGTCGCGGGGGACACTTCATTGTGCGCTACGCCCGGCCGAGTCCAAACCCCGTCTTCCGCATTAGCCGTCATGGGACCACTCCGGTTCCGGTTCCGGTGCCGGCCGCAGTCTTGAACTGGTTGACGGTACTACCCCCGAGCAAGGTAATCCCGAAGAGCCGTTCGATCGGGCTGATCACGCGGGCGAGGGCGGTGTCGATGGTGATGATCCGCTGGGCCTTCACGTAGATTCGGTCGCCGGGCATGACCTGGTAGTTCGTTTGCGTGATCCCGTGCTGGGTGATCCCGACCCAGTCGATGGGGAGGATCTGCCACGGGTGGCCCGGCTGCGGGCACCGCCGGGCGACCCAGATGTTCCGCTTGCTCGCGACCGACGGGAGCCCGTAGATGTTGCTCAGGGCGTCGAGGACGGTTTCGCTCCCGGTGATGTAGAACGGCCACACCTGCTCGCCGTACCCGCCCCCGTCGGTGATCACGTAATACCGCTTGCTGTTGTACGCCAGGACGTCCACGATCACGATCAGGTTCTCGGGTTTCGTCTCCCCCCCGATCCGCTTGAACGCGTCCGACCGGATCAGGTGCTGGCGGATCGCCTCGGACGTCTGTTCCAGGGAGAGCCCGGAGACCTGGACCGACCCCCAGAACCCGAGCCCGACCGTCCCGTCCGGGCGGACCTGGAACGGCCCGGAAATCCGCTGGATCGGGAGCGGGTGCGCGCCCGTTTGCATGATCGGTTTGTTGTCCTTCCCTAGCCTCGGGTTGCCGTTCTCGTCCAGTTCTTCGAACGACCCGTACCGGATCACCTCGATCAGGAGGTTGTCCGGGGGCTCGACGACATACGGCGGAAGGGTGATCTTTCCCAGCTCCGTGGGGACGGCGCCCGGCGGCGGGACCGTAATCGGCGGGGAGGCATGTGCCACCCCGGGGGCCACGGCCGACACGCCCAGGCCGTCCGGCCCGACCATTCCCGGGGTGGTGTGAAAACACCCACCGCCCGCGAACAGGACCGCCCCGAGAACCGCCACCCCGGCCCCCCGGCGACCGAACCGCGCTCCCCGCATGGCGACCTCCCCCTTCGACCGCCCGTCGGCCGGGGCGGTCCACCCAGGGACCGATGTGCCGGGCCGACCAAATAGCCGTCATCGCTCTTGTTATCGGCGCGACCGGAAGAGGACGTGAACGATTCCCGCGGATCCGGCGCGAACGGTTCAAGTCCGGGAAGATGGGTCAGATGAACAGCCGGGCGAGGTTGAAATACGCGAGCAGGGTGAGGACGTCCGCGCAGGTCAGGGCGATCGGGCCGGCGGCCAGCTGGGGGTCGCGGTGGAGGAGGCGGAGGACGTAGGGGACGGCCAGGCCGGCGACCGCCGCGGCGGTAACCCCGATGCCGATCCCCCCGGCGAGGACCCAGAACAGCTCCGGGATTCCCTGCCAGACGGCGGCGAGGCCGGCCACCAGCAGGCCGGTGGCGGTCCCGAGCAGGAGGCCCGTCGCCCCCTCGTACCGGACCCGCCGGGCCAGTTCCCGCCAGGTCACGGTCGTCCCCTGGAGCCCGTCCAGGGCGAGCGTGACGGACTGGATCGCCACGCTCTCGGCGAGGGCGAGGACGACGGGGATGAACAGGGCGAGGACGGCGTGCTTCCAGTTCAACTCGGCTTCGTAGACGCCCGCCAGGAGCGCCGCCAGCGTCCCCCCGCCGATGTTACACAGGAGCCAGGGGAACCGTCCGCGGAACGCCCGCAACGGGCGCGTCTGTTGGGTGCGGGTGAGGCGCACGCCGATCAGCTGGAACAGGTCCTCGCGCCCGGCCCCGGGGGCGGTCTCGCCGGTCTCGGCGAGTTCTTCCGTGTACAGTTCCACGTCCACCACCCCGACCAGCTTCCCGGCCTCGACGACCGGGAAGGCAAGCAGCCGGTGCAGGGTGAAGAACTCGCACGCCTCCAGGACCGTCGCGTCGGCCGGGATGGCGATGACCGACTGGATCATCACGTCCCGGATCCGCGTTTCCGGCGGGGCGAGGAGGAGCCGGCGGGTAGGCACGACGCCCCGGAGCTTCGTCTCGTTGTCGACGACGTAGAAGTAAATGATCCGCCCCGGCGGGGGCGACCGCCGCATGTGGTCGAGGGCTTCCCCGATCGTCCAGTCCGGGTCGAGCGTGGTGAAGTCCCGGCGGACGTGCTTCGACACCGGCTCGTTCAGAACGGCTTCGGGAAGATGGGTCGGCATGGGGCTCGTGTCGTTCCTCGCCCCGACCCACGTTCCGACAGGGGAAGGTGCAACGGACGGTCAGCGGCGATAGCCCTTCTCTTTGTAGGGAAGGGGGTCAGGGGCGGGTTCTCATATCGGATCGCCGGCGCGGGAAGCGGGTGTGGGTGCCGGACCGATCGACCGGTTCGGCCGGCCGCACCCCCCAGGACGGCGCAGCTCGCCGGTCCGGGCGGCCTCACTATCCGGCCGAACCCGAAGGAGCGGGAAGAACCGTTCTCTCCGCCGGAGGATCTACGCTTCGTGCGGGTCCGGGCCGGGGTCGGGGTGCGACGGCTTCGGTTTCCGTCGGGGTTCGGTCCGTTCGGCCGGCGGGGCGACGGGGAAGCGGACCTCCAGGATCGAGAAATCGTCCCCGAGGACGTCCCCCCCGCGGAGCCCGCGCGCGAACCCGAGGTGCCGGTCGATCAACCCGTCCCGTCCTAACTCCGGGCTGATGCGGTCGATGAACTCGTGGTACTGCCACATCTGCCCGTCGGGCTTCTCGATCTCGAAGGCGCCGTCGCTGTACACCAACAGTCGGGCGTCGGGGGTGACGTCGACGGTCCGCGTGTCGAACGGGAGGCCGGGCATCATGCCGACCCCGGGGCCGTCCGCGTCCAGCTGGTTTACCGCCCCGGCAGCCCAGAGGAGGGCCGGGGGGTGCCCGGCGTTGCAATACGCCAGTTGCCGGTCGGACGCCCGGTAGACCCCGTACCAGATGGTGAAGTATTTCCCGTCCTGACGGTCCATCTGGAACACGTCGTTCAGTGCCGTGACGACCGCCCCCGGGGAGCGGGGGTCGACGTTCGGGAGCGACTTCGAGGCCAGGAGGTTCGCGGCGGACACGGCAAGCAGCGACGACCCCACCCCGTGCCCGCTCACGTCGAGCAGGTACACCGCGAGGTGGTCCGGGTCGAGCCAGAAATACCCGAACATGTCGCCCGCGAGCTGGGTCGAGGGGACGAACCGCCAGTCGATGATGACGGGGCCGGACGTGAGCGGCGGGGGGAGCAGGGAGCGGACGTACCGGGCCGCCTGTCGGACCTCGGCGGCCAGTTCCCGCTGGCTCTCCGCGAGCCGGTGGTAGGCGTCGTTCCGCTCGAGCAGGTTGGTGTACCCCCGCGAGTGGTAGCGGACGCGGGCGACGACTTCGAGTTTGTCCGGCAGCTTGACGAGGTAGTCGTTCGCCCCGAGGGCGAACGCCCGGGCCTTGGTGACCGGTTCTTCCTTGCTCGACAACACGACCAGGGGCGTGTCCCGGGTCGCCGGGTTCGCCCGGATGAACTTGACGAGCAGCAGCCCGTCCACGTCCGGCATCACGAGGTCCTGGAGGATGACCGTCGGGCGGAACTCGTTGGCGGCGTCGATCGCGGCGGCCGGGTCCTGGCAGTACCGGAACTCGACGTCGGGTTCCCCGGCGAGCATCTGCCGGACGGTCTGCCCCACGATCGCCTGGTCGTCCACCAGGAGCACCCGGACCGGGCGGAGTTCGGGCGCGACGGAATTGGGTGCGATCATGGAGGGGTTCGCGGGGTCGGGGTCGGGTCACCCCTATTTCACCTGGCTATCATGGCGAAGGGAAGGGGGCAGTCGGGGTGTTCTGGTCGGGCCGCGTGGGTCGATCGGATTACCCGGATGATGCCGATTGCATCGGACGGACGAATATGGGGACGGGCGATCAACCGGCGCGGCTACGGCGGGCGGCCTGGGAGCCTCAGCGGGAGGCGTACCTCGGGCGTGTCCGGCCGTGGGCCGAAGACCGTCTGCGGCGGATGAGTCGGGGAGAGAAACACCCTGTCCACGACTTCCTCTTCGAATACTACTCGTTTCGTCCGGCCCACCTCCTCCGGTGGACCCCCGGCCCGAATGTGGTCCTTGAAGGCGCCACCCCCACCGACCTCGGCTGGGCCGATTTCGTCTCCCGCGGTGGTGGGCTCGTGCTCCTTCCGCCCGCCTTCCCGGCGCACCGGATACCCTACCTTCGCTGGGCCGTGGAATATCTCGCGGCGACCCTCGGTCGGGAACCGTCCTTCGCCTGTCTCGGGCTTCACGAGTGGGCGATGGTGTACCGCGACCCGAATGTCCGGCACCCGTACATTCCTTTCCGGCTGACGCGCGAAGAAACCGATGCGGTGGTCCAGGGCCAGCCCCTCCGGTGTACGCACTACGACGCATTCCGGTTTTTCACCGGGGAGGCCGTGCCCCGGAACCGGGTCCCGCTGACCCGAGCGACGACGACCGAACACGACCAGGGCGGGTGCGTCCATGTGAACATGGACCTGTACCGGTTCGCGTACAAGGTCGCCCCGTTCTGCCCGTCCGACGTGTTGGCCGATGCGTTCGAACTCGCCGCGGCCGCCCGCGTGGTGGACATGCGGGCGAGCCCGTATGACCTCTCGGGCTTTGGCTTCCTCCCCGTGCGGATCGAGACCCGCGAGGGGCGGGAAGAGTACATCGAGTTGCAGCGCGATCTGTCCCGGCGCGCGGGGCCGGTGCGGGAAAAGCTGTGGGACGTCTACCGCGGGTTGCTGGCCGCGGTGGCGGGTGGTTCGGGTTGACGCACTTCTCCGGTTCGCCTAGAAGCCGGCCTCTGCCACACCCGGCACGGACCCGTTGCATGACCCCGCCGACTCACCCCCCCGAAACGCTTCCCGACCGGGTCTCGGTGCGGGTGGATCGCTATCAGATCGTCGTTCGGCCGGCCGCTCCCCAGGCAGGTCGCAAGACGTTTTCATACCCGGTCGCGGCCGCGGCGGTCATCCTGGGCTGGAGCGCCCTCAACCTGGCCTACCTCGCGTTCGCCTGCCCCCTCGACCTCGCCCCGGATGAGGCCCACTACTGGCACTGGTCCCGGCACCTCGACTGGAGCTACTACAGCAAGGGGCCGCTGATCGCGTGGCTGATCCGAGGGAGCTGTGAACTCTTCGGAGACCTGAGCGGTCGACTCGTGGGGTCGGAGATGCTGGCCGTACGGCTTCCGGCCGTGCTCTCGGGGGGGCTCTTGCTTGCCGGGCTTTACACCCTCGCGGTCGAAATCCTGCGCTGCCCGCGGACCGCGCTCGCGGTGGTCGTCCTCGCGCTGACACTGCCGCCGGTGACCGCCGCCGCCGTGGTGATGACCATCGACCCCCCGTTCCTGGCTTTCTGGGCCTGGGGGCTTGTGTTCGTGTGGAAAGGGGTCCGCCCCGGGTCGGACCCGACGCCTCTGCCGCGAACGGTGGGTTCCGGGAGCGGGCGGGGGTGCTGGTGGACGGCGGCGGGGCTCTGTTCCGCCTTCGGCGTCCTGGCGAAGTACCCGATGCTCCTCTTTCCCCTCGCGGTGATGGGCTTCGTTGTCTGCACCAGGCGAGGAGAACTCCGCCGCCCGGGATTCTGGGTATTCCTCGGACTGACGGCACTCGGCTGTGTCCCGATCGTCCTCTGGAACGCCGGACACGACTTGGTCTCGATCCGCCACGCACTCGGACAAGCCGGGATCGGCGACGGGGTGAAGGAACGCCCGTTCCGGTGGCTCGGGCCGCTCGGGTTCGCCGCCGGGCAGGTCGGGGTCCTCCTGGGGTTCTGGTTTGTCGCATTCGCCGCGGCGGGCTGGGCCTACCGCCACCATTCCGGGTGCTTGTCTTTCCGCCGAGGGCGTGAGGCTCTGGGGCCATGTTCTCGTACAGAATCGCAGGGCAAGAAGGCGGGCCCGTGCGACGTGGGGCTGTCACTGCTTTGGTGGGCGTCGGTCCCGGTGTGGGGCGTGTTTTTTGTCGCGAGCTCCCGCAACGCCGGGCAGGTAAACTGGCCGGCGGCGGCGTACGTCGGCGGCGTCCTCCTGGCGGTGGCGTGGGTCCGCGACCAGCTCGCGCACCCCGTCCGCCTGCGTCGACGGCTGGTGGGCCTGGGGCTCATCGTTGCGGTCGTCCTCGGGCTCGGGTTCTCCGTCGCCCTGCGCTATCCCGGGCTGACCCGCCCGGCCCTCGCTCAGCTCGTTGGTCCGCCGACCGAGATGAACCCGGCCCCGGTCCGCAAACTGGACCCAACCTGCCGGCTCCGCGGCTGGCGGACGCTCGCCGCCGAGGTCGACCAGATTCGTGACCGGGTGGAATGCGAGACCGGTCGAGATCCGGTTCTCGCCGGGATGCTGTGGACCACGCCGGGGGAACTCTCCTTCTACTGCCGCGGGCACCCGGAGGCGTATTCCTTCGGACTGGTCCTGGGCGACCGGCACAGCCAGTACGACCTGTGGCGACCGAACCCGGCGGCCGACGCGCAAGTGTTCCGCGGGCGGTCGTTTGTCTACATCGGGGACGAGATCCCCGCCGCCGGCGATGCGTTCGACCGGGTGGAACCGCCCGTCAAGGTGGTCCACTCGGAGGACGGAGTTCCCGTGGCGGTCTGGACGGTCTGGGTCGGGCACGGGTTCCGGGGGTTCTCGGGACCATCCCGGCGCCCCGGCCGGCCGAGTTATTGAGCATCCTCCGCCCGTCGGGATTCCGGGCGGTTCATAACACAGGACGGTGTGCCGTGGGGCGTTGGGTGGTTTCGTGCGAGTCGTGCGAGGTGAGCTGGCCGCGGTTGGGCACGTTCTCGGAGTTCGAGCGCGAGGCGATCGAATCGCGGCCGTGTCCGTGTTGCGGGGCGTACACCCTCACATGTCCCGGCCCCCAGCCGGCTGGCCCGCGCCGCGGCCGCCCCGTGTCCAGCGACGACGACGGCTGGGCCGCGCGGACCGCGGCATAACCAGCTGGTTCACGGCACGGCTCTCGTCGGCAACGCGGCCGTACGGTCGCCAAAGAACGCCCATTCCGCCCGGCCACTTCGAGACGGTATAATCCGGCACCTGAGAGTTACGCATCTTCGTACCGGGTATCCGCACATGTCCGCGTTCAGTCGCTGGCCGCTTCTGGTCACGGGTCTCGGCCTCGGGCTTCTCGGCGGCGCCGCCGCACAGCAGCAACTCATCGGCCAGCCGCCCCCCGCCCCGCCCCCGATGCCGCGCGAGCTGGCGTCGTTCAGCCCCGTTGTCAAACGGGTGCTCCCGGCCGTCGTGAGCATCGAGGGGAAGGCGAAGGCGGCTTCGAAGACGCCAAGTCGACCCGCCCAGCCCGACGACTCCGACCCCGGGTTCGGGTCGGGCGTGCTCATCGACCCGACGGGCGTTGTTCTTACCAACAACCACGTCGTTCAGGACGTCGAGTCAGTGGAGGTCACGCTCAACGACGGCCGGAAGTTCACCTCCCGCGACATCCGCCGCGACCCGAAAACCGACCTCGCGATCATCAAGCTGGACTCGAAGGAACCGCTCCCGTTCCTGGAGTTCGCCGACAGCGACGCGACCGAGGTGGGCGACCGGGTGCTGGCGGCCGGGTCCCCGTTCGGGCTGACCGGGTCGGTGACGCACGGGATCGTGAGCGGGAAGAGCCGCACGAACCTCCGCCTGAATCCCTACGAGGACTGGCTCCAGACCGATGCGGCCGTGAATCCCGGGAGCAGCGGCGGCCCGCTGGTGAACCTGGAAGGCAAAGTGGTCGGCATCACCGCGGCAATCAAGACCCGCAGCGGCGGGTTCTCGGGTGTCGGGCTCGCGGTCACGAGTAACCTGTGCAAGATGATCTCCGCCCAGCTGCTGAAGGACGGGGTCGTCCGCCGCGGGTATCTCGGGGTGAACGTCCGCGATCTCGATGCGGCGCTTGCCGCGAAACTCGGGGTGAAGCCGGACGGCGGGGTGATTGTGAGCAAGATCACCGAGAACTCGCCGGCGGGCAAGGCCGGGGTGGTCGTCGGCGACGTGATCATGCTCGTAGCCGGCCAGGCGATCCGGTCGAGCCGGGACGTCCAGCGGGTAGCCTCGGGTCTGCCGCTGGGCCAACCGGCCGATGTCACCGTCATCCGGGACGGAAAGCTGATCGTGGCCAAGGTCGTGATCGAGGAGCAACCGGCGGCATACGGCACGGCCGTCCCGCCCGCACCCGCGCAGCCCGGCGTTCAGCCGGCGATCGTCCCGTTTCAGGGGCTTGGGATCGCAGTCGCCGACCTGACCGCCGATACAGCTGCCCGCTTCGGCTACCCGAAAGACGCGAAGGGGGCCCTGGTCGTCACCGTGACGCGCGGCGGGCTGGCCGATCTGGCCGGGCTTCGGGGCGGTCAGCTCGTGATCCAGGTGGACAAGCTGCCGGTCGCGTCGGCAGCTGCGTTTCAGGACGCGGTCGGGAAGGCGGACCCGCAGAAGGGGGCGCTCGTCCACATCCTCCGGCCGAACGGGGAAGTGGAGTTCGCCGTCCTCAAGCTGAACTGACCCGCCTTGCGTGTGCGGGAAGCTCATCAGCTGTGCGGATCGGGTTGCGGCGGGTGCTCGCCGGACGGGCCCCGTGCATCACGTCCCGAACCAACCCCAGCTTGTCGCTCCAGGCGAACTCTCGATCGATCCGCGAACAGCCGGTCTCGCCGAGTTTCCGGCGGAGCTGGTCGTTGGCGCTGAGCTCTCCCAGTTTCGTGGCCAACCCCTCAATGTCTCCACACCGCACTTGCATTCCGTCGATCCCGTCGCGGACGAGTTCCGCCGGCCCGCCTGCCCGGTAGACGAGGTTCGGCTTCCCGTTCGCCCACGCCTCTAGCAGCACCAGCCCGAACGAATCGGACCGGGAGGGCAGGGCGAATACATCAATTCCGGCGAAGAAGTCTCGCTTCTGCACGGCGGTCAACACCCCGAGTCTGGTCACTCGCGTCTTGGGTGCGAAACGATCCCAGAACGTGCGGAAGTTCGCCATCTCCGGCCCGGCAAGGACGACCCGGAACCGGCACCCGCTCGCCCACGCCCGTTCCGCGGCCCGGAGCAAGTCGACAGTCCCCTTCTCGACACTCGCATTCGCGAGATGGCCGACGACCACCTCCCCCGGTGCGATCTCCCATTCCCGCCGGGCCGCGTCCCGGTCGCCGCCGGTACAGTCCTCCGCTTCGACCCCGAGCCCTTGCAGCACGATGCGGTCTTTCGGAACGCCGAGCGCGGAGACCGCGTCGTGTTCGAGCCGGGTCTGTACGAACACGTAATCCGCCTGGCGAAGCAGCCACCGGAGCTGGGGGGCCGTGTACTGCCGCCGGGTGCGGTCGGTCCCGTCGGCGGCGTCGCCGAGGTGGAGGAAGGGGGTGAGGAAGAACGGGACGCCCCGGCGGCGCGCGAGTCGCAGCCCGCAGAGCATCGGGAACGCATACGGGAAAGCCGTCGCGTGGACCGCGTCCACCAGACCGGCGTATCGTCCCGCGTCCCGCCACATGCCGGGACAGATCGGGTTGCACGGCATCGTGAGGCACTGCCACGGCCGCGACGGGATGAACGTGAGCGCTTTGAGGACGTATCGCCGCCCGGGAAAGACGAGTGGTGGATACCGGCGGACGGTGATAGACCCTGGCTCTCCTCCCGAGAGGGCCGAGAAGGAAGGGGAAAGAGACACCTCGGCGGGTAGGTTGTCTCGATCCGGCGGGCCGGGGGTCTTTCGCCAGAAAGCCTCCAGATCGACCGCCGTGGTCGTCCACACCGTGACGTCATCCCCACCGGCGGCGAGATACCCGCCGAGCCGGGCGAAGTACGTCTCCGAACCTCCGACGGCCGGGGGGTATCGCTGGATGAAGTGGGCGACGTGCATTCTGGGCAGTCCGTGCCGAAAAGGGAGTTCCGCGTCTCCGGCGGCGTCGTAGGATGAACCTTCGACCCCCGTTCCTTTCTCCGAGCACCCCGTCGAGGGCCGAACGCGACATGATCCGCATCTCGAAGCTGGCCGCGTCCGTCCAACCGTCCGCCACTCTAGCCGCCGGGGCGAAGGCCCGTCAACTCCGGGCGGCCGGGGTGAAGGTGTACGATTTCAGCCTCGGCGAGCCGGACTTCGACACGCCGAAACACATCTGCGAGGCCGCGGAGAAGGCCGCCCTCGGCGGCCAGACCCACTACACCCCGACCAGCGGCACCGCCGAGGTCAAGGCGGCCGTCGTCCGCTGGTACAAGAAGGTCCACGGGTACGAGTTCGGCCCGGAGAACGTGATCGTCTCCAACGGCGCGAAGCACTCGATCCACAACGCCCTCGCCGCGACCGTCGGCCCCGGCGACGAGGTGATCATCCCCACCCCGTACTGGGTCAGCTACTCGGACCTGGTGAGCATGACCGGCGCGGCGCCGGTGCTCGTCACCACGACGCCCGAGAGCGGGTTCAAGATGACCCCGCACCAGCTCTCGGCTGCGGTCACCCCGCGCACCCGGGTGCTGATGCTCAACTCCCCGTGTAACCCCACGGGCACGGTTTACACCCGGGCCGAACTCGAAGCCCTGGTCGATGTCGTGCTCGGGACGGACGTGGCGGTCCTCAGCGACGAGATCTACGAACAGCTCACCTACGGCGACGCGAAGCCGACGTGCGTGGCCACCCTCCGGCCGGCCCTCAAGGACCGCATCATCACGATCAGCGGGGCGAGCAAGAGCTACGCCATGACCGGGTGGCGGATGGGCTGGGCGATCGCCCCACCCGCCCTCGTCAAGGCGATGGACACGATCCAGAGCCAGGAGACCAGCTGCCCGTCGAGCGTTTCTCAGGCCGCGTTGATCGCCGCCCTCGACGGCCCGCAGGAGTGCGTATCCGAGATGCGGACGGAGTTCGCCGCCCGCCGCGAGTTGACCGTGACCCGGCTCCGCGACATCCCCGGGGTGAGGCTCCCGACCCCGGACGGCGCGTTCTACGCCTTCTTCGACGTGTCCGCGTATTTCGGCAAGACGTTCGGCGACAAGCCGGTGACCGACTCCCTCTCGTTCTGCTCGGCCCTGCTCGAACAAGCCCACGTGAACCTCGTCCCGGGGGTCGCGTTCGGGGCCGAGGGGTTCGTCCGGATGTCGTTCGCCACGAGCCGGGAGGTCATCGAGACCGGGATCGCCAGGCTGAAGGCGTGGCTCGCACTTGGAACGTGAGACACTGAATTAACCCCGGCGCGGCCCAGACCGCATCCGATTCCGGCGGTGCGCGGGTGGGATTCGACTGTACCCGAGCCGGGGGACTGCTCGATCCGGGCCCCTCTCCCCACGGGGACGAACACCCGCTCACTGGCTGCGGGATTCGGACACCGCTTGCCGCCGGGAAAGCCTTGCGGCCGGCAAAGAGTCCGGCCGGCAGTCGAATATAGTCAATCGTTATTCAGAACGAGTGGGCAAACCGAGATGGGGATTTAACCCCTTCGGGGTTGCTTTCCTCTTCGGCCTCTGTGACCCTGAAGGTGATGTCTGTTCCTCAGATGTCTGCTCCTCCCCGGGGGGCTCGCCATGTCCGTGCTCTACCTGACCGAAGATGAGGTCGGCCGCTTCCTGACGATGGACCTCGCCCTGGAGGCGGTGGGGACGGCGTTCCGAAAGATCGCCCTCGACGAGGCCGACAACATCCCCCGCCGGCGGTGCCAGACCGACCACGTCATGCTGCACATCCTGCCGGCGGCGGCGAAGACGCTCGGGGCGATCGGGTACAAGGTGTATACCTCCACGAAGCAGGGCGCCAGGTTCCACGTCACGCTGTTCGACCCGAAGACCGGGGCGATGAGCGCGATCCTCGAAGCCGACCTGATCGGCCAGTTCCGGACCGGGGCCGCGTCCGGGGTGGCCACCAAAAAGCTGGCCCGGCCGGACGCGGCCCGGGTCGGTTGCATCGGGACCGGCAAGCAGGCCCGGACCCAGCTGCTCGCCGTGTGCAAGGTGAGGGCGGTGACGACCGTCAAGGTGTACGGCCGCGACGCGGGGAGGCGGGCGGCATTCGCGGCGCGAATGGCGTCGGAGACCGGTGTCGAGGTGGTCCCGGTCGAGACCCCGGAGGAGGCGGTCAGCGGGCTCGACATTGTCATCACCGCGACGTCGGCGCGGGAGCCGGTGGTGCGCGGGGCGTGGGTCGCCGACGGCGCCCACCTGAACCTGGTCGGGTCCAACTTCCTGTCCAAGGCCGAGGCCGATGTGGACGTGTTCCGGCGGGCGACACTGGTGACGGTGGACAGCAAGGACCAGGCCCGCCTGGAGGCCGGCGACTTCGTGGCCCCGATGAACCAGGGCGTGTTGCACTGGTCCGACGTGTACGACTTCCCCCCGGTCCTGATCGGCAAGTACCCCGGCCGCACGTCCCCGCGGGACGTGACCGTGTTCAAGTCGCTCGGCCTCGGGATCGAGGACGTCGCCCTGGCCGCCCGGGTGCTCGAACTGGCGAAACAGCAGGGCGTGGGGCGGGAGATCCTTCCGTAGGTCTACTCGGTGTGAGGCGGGCCGGGTCTTCGAGGCTCACCCGGGGCCTTACCGCGATCCGGTTTCACCCGTCCCGAGGCGCCGGAGGGCGGCCGCTGCGTCGTAGGTCAAATTGGCGTCCGGGTTTCCCTTCGCCAGATCTCGGAGGAGCTCCCTGGCTCCGGTCGTCCCTGCACGCTCCAGCACCTCCACCGCCCGGAGTTCCCGGAGCCGGGCCGGGGTCGTCGGCGGCCCAGTGATCGCGTTCATGGCCTGACCGGCCCGCCGGCGGGCCTCGGGCGACGGTGCCGCGGTCAGGAATGCCCGGATCCGGGACTCCCCCCTGTCCCCGAGTGCGATCAGTTCCGCTGTCGCCTTCTCTCGGGTTGCGAAGTCCTCATTCCCCAGGTCCACGAGCAGTCTGTCCACCACCCCGGCATCGACCGGGACGGCCGGGCGGACCCCGGCCCGGATCAAGGGCACGCTCAGGCCCGGGGCGGCGGCCAGGGCCCGAACCCCGGCGAACGCCCTCGCCGCGTCGGCCGACGCCATGTCACCCCACGCGGCCTGCACGTCCTTCTCACTGGGCGGGCCTGAAGGCTCCGGGACTCGTCCGGCCGCCCCGGCGACATCCCAGACCAGGAGAGTGCAGTCGTCGCTGGCGGTGATCAGTCTGGTGCTGTCCGGGGTGAACGTGTAGCCCCGAAGGCCGCCCTCGTGTCCCTTGAATGTGCCCACCGGCCGGCCCCCGGCAACGTCCCAGGCCTGAATCACCTCGGACCGGATCATCCAGGCCAAAAACCGCCCGTCCGGGGAGAACCGGGCCTGGCACGGCCACTGCGGCCCGGGCCGGTGCCTGAGTCGGACCGCGCGGGTGGCGACTTCCCAGACCGTTACGTCGTTCAGGTCGGTGGTGACCAGCATCCGCCCGTCCGGGCTGAAGTCGAGCCCTGAAGTGGCGGCCGGGATCGACCGCTGCGGCCGCCAGTCGCCCGCGGACCAGAGCCGGACCTGTTCCCCGTCGGTGGTGGCGAGGAGGCGGCCGGCCCGGTCGAACGCGGTCGCGGTCGGCCCGGACCACCAGCCGCCGGGGTCGGCCGGCAGGGTCGCCACCTTCGCCCCCGTCTTCAGGTCCTCGACGGTGGCGGTGTGGGCGTCCGCCCCCGCGGCGGCGCGGAACCGGCCGTCCGCCGAAATGCTGCACGGGCCGAACAGCTTCCCGTCCGGGGTGAGGGTGAGGAGGCCCGGCGAGTTCCCGGGGTCGAGCGGGGACTGGCCCGTCTGCCGGCCGGTGTCGGGGTCCCACCGCCGGAGGACGTTATCCCGGCCGAGACTCAGGACCGACCCGTCGGCCGCGGCCGCCACCGCCAGCACCCCGGCCCGGTGGGTGCCCGCCGGGCGGGCGGCCCGCTTGCCCGTCTCCAGGTCATACCGGGCGAGCGCCGACTCCCACCAGAACAGGACGTCCGCGAACAGGCCGTCCCCGGAGGCGAACAGTTCTTGCACCCCGCCGCGGCCGAGGACGACTCGCTTGCGGACCGTGCCGGACGGCCAGTCTCGGACGAGCACGAAGGGGTCGTTCCCGCCGGTCAGGAGGGTCTTCCCGTCCGGGGTGAAGGCGAACCGCCGGGCCCATTCCTTGTGCCCGTCCAGCGGGGCCCGTTCCTTGCCCGTCTTCAGGTCCCAGATGCGGACCGTGGGCGAATAGGTGCCGAGGACCACGGCCGACCCGTCCGGGGCGAGGACTTCCCCGTCGATCTGTTCGGTCATCGTCGGGAAGGCTCTCACCGCCTCGCCCTTCGCCGTGTCGACGACGTGAACCCGGTTGTCTTTCGACGCCCGCAGGACCAACTCCCCGGACCCCGGGGTGAACCCGAGCGGGGTGTACTTCGGGCCGTTCAGGTCGGGGAACCCGCTGGCCCAGACGACCTTGCCCGTCGCCGCCTCCCAGAGTCGGACCCGGCCGGTCTGCCCGTTCCCGCTGTTCACCGTCGCGACCCATTTCCCGTCCGCGGACACGCACGCCCCATGGGCCGCTGCCATGAACCCCTCGACCTCGTCCGACTGGCACACGAACGACTTCACCGGCTTGCGGGCGGGCACGTCGTGGAGGGCGAACCGGATCGGGCCGGTCTTCGGGTCCGGCTCCGTCCGGAGACCGGTGTGAAAGTGCTTTGTCTCGGCGATTACCGCCCACCGGCCGTCCGCCGACGCACCGACGGCGTGTAACCCGCCCGATACCGGCCACGAGGCGATGACGACTCCGCTCGCCGCGTCCATCCACCGGAACTCGTGCTGGTCCGACCGGTTGGGGTCCGTGTGGTAGATCAGATAGTGCGTGCCGCCCGGGAGTGGGACCGGCCGGAGCGGCCACGTCGGGACCTGGAACCGGCGGGTCCCGAGCCGCATCACCGCCCCGGGCGGGAGGACGTCGCCGAGCGGGTCAGTTCGGGGTGGTGGGGCGGAATCCGTCACGACCACCGGCCGCGGGGCCGGGGCGGGAATCAGCCGGTCGGCCGACCTGGGGCCTCCTGCCGCGAGCGCGACGACGACGGACGCGAGGACCGCGGCGGACGCGAGCAACCCGGTCTTCAGCCGGGCCGGCGGGGCAAGCAACCCGGCCACCGCCCGCGGGATCGTCCCGCCCGTCGTCCCGGCCCGGGCGGTGGCGAGGGCGGCTTCGGCCAGGGGCGCGGCCACGGCCGGCTGGGGGCCGAGGACCAGGACCGGGGCGGCGAGCGGCAGCCCGTACCGGGCCAGGCGTTTGCGGAGCCGGGCCTTGCCCCGTTCGAGCCGGCCCCGCAACGCCCCCACCGGGCACCCGGCCAGACGGGCCGCCTCCTCGTGGGTCAGGTTCTGGAGGTAGCACAGGACGAGCGGCACCCGATACCGCTCGGGTAGGGCGGCGAGTTCGGTGTCAAGTACCTCCCGGACTTCCCGCCAGGTCAGTTCGTCCACGGGTGTCGGGAGCGGGGGGCGGGCGGTCTGTTCCCGCCGCCGGCGGCGGGTCTCCGCCCGGCGGGCGGTCCGGGCGGTTCGGACTGCGGCCGCGTGCAGCCACCCGGCCAGCGACCCGGGCCGGGTCAGGTGGCCGGCCCGGCAGGCGAGTAGCAAGAAGGTGGCCTGGAACGCGTCCTCCACGCCCGCGTCCCGCCCGAGGACCGATTGGCAGGCACGGAGAACGACCGGGCCGTTCCGGCGAAGGACCTCGGCGAACGCCGCCTCGTCCCGGTCGGAGGCATACCGGCCGAGCAGCTCGCCGTCCGTCAGGCCTGGGTCGGCGGGCGGGACGAGACGGAGGAGGTGGGCGGTGGTGGCCATCGGGAACCCTCCGTTCGTGGTGTTCTACCCAATGACTGGCCGGTCCGGGGTCATCCTGCGCGCGGATTGTGACGAACCGGTCTCCGGGTAGTCCGGACGGGCTCTCGGCCAACCAGGCTGAAGGTGGGTCGATACTGGTAGGTGGCTAACTAATAGTATCTATGAGACAGATTAATCGTGTCGACGATCAACGAATTCGTCTGGATGATTTCGGAGCGAAAGCACCTCGGTTGAACAGCGCGGGTTTGCTAGGGTGGGCCTCGAAGACTCGACCCACCCTACAAAAACCTCACCCGTCCGATCAGTACCCCGCCGCCTTCCCGTCGAGCCGGGTGTCGGCCGCGCCGTGGTACAGCCCCGTCTTCGGGTCGACCCAGATGGTGTGGGCGTCACCCTGTTTCGTGCCAGTGACGGTGGCGGTGTGGCCCATCGTCTTCAGTTTCGCCACCAGGCCCGGGTGGCGATCCGCCCCTTCGAACCGGACCACGTCCGGGAACCACTGGTGATGCAGCCGCGGCGCGTCGACCGCGTCCCGGACCGGCATCTCGAAGTCGATCACGTTCACGACGACACAGGCCACGGTGTTGATGATCGTCCGGCCGCCCGGGCTGCCGGTCATCAGGACCGGCCTACCGCCCTTGAGCACCAGCGTCGGCGTCTGCGAACTGAGCATCCGTTTCCCCGGCGCGACCAGGTTCGGTGTCGTCCCGATCTGCCCGCCGCGGGTCGTCTTCCCCGGCTTCGGGTTGAAGTCGGTCATCTCGTTGTTCAGGATGTAGCCCGCCCCGCGGACCACGATCCGACTCCCGAAGGCGTTCTCCAGCGTGTAGGTGTTGCTCACCGCCATGCCGTCCCGGTCGATCACCGAGAAGTGCGTGGTCGAATCGCCCCCCTCGCCGAGTTCGATATCGGGCGCGAGCGTTTCGCCCCGCGTGGCTCGCACGAGGTTGATCCCCACGGCCAGCTTCTTTGCGTACTCTTTCGAAATCAGATGCCCGGGGGGCGCGACGAAGTCGGGGTCCCCGAGGTAGCGGGCGCGGTCGCAGTACGCCCGTTTCATCGCCTCGATCATCAGGTGGGTCACCTCCGGCGACCACCGGCCCCGTGACTTGAGGTCGAAGTTCTCCAGGATGTTCAGCATCTCGGCGAGGCCCACCCCGCCGGAGCTCGGGGGCGGGGCGCCGTACACGTCGTACCCGCGGTACGTGGTCTGCACCGGCTTCCGCTCGTTCGCCTTGTACGCCGCCAGATCGGCCGCCGTGATCAGTCCACCGCCGGCCTTCATCTCCTTTTCCAGGAGTTTGGCGAGGTCGGCGGTATAGAACGCATCCGGGCCGCCCTCGGCGATCGCCCTGAGGGTGCGGCCGAGGTCTTTCTGGACCAGTACGTCCCCGGCCTGCCACTCCGCACCCTCTCGTTTCCCGAAGACTCGCCGGAATTCGGCGTTAGTCGTCGCGGCGGAAGCGAGAACCCAGTTGAGCCGGCCGGCGAGTGCCCCGTCCACCACGAACCCGTCTTCGGCCAGCTTTACGGCCGGCCACACCAGATCCTTCCACGGGAGCTTCCCGAACTTCCGGTGGGCGAGCGCCAGCCCGCGGACCGTACCCGGGATACCCGCCGCCCGGTGATCGAATGCTTTCACCGTACCGTCGGCAAAGAGGTCGACCCGCGCGGCGGTCGGCGCGGTCTCGCGGTAGTCGATGCACACCGGTTCCTGGCCCGGGGGGCCGACCATCATGAACCCGCCCCCGCCGATATTCCCCGCCTCCGGCCACGTCACCGCCATCGCGACCGCGACCGCGACCGCCGCGTCCACGGCGGTCCCGCCCTTCTTGAGGACCGCCACCCCGACGTCCGCCGCCGGCGGCGAGACGCACACCACCATCCCATTTTTTGCCTCGACCGTCACCCGGGTCTGGGGCTCCGGGCGGGCGGCGGAGGGGATCGCGAAGATGGGAACCAGGAGCAACGGAAGGGTGCGGATCACGGTCTTCTCGGCGAGGGGGTTGAGAGGACGTGTCGCCGCCCGGGAAGAATTGGTCCCGGACGGTCATACGAACCGGAGTGGGTCACCCCGCCCGGAGGGCGGCGGAGTCTTTCACCCCCAGGTTTTCATAAATCTGGCGGGTCGCGTCGGACTTGTTCAAGGTGTAGAAGTGCAGCCCGCGGACGTCGTTGTGGAGGAGGTCGCGGCACTGATCGGTCGCCCAGCTGGTCCCGACCCGGGCGACGGCGTCGTCGTCCGCACACCGGCTCACGGCGCGCAGCAGCTTCGCCGGGATTTTCGCCCCGAGGGCCAGTTCGGCCATCCGGACCATCCCGGTCTTCGAGTTGATCGGCATGATCCCGGCGACGATCGGCACCTTGATCCCGGCCAGGTCGCACCGTTCCCGGAAGTCGTAGAAGTCGTGGTTGTCGAAGAACAGCTGGGTGCAGACGTAGTCCGCGCCGGCGTCGACCTTCGCCTTCAGATAGTCCATCTCCTTGAGCCGGTTCGGGCACCCGGGGTGCCCTTCGGGGAACCCGGCCACCCCGATCCCGAACCCCCGCCGGTCCGGGGCGTTGGTCCGCGCCCGGACGAACTGGACCAGGTCCGTGGCGTACTTGAATGCGTCCTTGTTCCGGTCGTAGTTCGCCATCGTCCGCGGCGGGTCGCCGCCGAGGGCCAGGATGTTCTTGATCCCGCTCGCCGCATACCGGTCGAGGATCGCGGTCATCTCCTCGAGGGTGTGACACACGCACGTCAGGTGGGAGACGGCCGTCAGGTTGGTCTCCTTCTCGATCCGCACCACGAGGTCGTGCGTGCGGTCGCGGGTCGAGCCGCCGGCCCCGTACGTGACCGATACGAACGACGGCTGGAGGGTCTGGAGGGCCGCGATCGTGCGGAACAGGTCTTCGCTCGCCTCGTCGGTCTTCGGCGGGAAGAACTCGAAGCTGAATGTGGTCGGGTGCTGGGCGAAAATGTCTTTGATGTGCATGGACGGCAGTCCTTGCTGTCGGGAGCGGGGCGCGAATGAAGAATGTTATACCATACCGCGCGACCACTTGGGCAAGGGGAGTCTGTCGGCTTCCGGAACGGGCCGCCACTCCGACCGACTCGCTCCCAGCGTGGGAGGGCCGACTGCCTGTCTCAATCCGCGTCGCGTGGGGACCGATCAGGTCGCGAGGATCACGACGCCGATCACGACGAGCCCGCCCCCGACCGCCACCTTCCAGGTAAGGGGTTCCCCGAGGAACACGACCGCCATGAGGATGGTCAGGGCCACGCTCAGCTTGTCGACCGGGGCGACCTTCGAGGCCGGGGCGAGCTGGAGCGCCCGGTAGTAGCAGAGCCAGGACAGCCCGGTCGCCACCCCGGACAGGACGAGCGCGATCACCCCGGCCCGCGACAGCCGGTCGACCGGCTCCCACTCGCGGCGGGCCGAGACGATTCCGGCGGTGACCGCGAGGATCACGACGGTCCGGATGAGCGTGGCGAGGTTCGAGTTCACTTCGGTCACGCCGATCTTCCCGAGGATCGCCGTGAGGGCGGCGAACAGGGCAGATCCCAGGGCAAACCACTGCCACCCGGTGGGGCCGTTCACGCGGTCATTCCTCCGGACGGAGTCGGTCGCCCGCCAACGGGCCGTTTTCTCCCTACGGGGAACGGTCGGGCGACCGGGTACGCCCGAACGATCTGCGCCCCGGGAAAGGCGATGTCGAATAGGGGGCAGTCGGCCCTCATGGAACGGAAGACCCGCGTCGGAACGCCGGGTGCGGGACGAGCGAACAGCCCGTTCTACTCCCCGAGCGGTTTGTCCCACTCCTGGAGCTGGCGCTTGAGTTCGGCGAAGTCGAGACCGGCGACGCGCCCGAACGCCTCGTCCGCGTCCGGTTCGTCCGGCTCGGTCGTCTGCCGGAGCGCGTCCTCCAGCCGCCGGACCCAGACCGGGACCTCCAGCCCGACCCCGCTCACCGTCTCCCCGAGCGGCGACATCGCCACCAGCAGGCGGATGAATGCCGGGTCTTCTTCCCCCCGCCCCGCCCGCGCCGCCCCGGCGGCGGGCCCGACCTGCGCCGCCGCCCGGTCGATCTCCAGTGGCAGGATAAACCGCTCCTCGAGCCGGTCCCGCACCGTCCGTAACCGGACCGCGTAGCGCGTTTCCTTCTTCGCGAGCTCGTCCAGGAGCCCTTCCGACATCTGTCGCGTCTTCCCGCCGATGAAGTCCCGCCACCGGGCGGCGAGGGCGTCCTGGTGGCGGCGGCAGAGGACCTCGTGCGCCAGGGCGAACGGCCGCATCCGCCACGCGACCCGGTCGTACTTCACTTTCAGCCGGAGGAAGTCGAGCAGGATGTAGATGTTCTCGCCGTAGTCCGACTGTGTCGTCGTGGTGTTGTAGTCGCGGTACTCGTCGTAGTGTTCGACGAGCGCCTGCAGCGCCAGCTCCGCCGTCCGGACGGTGCGGGCGCGGTCGAGCTTGCCCTCCTCCCACGCGTCCACAAGTTTCGGCCGCTTGTCGCCGTCCCCGTTCTCGACCTCGTGGTCGAGCCACGCCGACACCCCGCGGGCCAGGATACCCCGCATGTTCGACAGCCCGAGGAACGGGACGGTGAACAGGTCGCCCCCGTAGGTCGTCACGAACCCGCGGACCGCGTCCCAGTCGGCGTCATCATTCACCGCCTCCAGGACGGACAGCCGGAGCGACTGGCTGTGCTCGGTCCAGAGTTTCTGGAAGTCCTCGGCGATCTTGAACAGCATCGCGGCGAGGGGGCCGTCGGGCCCGGCCTCGTCGCCCCAGTCGGCGGCCGCCCCCAGGAGCGTGTCGACCACCCCGACCAGCGCGGTCTTGAAGAGCTGGTCGAAGCTGCTGACCCGGCGGCCGGTGGGCGGGCTGTTCCACTCCATCTGCCGGGCGAGTTTCGTCAGGTGGAACGTCTCCCGCACGAGGCCGAGCCGGGGCAGCCGGGTGAGCAAGTCCTCCAGGGCATGCAGGGCGGTCTGGGCGCGGAGGACCTGCGCGGGTTGCCCCCCGTCCGACGGCGGGCAATACAGGAGCGGCTCCGTCTGGAACAGGGTCACGAACCCGGGCAGGATCTTCCGCACCTGTCCCGCGTCGCGGGTCCCGATCGCCCGCTCGATCTGGACGAGGAGCGGCTCCCACGGCGGGACGCTATCGGCCGCGGGCCCGCGGCCGGCGGCCGCCGCGTCGTCGCCCCCGGCCGCGGGCAGCTCTCCGCCCCGGATCAGCACGGCGGAGAGGGCGGTCGCCGCCCGGCCGGTCTCCACGCACGTCGCCACCCCGAGGTCGAGGAGGTGCCCCTTGAGGGCGCGGCGGCGGTCGAACTCGATCATCCCCTCGTGCCCCCCGACCGGCTCGGGGACGGGGATCTCCTTCACCCGGTCGAGGAACCGGGCGAGGTGGGTGCGGTTCCGGCGGGCCGTCCCGAGCCACCCGGCGAGTGTGGCGTGGGCGGCCGGGTCGCCGCGGGCCCAGAGGTCCGGGCTGGCGGCGGCCCGCCACAACCGGGCGACGGTGTGGAAGAACTTCAGCCGGGTCTCCAGCTGGTCCGCCTCGGCCTCCAGCGGGAACTCGCCCGGCGGCCGGGCCGGCTCCCCGCCGGCGACCGCCCCCTCCTCGCCGTCGTCGGCCGAGTCGCGGAACGTCATCCCCTCGTAGGCCGACTCGAACTCGTTCCCGTCGGCCTCGTCGGCCGCCTCGTCCTCGTCCTCGTCCTCGCCCTCGGCGCCGAGCAGCCAGTGGTCGGGTGAATCCCACCGGCCCTCGGCGTTGGCCTCCAGCAGCTCGAAAAACCGGCGGACGTGGCCCGCCCGGTCGCCCGATGGGACCGCGGCCGCGGCCACGACCGCCCGGAGCCACCGCTCGGCCAGGTCGTCGAACGACGCGGACGGGTCTTCGAGCGGGACCGTCTCGCTCTCGGCCAGCCAGGTCATCAGTAGGGCCATCGCGGCCCGCCACTCGCGGTGTTTGGTGAGGGCGGCGATGACCTGGGCGAACGCGGCCGGGCTGGTGAACCCGTCCCGGTGCTGCCGCCAGAACACCAGGTCGTTGGTCTCCGGCTCGCGTTTCGACCACGCGGCCAGGGCGTTCGCCACGTGTTCGGCCGCGTCCGACCGCTCGCCCCCGTGGATGCGGGGCAGGTCGCCCACCGTCGCCGTGGCGAACCGGTCCCACCACGCGGCCAGGTCGCGCATCGCCCCGGCGAGCTGGTCGCGGGTCGGCCCGTCGCCGGCCACCGCCGCGGCCGCCAGCACCCGGGCGTACAGCTCGAACTGCCGGCCGACGGTGTGGATCAGGTCCTCGGCCCGGGGGTCGCGGACGGTGTCCTCGCGGCCGGGGAAGATCGGGAATAGCCCCTGGTAGCCGAGGATGTTCCAAGGGTCGATCACCGCCCCGCAGTCGATCCCCCGGCGGAGCAGGTCCTCGACCTCGCCGAGCAGGGCGAGCGCGTCGGCCGGGAGGCCGCGGCCGGCCGCGAACTCGGCCTCGGTCTGGCGGACGCGGATCTCGGTCCCGAACCGGACCGCCGGGGCGGGGATCTTCCGGGCCTGGTCGCGGGCCGCCTTCGGGTAGCCCATCGCCGCGAACAGCTGCGCCAGCCGGCGGTCCTGCAGGTGGGCCGCCCGCTGCCCGGCGATCGCCTGGTTCAGGAACTGGCGGACGCCGGCGAACGGCTGTTTCCGCTTCTCGGCCTCTTCCCGGAGCCGGTCCCCGTGCGGCCCGGGGAGCTCCTTCAGGAGCCGCTGGTAGAACCCGTCGCGGTACCGGGCGATCCGGGGGACCAGCTTCGAGAGCGTGATCGTCGAGTCGTAGTAGTTCGGCCCGGTCCCGCTCACCCCGGCCCCCATCAGGACCGTCCCGGCGAGTACCGCCGCCGCCTCGAACAGCCGTTCCCCGCGGTCCCCGGGCGCGACCCCGGCCGGCGGGGTTACCCACGTCAACAGGGTGTCCAGCGTCATCTGCCGGAGGACGAACCGGCGGAACAACCCGCGGGTGTCGATGGTGTGGGGGTCCCACTCGCCGAACAGCACGTTCGGCCGCTTGTTCACCGGGTGGAAGTGGTCGTGGGCCCGTGGGTCGAACGCGAGCTCGTCCATCTTCGCCGGGTCGAAGCAGGCCTCCTCCAGCAGGACCGGTTCGGTCCGGGCGAGGAGCTCCAGGGCGGGGCGGACGAGGTCCGCGTACCGGCCCGGGGCCACGCCCGCGGCCTGCAGGTAGATCGGGACCGGGCGGACCTTCTCGTGCGGGTAGTAGTCGGTGTTCGGGCGGGTTTCGAGGACCGCGATCGGGCGGTACCCGACGTAATCGTTCAGCAGGTTGATCGCCCCGCCCACCAGCCGGTCGGGCTGGTCCCACGGCGGCCCCTGCCGCAGCACCGCCTCGCACGCCCGGGCCAGGAAGAAGGGGGTGAACAGGTCGGGATCGGGCTGGTGGGCGAGGAGGTCGGCGTGGTGGGCGCGGTACGCCGCGGGCAGCTGCCCGAGGGCCGCCCCGAGCACCGCCTTCGCCTGCGTGGTGTCGCGGAACGCCGCCGCCCCGGACGACTCGAGTTCGCCGAGGGCGTGGGCGAGCCAGCCGGGGAGGGCGGCCCACGGGTCGGCGCCGGCGTCGAGGAGGAGGCCGGCGGCGTCGGCCAGTCCCTTCTGGAACCGGGGATCCGGGCGGCCGTCGGAAAAATTCAGGTAGCCGAGCAGTTTCGCCGGATCGGTCCTCCGGCCTAGCTCGTGATAGATGCCGTCCATCCGCGGGTCAGTCCTTTCAGCGCGGGGTCACCCCCCGGGAACTCCTTCAGCATAAAACAATTTGACCCGATTCAAAAGCCCGCGAGCTATCCGCCGCGGGGTTTGCGCCACGGCCTGAACCCGGATACTCCAAGATGCCCGACCCAATCCGTCTCGCCGTCCTCATTAGCGGGAGTGGGACCACGCTCCAGAACTTGATCGACCGGACCGCCGACGGCCGGCTGTCCGCCCGGATCGCCGGGGTCGTTTCGAGCCGGGCGGACGTGTTCGGGGTCGAGCGGGCGAACCGGGCCGGGCTGCCGGTGACGGTCGTTCCCCGGTCGAAGGGCTTTGCCGATCGCGTCTGGGCCGCGGTCCAGCAGATCCAGCCCGATCTGGTCTGTCTCGCCGGGTGGATGCACCTCTTACCGATCCCGGACGACTTCCAGGGCAAGGTGCTGAACATCCACCCGGCGCTCTTGCCGGCGTTCGGGGGGAAGGGAATGTACGGCCGGCACGTCCACCAAGCGGTACTGGAATACGGGGCGCGGGTGAGTGGGTGTACCGTCCATTTCGCCGACGACACGTATGACACCGGCCCGATTCTGGTGCAGAAGTGCGTCCCGGTGAAAGACGGGGACGACCCGGACACCCTCGCCGCACGGGTCTTCCAGGCCGAGTGTGAGGCCTACCCGGAGGCGATCAAACTGGTCGCCGACGGCCGGGTGACCGTCCAAGGCAGGCGGGTCGTCATCTCGGGTTGAGAAGCACGAAGCCGGTGATAATGGGACCGAGAGGCCAACCACCCTTACGTCTTTTTCTTGAGCGCCTTGTCGGCAATGTCGGTCCGGAAGTGCATGCCGACAAAGCTGATCCGCTTCACCGCCTCGTAGGCCCGGGCCTTCGCCGCGGCGAGGTCGTTGCCCAGCGCCGTCACCGCCAGGACCCGGCCGCCGTCGGTCGCCACCCGCCCCTGTGCGTCGAGCCGGGTCCCGGCGTGGAACACCTTCACGTCCGGGAGTGCGTCCGCGTCCGCGATTCCCGTGATCGGCTTGCCGGTGTCGAACTTCCCCGGGTAGCCGCCGGAGCACAGCACCACGCACACCGCCGGCCGCGGGTCCCATTCCACCTTGTCCTCGAACTCGTGGAGCCGCTCGTCGGCCACCGCTTCGAGGAGGTCGAGCAGGTCGGTCTTCAGCCGCATGAGGAGGGGCTGCGTTTCCGGGTCGCCGAACCGGGCGTTGAACTCCAGCACCCGCGGCCCCTGGTTCGTCAGCATCATCCCCGCGTACAGCACCCCCTGGAACGGGAACCGCCCCCGCTTCATGGCGTGGACGGTCGGGACGAACACCTCCCGCTCCAGCTCCGCGATTAGTTCCGCGGTGCCGATCGGGGCCGGGCAATAGGCCCCCATCCCGCCGGTGTTCGGCCCCTGGTCGCCGTCGTGGACCGCCTTGTGGTCCTGACACGACGGCAGGGGCAGGATCGTCCGCCCGCTGACCAGTGCGAGCACCGACAGTTCCTCCCCCTCCAGCTTCTTCTCGACCACGATCCGCCGCCCGGCCCGCGCCCCGAACTCCTCCCGCACCATGATCCGGTCTACCGCCTTGAGGGCCTCATTCGTGTCCTTGCACACGATCACGCCCTTACCGGCCGCCAGCCCGTCCGCCTTGATGACCACGGGGTAATCGCGGGTCTCGACGTAGGTCCGGGCGGGGCCGGAGTGATCGAACACCCGGAAATCGGCGGTCGGGACGTCGGCGTGCCGCATCAACTCCTTGGCGAAGACCTTGCTCGCCTCCACCCGCGCCGCGTCTTTCGACGGGCCGAAGACTTTGAACCCCTTCCCGCGGAGGAAGTCGGCCAGCCCGGCGGCGAGCGGGTCTTCGGGCCCGATCACGACCAGCCCGATCGCCTCTTTCGTGCAGAACCGGAACAGTTTGTCTGTCTCGGTATGATCGATGGGGACGTTCGTGGCCCCGTCCCGGAGGGTCCCGGCGTTTCCGGGCGCGCAGAAGATCCGCCCGGCCCGCGCCGAGCGGGCCAATTTCCACACCAGGGCATGTTCCCGCCCGCCTTTACCGATCACCAGGACATTCATCGGAGAAGTTCTCGGCGTTCCGCGGTCAGCTGTTGGACCAGAAATCGAGCAACCACGGACGAGTGGGGGGCGCTCACCTCCCACCGGTCCCCGGCGAGATCTGTTGGCGGACGGTGTCCCACAATTCCAGGATGTTCCGTCGGTTCTGGCCGAGGTCGCCCACCCCGATCCGGCTGCAGCTCTCGGCGTGGATCATGCACCCCGGCCCGGCGGGCAGGAACCGCAGTTTCACGTCGTCGACGAACCCCCACAGTCGTGTCCGTCGGGTGAGATGAAGCCGAGCCGGGTCGCCGGTGGGTTCGACCCGCCACCCGGGCAGGGAACCAACCGCTTCTCGCACCTGCTCCATCGCGTCGGTCGGCGAGAGCGGCAACACAAGAGGGGTGAGGTCCCGGTGCGTCGGGGTTTCTGTGTTTGCAGAGTTCCGAGTGAACCAGCTTATCACCATATCCCCCGCTCGCGACCTCCGATCCGCCCTTACAGTGTATTACAGACGCCCCGAATGGGCATCGAACGGCGTCGGTGACAGCGCGAGAGGACTGGTAAACTGCGTGTCTTTCGTCTACACTAACTGTGGCATTTAGTCTTGGCTATCTTTCATCGGGATCTGGGCCATGTCCTTTCGCGCTCTTCTGGTCACGGCTGTCGCCATCGCAGTCGGTTTCGGCTCTGCCGGGTGCGCGAATGGCGGGCCACCTCCCTTTGTTGGGCCACCTGTCCGGGTGGTCTGCACAACGACCCTCGTTGCCGATGTCGTCCAACACGTTGGGGGCGACCGCGTTTCTATCGAGACCTTGATGGGGGCGGGGGTCGATCCGCACCGGTACCTTCCGACCGCTGGCGACCGGGGGAAACTGGAATCGGCCCATCTCGTTTTCTTCAGCGGCCTGCACCTCGAAGGGAAGATGACCGACACGTTCGAGAAGGCGCGGGGCCGCATCCGCGGCGTTCCCGTCACCCGGGACATCCCGCGGGAGGACCTTCGGCCGGCCGAGGGGGAGGGCGGGCCCGACTCCCAGTTCGACCCGCACGTCTGGTTCGACGTCCGTCTCTGGATGAAGCCCGTGGAGTGTGTCCGCGCGGAACTGGCCGCGCTCGACCCCGCGGGGGCGGACCAGTACCGCCGGAACGCCGACGCCTATCTCAAGGAACTGGCCGCGCTCGACGCCGAGGTCCGGCAGAAGCTGACCCGTGTCCCGCCGGAGAAACGAGTGCTGGTCACGTCGCACGACGCGTTCGGTTACTTCGGCCGGGCCTACGGGTTCGAGGTGAAGGGCCTTCAGGGGGTGAGCACGGCCAGCGAGACCGGCACCCCGGACCGGCAGAAACTGGCCGAGTTCCTCGGAACGCGGAAGATCCCCGCGGTGTTCACCGAGACGTCGGTGCCGGATGCCGGGCTAAAAGCGGTCCTCGATACCGCGCGGAACGACTATGGCCACTCGGTCCGTCTCGTCGGCGGGGACGACGCCCTCTTCTCGGACGCCCTGGGAGTGCCCGGCTCGCCCGGTGGTACATACCCCGGGATGGTCCGGCACAACGTGGACGTGATAGTCGAGGCTCTGGCGCGATGAAAACAACGGGAGAGGGGGCGGGGGAGAGAAAGGGGAGAGGGAAAAGACCATGACCGGTACGAGCAACAATACTCGCGGCACAGATTCCGGATCCGGACTTTCCCCCTCTCTCTCTCTTACCCTCTCCCCCTCACCGGCCCCCTGCCCGACGTCTGGAGCAATCGAAATTCACGATCTCACCGTCGCTTACGGCGAGAAGCCCGTCCTGTGGGACGTCGACCTGACCGTGCCGGCCGGGGTGCTGATGGCCGTGGTCGGCCCGAACGGGGCGGGGAAAACGACCCTCATCAAAGCGATGCTCGGGCTCGTCCGCCCGATCTCGGGCGAGGTGCTTGTCCTCGGGAAGCCGTATTCCCCGCGGTCGCTCACGGTCGCCTATGTCCCCCAGCGCGGGACCGTCGACTGGGATTTCCCGACCACCGTGCTGGACGTCGTGATAATGGGCACTTACGGCCGGCTGGGGTGGTTCCGCCGGCCCGGGGTCAAGGAGCGGGCGGAGGCCGCCGCCGCTCTCGGTCGGGTTGGCATGGAAGACTTCGCCGGGCGGCAGATCGGCCAACTTTCGGGCGGGCAGCAGCAGCGTGTGTTCCTGGCCCGGGCACTGGCGCAGGATGCCTCAGTTTACCTCATGGACGAGCCGTTCCAGGGGGTCGATGCGGTGACCGAGCGGGCGATCGTTGACGTCCTGCGCGACCTGCGGGCCCGCGGGCGGACGGTGCTGGTCGTCCACCACGATCTTCAGACCGTCCCAGAATATTTCGACTGGGCGACGCTCCTGAACGTGCGGAAGATCGCGACCGGACGTACCGCTGAGGTATTTACCGCGGAGAACCTCCGGGCCGCCTACGGGGATCGAGCGGTCATTCCGGCCGCCGTAACCAGCTGAGTTCCTTTTCCCCTGTCCCCTCGTTTACCTCTCCATCTTCCCCCGACCGAAGAATTAGCGTACTCTCCCAAAAATGCGGAGTGGTGGCGCGTGCGTGTTCCCCTATTCGACATCCTCAACTCGACCGGTGCCGCCATCTCATCCCGCCGTCCCGACCGACCGTTCCGCGATCTCCACGTCGCCGGGACGGGGGGCGTCGCCCTGTACCTGCTCGCGGCCGGATACTTTACCTTTTCCGGCGGCACGACTGCGGCCGTCTCGGAGCTCGTCCGCTGGGCGCTGGCGTTGGGCCTCCTGGCCGCCTTCGCGGTCGGGTATCGGGCGTTGCGGTCTGTCCCGGAATCGCGCCGGGTCAGACGGGTGGTCGCGGGATACGCGGTCGTCCTGACCGCCTCCGCTGCCGCCGTCCCGGCCTTCCACTCCACCGATCTCTACGTCTACGTCAACATCGGGTGGCAGCAGGCCGAATACGGGGTGAACCCGTACCGCACCCGCCTGTTCGAGACCCCGAACTGGCTGACCGACCCGATGTTCCGCCAGGAGTGGCAATTCGTCCCGTGCTCCTACGGGTTCCTGTTCGCCCTGGAAACGCGGGTCGCGTGTGAAATCGGCGGCCGGGACCACGCGGCCGTGGTCGCCATCCTGAAGACCGTCGCGGCGGGGACCGTCCTGGCCCTCGGGGCGGTCGCCTGGGCCGTCGGCCGGGCGCTCCGCCGGCCGGACCCGCTCCGCGGGGCGTACCTCGTGCTCTGGAACCCGCTGCTTCTCCTCCACGGCGTGTCGAACGCCCACAACGACCTCCAGTTCGCGCTCGGGGTGGGGCTGGCGGTCCTCGGGTTCGCCCGCGGGCGGTGGCTGGTTGTTTTCCCGGCCCTCGCCGCCGCCGGGCTAGTCAAATATCTGTCCGTGATCTTGGTCCCGTTCTTCTTCCTCGCTTCCGTCCGCCGGGTCGGGTGGGGCCGGACGGCGACCAGCTGCGCGGCGGCGGCCGGGCTGTGCGTCGCCTGCTGGTGGCCCTACCGCGACGGGTTCGACACCTCGTACCTGCACCGGATGGGGGGCAATCTGACGGTAGTCCACAACTCGCTCGCCTCGATCGTGGTGTTCCCGTACGAGGTGGCGGTGAAGCTGCTACCGGCGGGGGACAGATCCGCCGCGGTCTTCTTCGGGGCGGTCAAGGGGGCGTTTTGGGGGGCGTTCGCGGTCTTCATCGCGGTGGTCCTGGTCGACCGCGTGCGCCGGGGGCGGGGGGAGGCCGGTGGGCTCGCCCGGGATGCGGTCTTGATCCTGCTCGGGGCCATCCTGGCGAGTCCGAAATACCATGCGTGGTATCTCGGGATGGTCCTCCCGCTCGCCGTCTGGCTCCCGGCCGGCAGTCGACTCCGCCGGGCCGTGCTCGGGCTCGGGGTCGCCAATCTCCTGTCGATCACGTTCGTCTACCAGTCACACCTGTTGAACGCGGTCCTGATGCTGGTAGTCCCGCTCTGGCTGGCGATCCGGACCGGCCCGACAGGACCGGAACCGGCGGTCCGGGGCGGGCGGCTTGCCCGCCCCGCCGTCCGGCAGCGATCGCCGTTACTTGCGGAGACGCTGTAGCAATTCGGCGAGCACCCCGGCGATGTTCCAGGCGTCGTCGTGCCCGCGGTGATGGGTGCCTTCGAGGTTCAGGCCGGACAGGGCCACCGCCTGGGGCAGACCGACTTCCGCCGGCAGCCCGCGCCCGACCGCGAACAAGGTCTTCACGTTCAGTTTAATTGCATTGAATCCGACCCACCCCAGGGGTGGCCTATTCTTCCGGGGAATCGTTCACGTCCGTCCCGGGGAGATAGGGCGATGACAGCCGCCAAATCCGTACCGCAAATCGGCCCGCCGGTCGCGTATTCGTACCTGCGGTTCAGTTCCCACGGCCAAGCCGACGGGGATTCGGTTCACCTTCGGGGCTTGTATCCATCCGCAATCCTGTCGATGGCGCATTCTGCTCTACCCCATCCGGGACCCGCGTACCAAGCCATGCTTCGCGACTATGAAGGGCTCGTCCGCCTCCAGACGCACTGCTATCCAGAGATTGGTGAGCCGGAAGACACATCCGATGGCGGACCTCTTGGGCCCCTCTGGCCTGAAGGCATCTCCCGCGCTTGGTAAAGACACTGTGGCCTATGTTCCCGCTCCTCATCGGCAGATACACCCCGCCCTCGGTCCAAAAGGGCGACGTCGTCACCTGCCTGTACCGGGACTGTGACTGTGTCGTGACCGGCATCCACGACGGGCGGATTCCGTGGCCCCGGGTATGAGCACGGGAAACCCAGGGCGGGTCTGGGCTCTGGGTCAACGAGATCCTCGTCCGGGCGATCCGGACGGAGATCGCGGCCGCCCTCATGCACTGGTTCGGGGTCGGATCGCACGCGGCTTGGAACTGGCGGAAGCGGTTCACCACGCGCGGGAAGCTCCCGACCCCCGGGAGCAAAGCCGCTCACCTTAAGGCGAGCCGGGCCGGGGCCGAGGGGATGAGGGCGAAGGAGTGGACCGACGAGGAGCGAGACCGGAGGGCCGAGCTGTCGAAGGAACTCGGGTTGCGGCCGGGGCCGCGGTGGGCGGATGATGGGTGGACCGCCGATCAGCTCGCCCTGCTCGGGACGGACCGTGATGAGGTGATCGCGAAGCGGGTCGGGCGGGCGGTCCAGGCGGTGAGGGTGAAACGGGACCGGCTGAAGATTCGGGCGTTCAGTGACCGGCGGCCGCCTCACCCGGCTTGAGCCCCATCGCGGCATCTCTGGTAGGGTCGAATCGGGTCAACGGGAATCCGTGTGCCGGGGACAAGCAAGAACCGTGCCCATGGGCAACTGTCTCGGGAAGTGTAACGGTCTGCAGGCGTTGCGCCGAGCCGCGGCTTCGCAAGGGACGCGATTCTCCCAGGATGACGCAGCGGGCGCCCGTGCGGACTGTCGGTTTGGCAGGGGCAGCGACCTACAACGGGGCGTTCGCCTCATGCGGTGACGAACGAGCGGACGATACACCCGCACCCGGCCGTCCGCAGGGAGACGACCGCCCCCGGAAGGTCGTATGACGCCCGAACCCCGCCGGCCCGCGATGCTGCGGCTCCTCGCGTACACCGCCCTGCTGTACGGGAGTTTCGCGCACAACCTGTTCTGCGTGCCGGAGTCGGTCGAGAGCTGCGCGGGGGAGTTCCGCACCGGCTATCTCGGGTACGATTCCGCCCTCGTGATGAACCGGTTGGCGCACGACCCCGGCGGCCCGTCGGGCTTGACGCAGTGGGACTGGCGTGCGGGGCGCGAGCTGCCCTACCGGTCGCAGTACGGGTTGCAGGGGGAGGTGCTCGCGGCGGTCCCCGGCGCGGCGGGGGGGCCGGCGTTCGCCCGGGTCGCGGCCGGGGTGTTCGCCGGGCTGACGGCCCTCTCCCTGGCGGCGTTCTTGGCGTCGGCCGGCCGGCGGCTGGGGCCGCTCGCGGGGGACGTGGCGGCGGCCCTGACGGCATGCGTCCCGATCCTCCTCCCATTCGCCCCGTCGCTGTACTGGGTCCCGTTCCTGCTCCTCGGGCCGTTCCTCGCCGCCTGGTTCCTGTACCCCTGGGCATGTCGGTCCCGCGGCCGGTTCGTCGCGCTGCTCGGGGCGATCGCCGGGCTGGTCTGCGTGAAGTGCCTCTGCGGGTACGAGTACGTCACGACGGTCATTCTGGCCCCGGTCGCGGCGCTGGGCTATCACGCGACCGCGGCCGGCGAGCGGGTGCGGGCGTGGGCGGTCAAGTCGCTCGCGGTCTGGGCCGTCGGCACCGTCGGGTTTGCCGCCGCCCTGGGGTTCCACGCCCGGCAGATCTCCGCCGCCACGGGCGAGGACGGCCTCGCCGTCATCCGGGAGCGGGCCGCCCAGCGGACCGGGGCGCACGACGAGAGGGGGGAAGTGGCGCACTTCCTCCTCGCCCCGGACCCGACCTTCCTGCCGCCGCGCGTGCGCCCGTGGGCTCGGTGCCTGGCGAATTACTTCTGGCTCCCGGCGGTGGCGTCCCCGCAGACGTGGGGGGCGGGCCGGTTCGTGTTGAGCCTGGGGGCGGTGGTGCTGGCGGCGGTGGCGCTGGCGGCGGCCGCCCTGGTGGCCCGCCCGCGGGTCCCGCGGGAGGTCGTCGCGCTGGTGCCGGCGGGGGCGATCGGGTTCGTCGGGGCGATGTCGTGGCAGGTGCTCGCCGTCAACCACATGGCCGTCCACGCCCACCTGAACCTGATCGTGTTCTGCATCCCGTTCCTCCTCTTCGTGTTCGCGGGGGTCGGGTCCGCGGTCCAGGCGGGCGCCGCCCGGCTGGGGATCGGGTCGGGGGCGCCGATCGCAGTCCTCCTCGCCGTCGCGCTCGTCGTGGGGGGGAACACGCTCATCCTCGAACGGCGCGCGGCTGCGGCCGCGGCCGAGGACAGGTGGGCGGCCGAGCGGGTCGCGGCAGTGTTGCGGGGCGAACAGCCCGCCGGTCCGCCGACGCCGTGGCTCCTGGGGTGTTCCCTGCGGATGACCGCGGCCCCGACGGGCGCCTTGACCGGCGCGGAGAGTGACCCCCGGCTCACCCCGGCCGCCCGCGGCCCCGGCCGCCCGTGCTGGTTCTTGAGCGCCGTGGCCCAGGGGAAGCCGCGGCCCGGCGCGGAGCCGGTAGTCCGGCTCGTGGCGGTCCGGGACGGCCGGGTGATCCCGATCGCGACCGCTTACCGTCGCCTGACCACGGTCGAGCGGGGGGTCGGCGGGAATGCGACCTGGACGGGCGTCTGGGCGGTGGCCGATGCCGGTGATGGCGAACCGCCCCCGCGTCTGTTCCTCGTCACCGGGCCGGTCGGCGAGTCCGTCACGGAGGTGACCCTTCCGCCCCTGCCGGGGTGAGCGGCCCGCCCACCCGGTCGGGGCGGCTCGGTGCCCCTGGCGGGCTCGGCCCGGGAGTTGCGGACACGCCTCTTCCGCCCGTCCTCCGCCCGGGTGACGTCTGGCTCCTTCGAAAACTACCCCGCCGGGCCGCACGCCGCCGGGCGATTGAACTCGGTCGAGTCGGCGCAAGACACGAGCTACTTCCCGCGGAGCTTTTTCAGGAGTTCCCACAGAACCCCGGCTATGTTCCAGGCGTCGTCGTGTCCGCGGTGGTGTGTCCCTTCCAGGGACAGTCCGTACAAGGCCATCGCCTGGGGTAAGCCCACCTCGTTCTGGAGTCCCCGGGAAATCGAACAAAGGGTCTTCACGTTCAAGTGGCTGGGCCCGAACGGATACCGTATCCCCTGTTCGCGGCACTGTTTGTCGAACTGCCGGCGGTCGTAGTCTCCGAAGCTCGCCCACAGCCGTTCGGTCGAGAGGTACTCATCTTCGAGGAGCTTGCACGCGTCTTTGAACGCGACCCCGCCGGCCACCTGCTCCTGCGTCAGCGTCGTCAGGTCGGTACAGAACCTACCGACCGTGGACCGCTCCGGGCGGACCAGAATGCTCCGCTTCTCCAGCCGCCGGCCGGTACTCAGTTCGAGCGGGCAGAGCCCGATCTCGATGATGTCGTTGGCCTCCCCCTTCGGCGGGAACCCCCCTTCCCAGCACGTCGATTCGATGTCGATCACCAGAATCTGATCGAGACGCTTGGCCATAGGACGACTTCCCCGTTCCAGGGCTCAGGGGGGCAAGGTTCGACACCGCGGTCGGCCCGGTCGGACACCGACACGCTATTCGGGAGCCGGGTTCAGTCTATTGCCCCGCCGCCGCTATCGGATGGGAGCTTGAAACTTCCCCCCCCGGGCTTGAAACTAACTGTCCTCCCCAGAGCCGAGGCGACCGATGGAAATGCTCATCACCGCGGACGACCTTCGCACCCGGATCGACCGGATGGCCGGGGAGATCGCCCGGGCGTACGCCGGGCGGCCGGTCACCGCGGTCGGCATCCTGACCGGGTGTGTCGTGTTCATGGCCGACCTGATCCGGCGGATCGACCTCCCGCTGCGGGTCGCGTTCCTGACCGCCTCCAGCTACCGCGGGACCGCCACGGCCCCGGGCCAGCTCGTCATCCGGGACGACTTCCTGCCCGACCTGACAGGCCGGCATGTCCTGGTCCTCGACGACATCCTGGACACGGGAAAGACCCTCACCCGGGTGGTCGCCCATCTGGTCGACCGCGGGGCCGAGTCGGTCAAGGTCGGGGTGCTGTTGCGGAAGATCGGCCGGCAGGAGGTGCCGTTCGAGCCGGACTTCGTCGGGTTCACTATCCCGGACAAGTTCGTGGTCGGGTACGGGCTCGACTACAACGACGAGTACCGGCACTTGCCCTACGTCGGGGTCCTCCCCGCCGGGGGGTAATTTCGGGTTCGGAGTTTCGGGTTCGGAGTGCGGCACCGGCCGGCCGGTGCCGCACACGGCCCTCACCCCAGCAACACTCGAACCTTGGACTCCGAAATTCAACACCCTTCGCTGTCGGTCTTCTTCCTCGCTTCCGACCTCGGTCCGACCGGGGCCGCACGCCAGCTCCAGCTGCTAGCCGCCGGTCTGCCGCGGGACCGGTTCCGCATCGAGGTCGGGGTGCTCGGGCCGGCGGACACGCCCGCCGCGGGGTCGCTCCGGACCGCCGGCATCACCGTCCGCGCGCTTCCGTTGCGGCACCTGATCGACTTCCGCGGGCTGCGAGAACTGCGCGGTGTGGTGGCAGCTGTGGGCCCCGCGGTAGTGCATGCCTGGGGCCCGCCGGCGGTCTGGGCCGGCCGCCTCGTGACCCGGGCGGGATCGGATGGCGGGACCGCGCCGCGGCTGGTCGTGTCCGCGTCCGCGGCCCCGAGTAGCGGGGTGGCCGGCTGGCTGACCGCCCGGTGTCTTCGGCGGGCCGACCGCGTCGTCCCCACGACCTGGGCCGACGCGGAGCGGTACCGCCGGCTCGGGGTCCCGACCGATCCGCTCACCCGAATCGGCCCGGCCGTCACACCCACCGCCCCGCCCGCCCGCGACGAGTTTCTGCGCGGCCTGGGTCTCCCCCCCACCGCCCGGCTGATCGTCACCGCCGGCCGGGTGGAACCGAGCTCCGGGTTGAAGACGGCGATCTGGGCCTTCGACATGCTCCGGTACGAGTTCCCGGACCTCTACCTGCTCGTTTTCGGGGAAGGGCCCGACCGCGCCGGGTTGGAGGCGTTCGGCCGGGCGGTCGGGTTCGACGACTTCCGGGTCCGGTTCCCCGGATCGCACCCGAACCTGCCGGGGGTTTTGGGGCTGGCCGAGGTTGTCTGGGTGACGCACGACCGGGGCGGTGTGAACCTCGCGCTTGAGGCGATGGCGGCCGGTCGGCCGGTGGTCGGGTGGAAGACTCCGGACCTCGCCGAAGTGGTGGCGGAGGGCGGAACCGGGTTCCTCGTGGGCCCCGGTGACCGGGCCCATATCGCGGCCCGGACTCACGCCCTGCTCCACGACCCGGCCCGGGCGACCGCGATGGGGGACGCGGGCCGGGCCCGTGCGACTGAGCGGTACGGGGTCGGTCGGATGGTGGAACAGTACGTCCGGGTGTACGAGGAACTCACCCGCTGAGGCAGTGGGCAGTGAGCAGTGGGCAGAAGACAGCGGGCAAAAGGGCAGTGGATTAGGGCCGGGAGGAATGGCGTCAGGAGTCAGGAATACGAGATCAGAGGAGTGGGAGGAACTTTCTGTCCTCCTGACCCCTGAGACCCCTGGCCCCTGACCCCTACACCCTAACGTCGGGCTAACCCTTCCCCCCGCGCTCCTCTCAGGCGACAATAAATAACTCTCTCCCACCCCACCGGGGTGCGATGTCAGGACGGAGGCAGGCATGCGGGGCGTGTTGACGGTCATCCTGGCGGGCGGCAAGGGGACCCGCCTCGATCCCTTGACCCGGGACCGGGCGAAGCCGGCGGTCCCGTTCGGCGGCTTCTACCGGATCATCGACTTCACCCTGTCCAACTGCATCAACAGCGGGTTGCGGAAGATCCGCGTCCTGACGCAGTTCAAGTCCCGCAGCCTGGACCGGCACATCCACGCCGGGTGGAACTTCCTCAGCGTGGAGCTGGACGAGTCGGTCGAGGTCCTGCCCCCGCAGCAGCGGATCGACGAGACGTGGTACAAGGGGACCGCCGACGCGATCTACCAGAACATCTACTCGCTGGAGCGGGAGGCCGCCGAGAACGTCCTGATTCTGGCCGGGGACCACATCTACAAGATGGACTACGGGCACATGATCCGGGCCCACCGGGAGCGGGGGGCGGACGTGACCATCGGGTGTATCCCGGTCCCGCTGGCCGAGGTCCGGCAGTTCGGGGTCATACAGACGTCCCCCGACGACCGGGTGCATAGCTTCCTGGAGAAGCCGAAGGCCGCCGACCCGATGCCCGGCGACCCCCGCTACGCCCTCGGGTCGATGGGCATCTACGTGTTCAACACCCGGCTGCTCTTCGAGCTGTTGTGCGAGGACGCGGCCCAGCCCGACAGCGAGCACGACTTCGGGAAGAACATCATCCCCCGGATGATCGCGGCCGGGCAGAAGGTGTACGCCCACCGGTTCCGGGACGAGAACCGCAAGGCCATGCCGTACTGGCGGGACGTGGGGACGCTCGACGCGTACTTCCAGGCGAACATGGACCTGATCGCGATCGACCCCGTCCTGAACCTGTACGACGCGGGCTGGCCGATCCGGACGTTCCAGCCCCAGTCCCCGCCGCCGAAGTTCGTGTTCACCGGGGAGGGCCCGGTCGGACAGGCCCGCCGGGGCGAGGCCCTCGACAGTCTCGTCTGCCCCGGGTGCATCGTGTCCGGTGGGCAGGTCCGGCGGAGCATCCTGTCGAACCTGGTGCGGGTGAACAGCTACGCGGTGGTCGAGGACTCGATCCTGTTCCACGGGGTGGACGTCGGCCGGTACTGTCGGGTCCGCCGGGCGATTATCGACAAGGACGTGAAGTTGCCCCCGTACACGGTCCTGGGGTACGATCCCGAGTTCGACCGCAAGCGGGGATTCACCGTGACCGAGCAGGGGGTGGTGATCGTACCCAAGACCGAGCCCCCGGACACCTTCCAGGCCCCGAACCCGCTCCCGCATTGAACCGGGGCCGGGGGAAATCGCTGGCGGAAGGTCCGGGGGCAGGACGTCCGATACCGGATCGCGTGGATTCGTTCTTGTCGGGTGGGCACCGCCCACCGTTTGAGCGTGGTGGGCGGTGCCCCCTCTATCAAAGCAATCCGAGCGTTCTGGTATGAGTCGAGACCGGCACGCGATGGGGAGTTCGGGGAATCCGTTCAGCCCTCCGCGCCCCGGATCTTCTCCCACAGAAGAAGTAAAGTGATCGTCTTGGCGTCCTTGATTTCGCCGGTAAGGCACATCCGGATCGCCTCGTCGAACCGGACCGTGACCGGCACCAGCTGTTCGTCCGCCTCCGGGCTCGCGGGCCCCGGGGTCAGGTCCTCGGCCACGAACAGATGGAGCTTCTCGTCGAGTACCCCGGGGGAGGCGTACAGGAACCCGAGACTCCGCCACTTCGCGGCCCGATACCCGGTCTCTTCGACCAGTTCCCGCTTCGCGCAGTCGGCCAGGGGCTCGTCCGGCTCTCGCGTCCCGGCGGGTACCTCCCAGAGCGTTTCCCCGATCACGAACCGGTAGTTCCGGAGCAGGACGACGTGGTCCCGGTCGAGGACGGGAAGGATGACCACCGCCCCGGGGTGGAGGATCATGTCGCGCCGGATCACGGTCCCGTCTAGTGTGGTCTGGGTGTCCACCGCCACCCGGATCCGGCGGCCCGTATAGACGATCTCTCGGGCCATCAGGCACCTCCTGCCCGGGGCGCGGCGTTGGCAGGGTCTTTCAAAGTTTGCTCGGGAAAGTCGTCCGCGTCCGCTCAGAAACAACCGCTCGCGGAGCGAGCGGACGACTTTGAACGACCCCGGCGGCGTTGGTGGCTTAATTGCGACCGGCTTTCGGCGATGATAGGATGATCTGTAGCAGGCGACAACCGCGGTCCACGGCGTAGGTCCATCCGATGCGCGATCCGATGAGCTGGGCGATTCCGGTCTTCCGGGCGTTCGGCATCCAGGTCAAGGTCCACATCTTCTTCTTCGTCATCACCATCGGGCTCTTCCTCCGGGTGGTCCTGGACAAGCACAACCCGATCTGGTGGGTGGACGTGTTCCTGTTCACGGTTGTGGTCCTGTTCGGGATCATCCTGCTGCACGAGTTCGGCCACGCGTTCGGGGCCCGGTACGTCGGCGGGGACTCGAAGGAAATCCTGATCTGGCCACTCGGGGGACTGGCGTTCGTGGAAGTTCCCCACAACTGGCGGGCGAACTTCCTGGTGGCCGCGGCCGGGCCGGGGGTGAACGTCCTGATCTGCGTGGCCGCCGCCGCGGGCCTGGGGGCTGGCAAATTCTTGCCGAACCTGAACCCGCTCTCGGACCCGTTCGTCAGTCGGATCCACAACTTCGAGAACGGACGTGAATACACCAGTGAATACGGCCTGAAACTGTACAAGGCGGGGACCGCCGAGCCGGTCCCGAGCCCCCAGGACATGCTCGAGAGGCTGATGAAGGACACGGGCTGGTCGAGGGAACGAGTCGCATTCCCGCGGGACTTCAACGCCTCGGTCGCCGAGCGGGAGGCCCTGGCCGGGGTCGAGCGCGCCCTGGCCCCCGGCTGGGCGGTCTGGCTGAACCGGATCTTCTGGCTGTCCTGGGTGCTGCTCTTGTTCAACCTCCTCCCCGCGTACCCGCTCGACGGCGGCCAGATGATGCAATCCCTGGTGTGGGCGCGAACCGACTACCGCCGCGGGGTTGTCGTTGCTTCGTACAGCGGGTTCGTGGTGTCGGTCGTGTTCCTGGTCGTGTCGATCGCCGCGAACGAGGCGCTGTTCATGGGGCTGGCCCTGTTCATGCTCTACTCGGCGTCGATGAAGCTGTACTCGCTGGAGATGGAGGACGGCCCGTTCGGGTACGACTTCTCGGCCGGGTACACGAGCCTGGAACGGGACGACGAGCCGCCCCCGCGGCCGAAGAAGCCGGGGTATTTCACCCGCTGGTGGCAGGCCCGCAAGGCCAGAAAACTCCGGCGGGCCGCGGAGCGGCGGGCCCAGGACGAGGAGCGAAAGGAACTCCTGCTGGAGAAGATCGCTCTGTCCGGCTTGGGATCCCTGACCGACGACGAGCGGCGGTTTTTGGAGCAGTTCAGCTCCCGCTACCGGCACCGGTCGTAAGATCGATCATTCACCACGAAGGCACAAAGGGTACACAAAGGAACGCAAAGAAGAACGGGCGGACCGAACCGCTTGATCCTGCTGTACGTGCTCCTGGGTTCTCTGTGTTCTTTGTGCGAACTTTGTGTCTTTGTGGTGGGTTCTTTGCCTTTTCTTCCAGGATTTTTCGCCGTGTCGAACTTGATCACCCCGCGGACCCTGTCGGGGTTCCGCGACTATTTGCCCGACGTGATGCTCGCCCGGGAGCGGGTGCTCGAGATCGCCCGGGGCGTGTACCGGTCCTACGGGTTCACCCCGATCGACACCCCGGCGTGCGAGTCCCTCGACGTGCTGCTCGGGAAGGGCGGCGAGGAGTCGGACAAGCTCGTGTACCGCGTGCGGAGTGCGCGGGGCGAGAAGGAGGAGATGGGCCTGCGGTTCGACCTGACGGTCCCGTTCGCCCGGTTCGCCGCCCAGTACATCAATCAGCTCGGAACGCCGTTCAAGCGGTACGCGATGGGGCCGGTGTGGCGGGGCGAGCGACCCGGTCATGGCCGGTATCGCGAGTTCTGGCAGTGCGACTTCGACACCATCGGCACCACGTCGAACGCGGCCGACATCGAGGCCGTACTCGTCATCAACGACCTGTTCACCGCAATCGGGTTCGACCGGTTCGAGGTCCGGGTGAACAACCGGCTCGTGCTGAACGGGCTGCTCGAACTGTACGGCCTCGCCGACCGGGCCGTCCCGCTGCTCCGGTCGCTCGACAAGCTGCCGAAGATCGGCCGCGAGAAGGTGGCCGAGGATATGGGGCGGGAAGGGGGGGTGACGCCCGAACAGGCGGGCCGTGTTCTGGACCTCGCCGCGATCACCGGCACGAACGACGAGATCCTGGCCCGGACGGAAGCACTCTTCGCCGCGACGCCCAACGAGAAGGCGGCGGAGGGGATTCGGCGGTTGCGCGAGCTACTGGCGGTCGCCCGGGCCGCGGGCGTCCCGGACGGCCGCGTCCGGATCGACCTGAGCATCTGTCGCGGGCTGGACTACTACACCGGCACGATTTACGAGACCTTCCTGACGGACCTGCCGGGGATCGGGTCGGTGTGTTCGGGCGGGCGGTACGACAACCTCGCGAGCGTGTACACGAAGCAGGTGCTCCCGGGCGTCGGGGCGTCGCTCGGACTCGATCGGCTGATCGCGGCGATGGAGGAGCTGAAACATCCGTTGCTGGCAGGTCAGAGCACTCCCGCGCAAGTTCTGGTGGTGCAGTTCGATGCCGCCCGGCTCGGGGATTACCAGCGGGTGGCGCGGCAGCTGCGCGACGCCGGGATCGCGACGGAGGTTTACCCGGATGCGAGGAAAGTCGGCCAACAGCTCGGGTACGCCGAGAAACGCGGGTTCAAGCTCGCCCTGATCGCCGGCTCGGCCGAGTTCGAACAGGGGGTGTGGAAGGTCAAGGATCTGGCCAAGCGGGAGGAGACCGCGGTGCCGGAGGGTGAACTGGTCGACCGGATTCGAGACAGCCTGTAGGACACCGGGGGCGGGTTCCGGGAATGAACCGCGACAACCACTACGAAGCCGCGTTCGACGCATTCCTGCGGGGCCGCGGGGTCGGGTTCGTCGCGGTCGACGAGGCCCGGCGGAGCTACCTCGATACCGCCGACGTGAAGTCGCCGGACTTCATCATCGTCGGGCCGGACGACTCGAACCTGGTGGTGGACGTCAAGGGCCGCCAGTTCCCGATCGGCCGCGCCCACCCGCCGAACAAGTCGTGGCAAAACTGGGTCCAGGTGGCCGACGTCGAGGGCCTCACGCGCTGGACCGCCCGGTTCGGGGGCGGGTTCCGCGGGATCCTCGCCTTCGTCTACCACATCCTCCCCTCGGTCACGCTCACCCCCGACACGCCCGACCTGTTCACGTTCCGCGACCGGGTCTATCTCGCCCGCGGGGTGGACATCAGCGACTACCGCGAGCACATGACGCCCCGGAGCCCGAGCTGGGACACCGTTCACCTCCCGATGGACGACTTCCGCCGCGTCGTCCGCCCGTTCTCGCACTTCCTGAAAAAGGATCACACCCGAGATGTGAGTAGAATCACCGCACCGGTACCGGCGCGACCTGAAGAACCCGACAAAGAAGATTCCTTCTCATGAAACCCCTTCGTCTCGGAATCGTTGCGGAGTCGACCGGCCTGCCCCTCCGCCGGGCCGTTGCCGAGGCCGCGCGGATGGGGGCCGAGGGGATCCAGGTGGACGCGACCGGCGATCTGAACCCGGATCACCTTGGCGACTCCGCGCGCCGCGAGTTTCGCAACCTGTTGCGGTCGTATAACCAGGACCTCGCCGCCCTGGGAGTCCCCCTTCGACACGGGCTCGACACGGCCGAGAACCTCCAGCCCCGGATCGACCGGGTCCGCAAGTCGATGCAGCTCGCGTTCGACCTCGGGGCCCGCAAGGTCGTTCTGCCGTGCCCCCGGGTCCCGGACGACCCCGCCTCCACGCAGGCGCAGCTGCTCCGCGAGTCGTTACTCGCCCTCGGCACGTACGGCGACCGGATGGGCACGGTCCTGGCGCTGGAAATCGGGTTCGACCCGGCCGAGAAGGTGAAGACGTACCTGGCCGGGTTCGACACCGGCAGCCTCAAGGTGACCTACGACCCGGCGAACCTGCTCATGCACGGGCACGACCCGCTGGCCAACCTGGCCCCGCTCAAGGGCTGGGTCGTCCACGTCCACGCGCGCGACGCCCGGTCGGCGGGCCTCAGCCGGGGACTCCAGGAAGTCCCGGTCGGGGCCGGCGACGTGGACTGGCTGGCGTTCGCCGCCACCCTCCAGGTGATCGGCTTCGACGGATTCCTGACGGTCGAACGGGAACAGGGCGAGAACAAGCTGGCCGATGTCGCCAACGGGGTCAAGTTCCTCCGGCGGTTCGCCGCCCCGATGGGATAAACAGAGAATGGCCGCAAAAAAGCACAAAAAGCACAAATGTAAATCAGAATTAAAACTCTTTCTCTTTGCTTCATTTTGTGCTTTTTTGCGGCCATTCCTCCTGTAGTTCCTCTCTCTGCGGCCTTACCTTTTCCTGACCTCCTCCACGAAGGCCTGGAGGGACGGCGGGCGGTACCTTTGCTTGTGCCACACCGCGCACAGGGTCCGGGTTGGGGTCGGCTTCCCGAGCGGGCGGTACACCCGGTATGGCGAGACGTCCCCGGCCGCGGCCATCTCCGGGACCACCGACACCCCCTGACCGGCCCCCACGACCGCCAGGAGCGTCACGATCTGCTCCCCCCGGCAGACCACCTTCGGTTCCACCCCGCCCCGCCGACAGAAGCTCAGAACCTGGTCGCCGAAGCAGTGCATGTCGTCGAGCAGGATGAACGGCTCGTCCACCACGTCCGCCAGCTTGATCTCGGTCTTCTCCGCCAGCCGGTGTCCGGCCGGGAGGGCCATCACCATCGGTTCGGCGTAGAGCTTTTCGAGGTGGAGGCGGTCGTCGCGGATCGGCAGGGCCATGATCCCGACGTCGAGTTCCCCCGAGAGCAGGTCGGCGAGCAGGCGTTCGGTGCGGTCTTCCTGGAGGTGCAGCTGGACGCCGGGGTAGGTGTTGGCGAACCGCGTGACCGCCGCCGGGAGGACGAACGGGGCGATGGTCGGGATCGCCCCGACCCGCAGGCGCCCCCCCTCGGCCGAGTCGCGGACCGCCCGTTCGGCCTCGTCGACCGCGGCCAGGATTCCCTGGGCCCGACCGAGTAGCTCGTGCCCGGCCTCGGTCAGAACGACCTTCCGCCCCAGCCGGTCGAACAGCCGCCTGCCGACGCCGTTCTTTTTGCTTTCCAGCCGGATCACCTGCTCGCTCAGCGTCGGCTGGGTGACGCCCTCCCGTTCGGCCGCCCGGGTGAAGCTGCCCGTCTCGGCCACGGCCACGAAGTAGCGCAGCTGGTGAAGTTCCATCGCTATCACCGATTTGAAATCTGGCTCGGATTGCTATCGCCAATTGTAGCCTCGGCCGGCCGGCCGGGAAGATCGTGTCGATTTGCCTGTCGCGCGGTTTTTTGCGACAATTTGACCCGGCGGATGAAATCCCCGCCCGCCGGCGGCGAAGCCCCCGCTGGGGCCCGAAATCGCTACCCGGCGGCCGGTGTCTCCCTCCCACCAACTCGGGGGTGGCCGATGGGGATCGAGGAAGCGCTCGCGAAGGATCTGGTCGCCGTCCTGTTCGTCTCGTTCACCTTCGGCGGTGGCGTGCTGTTCCTGATCGTCTCGACCGTCGCCGAGAACCTTCGGAAGGCCTGGGCCGACGAGCGGAACGCGGCCCTCAAACGGTCGATGATCGAGCGCGGGTTCCGGCCCGACGAAATCGTCCGGGTGCTCCACGCCGGCAAGGACCCGGGCGCGGCATGAGCGAGAACCCGTTCCGCCAGCTCCCCTCCGTCGCGAAGCTCCTCGAACTCCCCGCGCTCGCCGCCGCCCGCGCCCGACACCCCCACGCCGTCGTGGCCGACGCGGCCCGGGCCGAGCTCGAGGCCCTGCGGGCGGCGCTGGCCGCGGGCGAAAGCGTCGCCGGGCTTACCGACCCGGCCGCGGTCGTGGCCCGGATCGTCGCGCGGCTCGCCGCCGCCCCCCGCCTGCGCCCCGTCATCAACGCCACCGGGGTCGTCCTGCACACCAACCTCGGCCGCGCGCCGCTGCACGAGGACGCGGCCCGTGCGGCCTACGAGGCGGCCCGCGGGTACCTGAACCTCGAACTCGATCTCGGCACCGGCAAACGAGGGTCACGCCAGGCCAACGTGCGGGCCGGGCTCTGTGCGCTCACCGGGGCCGAGGCGGCGACGGCGGTGAACAACTGCGCCGCGGCGACGGTCATCGTCCTGCGGGCCGTCGCCGCGGGGAAGGAAGTGATCGTCTCCCGCGGCCAGCTCATCGAGATCGGCGGGGGCTTCCGCATCCCGGACATCATGGGGGTGAGCGGGGCGACGCTCCGGGAAGTCGGGACCACCAACATCACCCGGCCGGGCGACTACGAGCAGGCGATCGGGCCGAACACCGCCGCCCTGATGCGGGTCCACACCAGCAACTACCGCGTCCGCGGGTTCACCAAATCGGTCGACCTCCCTCATCTCGTCGAACTGGGGAAGAAGCACAACCTGCCGGTGATCGATGACGCCGGGAGCGGCCAGGCGGTCGACCTCGCCCCGTTCGGCCTGCCCGGCGAACCCCTGGTCTCGGCCGGGATCGCCGCCGGCGCGGATCTCGTGCTGTTCAGCGGCGACAAGCTGCTCGGCGGGCCGCAGGCGGGGATCATCGCGGGTAAGGCGGCCCTCGTCCGGCGGGTCGAGCAGGACCCGCTGATGCGGGCGTTCCGGCTCGACAAGATGACCCTCGCCGCGCTCGCCGCGACGCTCCGGTTGTACCGCGACCCGGCGCAGGCCCTTCGCGAGATCCCGACGCTCCGGATGCTCACCACCCCGCTCGCCGAGTTGCGGCAGCGGGCGGAGGGGTTCGCCGCGCGGGTCCGTGCCTCGCCCGGGATCGCGTCCGCCGTGGTGCGGCAGGACGTGGCGTACGTCGGCGGCGGGTCGCTGCCCGAAGTCGCCGTGCCGACGGCGCTGATCGCGGTCATCCCTGAGGGGGTTAGCGAGACCGTGTTCGCGGCCCGGCTCCGGGCCGGGGCGCCGGCGGTGGTGGGCCGCGTTCGCGACGGGAAATGGCTGCTCGACCTGCGGACTGTGTTCGAGCGCCAGGAGGAGGAATTGCTCTCGGCGGTCAGAGTGGCGGCCGCGGGTCGAGAAGAGGAACGAACCACCGAGCCCCAGCGCACACAGAGCTAAAACACACGGTTTTTTTGTCGAACACCTCGGCCCGGCCTCGGCGGTCGACCTCGGTCTTCAGCCCGAAGGGGTGGGACAACATTAGCCCAGGGCGACGCCCCGGGCGGCCAGTTGAGAGGGTCGATGGCTCGGGAACCCGGGGCGTTGCCCTGGGCTAATGTTGTCCCAGCCTTTCAGGCTGAAATCCCAGCCCCGTCGATCTCTCCGTGGTTCGTTCCTGCTTGTCCCCGTGTTCGATCCCGGACCCGTTCCCACGGCACGAAGGCGGCATAGCACGCGATGGCGTACAGGGCGAACGGCCCGACCTCGAGTGTCACGAACGTCGCCGCGTGGAAGATCACCCCGAGCCAGAGGGTTGCCGTCCGGGTGCGCTTCAGGACCGCCAGGACCGGGAACCCGAGCTCCCAGATGATGGTCACCCAGGCGGAAACTTGATGAACCCAGAGCGGCAAAGCCGCGGACTGGGCCGGGGTCATGGACCATGCCAGGTCGTGCGACACGAAGTACATCACGTACCCGCTCCGCCAGGCCGGGCTGACGAACTTGTACCACCCGCCGAAGAAGTAGAGCACGGCGAGCTGGACGAACAGCACCTTCACCGGCCATCCGGGGACCAGGACCGGCCCCGGGTCGTGCCCCCGGCGTGGCGCCGACACGCCCCACACCGCTCCGGAATAGCTCACCGCGACCATCAGGAACAGCGTGTTTCGCAGGCGGTCGCCGCCGTTCGTCAGCCCGAGGTTGATGTTCCAGACCGAGACCGCGCACGCCCACGCCACCAGCCCCGACAGGAGCGGCCGCCAGCCGACGAGTAGGGCCACCGCCGACCCCACCCACACGCCCATCAGGGCGGCCGGGCCCCACGAATCCGGAAGCCACCGCAGGACCGACCAGTAGAAGTGCCCCTCCCGGAACCGGGGGGCGAACAGGTCCTTCCCGCCGAGCGCGTCCGGGGAGAACACGATTGCGAAGTGCGGCAGGTAGCCGAACAGGATGTCGACGAGGAGCGCGGCGGCCGCCGCGATCCGAAGGGCGGCGACCCGTTCAGCCGGCACCGGTTCGGCCAGCCACTGCCAGCGGCCGAGGAAACCCGGGAACCACGGCCGGATGCCAACGAGACGGGGCTGCGCGGTCACGGCTGCCCCTCCGCTTTCAAGCGCACGAACCGTTCGGCCACCGGGTCATACCCTTCGAGGGGGAGGTAGCCGGGCTCGGTCGCACCGCCCGGCTTCCAGCGGGCGTAGGGGCGTTCGATCGCCGGTTTCGTCCACCCCCACGGCTCGCCCGGCAGCCGGGTCGGGATGTACCTGTACTTCAGGATCACTTCGGCCGGCCCGCCGCGGTCCGGGTTCGTCTTCCGGTACTCCCTCACGTGCCACCGGAGCCACGCCAGGAGCGGCCGGTAGTGGTCACGCACGGTCGGAGGCAGCTCCCGGGACCACATTTCCGGATACTCCTTGAGGGATTCCGTGCTGCAAAACCCGCCCGGCGTGGTGAGCAAGGCTTCGAAGTTGAAGACCCGGTCGTGAACCAGCGGCATACGCGGGGAGGGGTTGAGTCGGTCCGTCGGTTCGAACCGCGACCGGATCTCGACCACGCCGCCGTCGGGAAACCGGAGTTCAACTGCCTGGAAGAGGCTGTGCGGTGGGCAGCCCGGGGAAAACAGGCTCCACCCCTGTTCCTGACCGGTGGCCTCGGACCAGAAATCGAGCACGTCCCCCGCGACCTCGGCCGCCCGCTGGAGTGGCTCCGCCGTCGTGAACGCCCCCCGCTTCTGGTACGGGTCCAGGGACGGTCCGGTGTCGTGGGGGTCGGACCGGCGGGGGACAAAGTCGATCAGATTCGCGGCCGGGAGGAAGACGATCTCCCAGAGTGCGAATATCCCCACCCCGACCGCGAGGACGCGACGGGATAGCGAGGGTGGTTCGGTCATGAGGCGTACCGGGTCGGGGGTCGCGCATTGATCCGACCCAAACTTAGAACGCAATCCGGTGGTGTGGGCGAGGCGCCGGCCGCGTCATGACCCGAGCGCGGCCGCAACCTTCCCGGAGTACTCGTCGAACACCTGGTCCGGCAGCACCGGGGTCGCGCCGGCGTCGGAGACCGGCGTATCGAGTTGCACCCAGGTCTTGCACCCGGCGTACTCGGGCCGCTCGACCACCTCGGCGGGGTACGGGAGCTGGTACGCCCGGACGGTCAGTACGAATAACCCGGGGGTGCGGTAGTGGAACCGTTGGCGGACTGTGTCCGCAGTCCACCCGTGGAGTGGGCCGAGGGCGAACGCCCTGTCGAGATCGCTGACGTGTCGGACTGATGAGACGACCACGAGGTGAGTGAAGCGGATCAACCCGGGCGGCGGTCGGTCGGTCTCGTCGGCGTCGAGCAGGGGGAGGAGGTCGGGGTTGATGCCCGTGCGGTGCTGTTCGTGGAAGAACGACGGGTAGAGCAGGAACCGGTCGTGTTCGGGTCGGAACTCCCCTCCGATTTCGGCGATCCCCCCCTTGCGGAGGATTAACGACTGGCGGCCTGCCGCGATCGCCCGGCAGATCACGGCCCACTCCTTGAACGCGGTCGAAAGCATGCGGGCACTCCGGACAATCGTTACTCTTTCACGCCCCGGAACATCTTACCGTGGTGCCGGACGGAAAACCGCCGACCGGACCGGTGCGCGTCAAGGTGCGGCGGTGTCCCGGTCGATGTGAATCAACTGAGATGCTGGGGGGATGGGCCTTCCGAGCGGAAGCCCGGTACGGGTGAGGGGACCCGTACCGGCTTGGGGTGGTTCGCAACTGCCTGTCCGACCGGCGTCGGTATACGGAGATCCGGCATGTCCTCACGACTGCGACTCTTCTCCCCCTCCGAGCCCCTGGCGGACGACCGCCCGGACCCGGAGGTCTGCGTCCGGCTCGGCGATCTGCTCCCGCTGGCGGCCATGGCCCAGCGGATGAACTTCATCTGGTTGAAGGACTTCCTCGACGACGAGGTGATGGTCAGCCACGACCTGTACGAGGTGATGCAGGCGTTCCGGAGTAACAAGCCGACCAGCGCCTGAATTGGGTCAGGGGGGGTGTGGTGTGCGACCATGCTCCCCCTCGTTGCCGAGACTCGCCAGAAGGCTTACACACCAGCCGTAGCAGTTATTGGTTTTCGTCCTCGTCCTTGAGAATGTCGGGCTTTCCGAACTGGCTGAGGTCGATGCTCCCGCGGAGTTCGGCCTCGGCCAGCCTCAGCCGGGTTTCCAGCTCCCTGAGTTTCGTCTGCATCACATCGAATTTCGTCCCCGCGTCTTCTCGTTGCTTGGCCTTCGGCACCTCCGGGTAACCCAGCTGTCGCTGCAGTGCGGCGAATAGGTAAAGCGGGTCGCGGCCCCGGCTCGCCTTCGCAATTTTCCCTTCCTTTTCACCGAAGATCGGCGGCCGGGTCGACTCGTACCCCGGGTTCACCCGTTGTTGGTCTTTCACGTACTGTTCCGACCGGAGGTACACGAGGTCGCCGAAATCAATCACCCCGACCTGTCGGCGGACGATGTCGATGTACTCCGTCCAGGCCTCGTCGTAGTGCGGGTCGGCGGCCATCGCGAAGAGCCCGTCCGAATACCCGAGCCGGTTCCGGGCGATCGCCTCGAACTGGTAGACGAAGAGCCCGGGCCGCGTGGGGCCGTCGGCCTTGTACGCCGCCTCCCGCTCCAGCACGAGCAGGGCGGTCGGCACGGCGAACCGCTGCCCCTCCTCCTCCGCCTGCCGGACCACGAACGCCTGGAACGCGGTGAAGTAGTGGGGCAGGCGGGTGAACCCGCTGGCGAGTAGGCCGGTGTGTTTCAACTCGGCGGACAGGAACTGAATCGCGTACGGCAGCCGGGTGGTCGTCAGGACTTCCTCGTGGGCCCGCTGGAGGATGTCCTGGGCCGGCAGGTTGTCGGCCATTCGTTCCCGAAACATCCGAAAGAAATACGCCTGTTCGACGTACTCCTCCCGGTCCAAGGCCGCGGCTGTGTTCATACCCCCCAGGATACCCGCCGCGGGACCGGGGCACAGGGCTCGGGCGGGGTCATTCGGCGTGGTCCGGTCGCGCCGGGGGTGGCGGGTTCTGAGGCATCGGGGCCGAAGGGCCGACCGCTCGAAGAGCGACCGGGCCACCCTCCCGACCGACCCTTGACCGACCCCCGCGGCCCGATCCCGTCCGGTTACGCCGGTTTGACGGGCCACCCCGACTGGGCGCGGCGTGCCGGCCGGGCCGCATTCGCGCTCTGGGCGGGATTCGCGAGCTTCCGCCCTGGGCCTACCGCCGGGAACCACCAAACCCAGCTGTTGGCCGGCCCGCGCATCGGGCAGAGTTCTCATGACGTCCCGTCAGCGGACGACGACCCTGCATTGAGATGTGCAACCAGCCGAGCGGCGCGGGGGATTTCTCATGAGGAAGTTGATCGGGGTTTGGCTGCTCGCCCTGGGCGGGCTGGCCGCGGCCGGCGGGCCGGCGGTCGCAGGGCACTGCGGGGCGTGCCGCTACCCGGCGGCATGCGTCACCCCGGACCAGTGCGTCCCCGACGTGTGCGTCACCCACACCGTGCAGTACCAGCCGGTGATCGAGCGGTGCGAGAAGGTCTGTTACCGCCCGGTGTACAAGACCTGCTACCGGGCCGAGACCTGCACCACCTACCGGACGGTGCAGGAGACCAACTACTGCGCCGAGAAGTACACGATCAGCCGGCCGGTCGTCGAGTCCTTCGACGTGGTCCGGAATTACACCGTGAACCGCCCGGTGTACGAGACCCACCTCCAGGAACAGCGGTACACGGTCATGCGCCCGGTCACCCGGACGTTCCAGGTGGCCGTCCCGTATTGCACCTACCGCCCGGTGTACGAACAGCACGTCCGGGAACTGGTCCAGACGTACCACCGGCCGGTGGTCGAAAACTACACGGTCGCGGTCCCGTACTGCACCTACCGGCCGGTGTACGAACAGCACGTCCGGACCCACACCTACACGGTCAACCGGCCGGTGGTGGAGGAGGTCCAGGTCCCGGTGACGTACTGCGTCAACCGGCCGGTCTACGAGCAGCACGTCCGCGAGATTCCGTACGTCGTCAACCGCCCGGTGACCGAGGCGTACACGGTCGCGATCCCGTACTGCACCTACCGCCCGGTGTACGAGCAGCACGTCCGCGAACAGCGGTACGTGACCTACCGGACCGAGGTCCAGAACTACCAGGTCGCGGTCCCGTACACGGTCCACAAGCAGGTGTACGAGCAGGTGTCGTACTGCGTCCCGGTCACCAGCTACCGGACCGAGATCGACTACCGGACCGAGCAGCGTGTCCATTACGTCCAGGAGCCGGTCGTCACCGAGCGGGTCGAGAAGGTGTGCAGCGGCCGGTACGAGACGGTCACCGAGTGCGTCCCGGGGCCGGTCGTGACGAAGTGTGTCCGGATGCCCGGGACCTGCGTGTTCGACCCGTGTACCTGTACCAGCCGGTACTGCCCCGGGCCGGTCGTGCAGCAGCAGGTACAGTGCCCCCCCCGGGTGGTGTGCAAGAAGGTGTGGGTCCCGCACGAGGAGTGCCGGGTGGTGAAGGACTGCCGGATGGTCTGCAAGCCGGTCTGTACCACGGTCCAGGTGCCCGTCTGCCGGAAGGTGCCGGTGACCGAGCTTCGGACCTGCACCAAGACCGTGTGCCGGGTCGTCCCGGAAACCTGCGTCCGGTACGAGACCCGGTCCCGCTGCTACCAGGTGCCGGAAGAGAAGGTGTGCCAGATCCCGTACACGACCTGCCGGACGGTGAAGGAAGACCACGTCCGGTACGAGACCCGGCACCGGTGCTATAGCGTCCCCGAGACCCGGGTCCGGCACTGCACCTACACCACCTGCCGGATGGTGCCCGAGCAGCACGTCCGGATGGTCACCCAGCGGCGGTGTTACTCGGTGCCCGAGGTAAAGGTGTGCCAGATCCCGTACACGACCTGCCGGACGGTGAAGGAGGACCACGTCCGGTACGAGTGCCGGAAGCGGTGCTACACGGTGCCCGAGCAGGTGGTCCGGCACGTCCCGTACACGACCTGCCGGACGGTGAAGGAGGACCACGTCCGGTACGAGACGAAGTGCGTCGTCGACCAGGTCCCGCAGGAGTGCGTGCGGCAGGTCCCGGTCACCACCTGCCGGGTGGTCTGCGAGCAGCGGCAGCACGTGCAGCGGCAGTGCCGGGTGAACTACGTCTGCGAGGAGCGGGTGCGGTACGTCCCGCACACCACCTGCAAGGTCATCCCCGAGGTGTCCTGCAAGATGGTCCCGGTCACCACCTGTGCGATGGAACCGTACACGGTCAGCTATTGCGTCAAACGGTACGTCCCGGTGTGCGTCCCGACCTGCAACCCCTGCCCGTGACGGGGCCCCGCCGGACCGAAGCCGGAGGCCGGTCCGGCGGGTGGCGGTAACATTCGTGAGTTGGTGCGATCTACCGAAATTCGGGCTTCGGACGTGGTCCGGGCTGCGTATAGTGGGGTGTCGGAATCGGATGTCGTGCGACCGTGGCGCGACGGGCTAGAGGCCGACGGTGGCCCGCACTGGTACGCGGACCGCCCGGGGCGTGGTCCTGCTGAAAGGAGGTGATCCTGTGAGTTGTAGTTGTTACCAGGATTTCGAGGGCCGGCTGGTCTAACGGCCGCATAACGGGTGGTCCGTTAAGCCGGCTACCCAATCAGAACCCCCGGGCCTGTGCCGGGGGTTTGCTGTCTTGTTGCAGGTAACCTGTGGGTCATTCCCGCTCCCAGCTTTCGCCGGGCCGTCGTGAAAGGCTCCCGTGTTCCGCTTGCCGCTCGCCCTTCTTTTCGTCGCCATTCCTGACCCGCTTCTGCTAGCCGGTCCGCGGAAAGAACGCCCGCGCGAACGGTACGAAGACGCCGTCGACCGCGGGCTCGCCTACCTCGCCAAGACCCAGAGCAAAGACGGCAGCTGGGCCCCCGAATTCGCCGACAACCGCACCACCGGCGGGCACCCCGCGCTCACCTCATTTGCCGTCCTGGCGTTCCTCTCGGCCGGGCACGTCCCCGGGGAAGGGAAGTACGGCCCGGTCGTCGACCGGGGGGTGCGGTTCGTCATGGACGCGCAGCAGCGGAACGGACTCTTCGCCAGGTCTGACGCCGGGTACACGGAGGTATACTCCCACGGCATTTGTACCCTGATGCTTGCCGAAGTCGCCGGGATGACCGACGGGAAATCGGCCGCCGAACTGAAAGACCGGGTAGAGCGGGCGGTGAAGGTGATCCTGAAAGCCCAGCGCGACGACGGCCGAGACGCCGGCGGGTGGAGGTATCAGGTGACCGGGTTCGACGCGGACCTGAGCGTGAGCGGGTGGCAGCTCATGGCCCTGCGTGCCGCCCGAGACCTGGGGTGCGACGTCCCCCGGGAGCGAATCAAGCTCGCGGTCGAGTACATCCGCCGGTGTCACGACCCGAAAGGTGGCGGGTTCGCATACACCATAGGGGGGAACATGACCCCCGCCTGCACCGGGACCGGCGTCCTTGCTCTCGAGCTCTCGGGGAAAGAGTTTCACAAGTCACATGAGGTGCTACGGGCGGGGGGGTATCTGCTCCGGAACCCAACGGACCTCGCCAAACCGCACTTCTTCTATGGCATCTACTACACCTCTCAGGCCATGTTCCAGCTCGGCGATAATTACTGGGAGCAGTATCGCAGGAGGCTACACGAGCTCCTGCTCGAAATGAACCCACCACGGGCTAATGGGGCCTGGTACGGGAAGGGCTTCGACGACCAGGAATACGGCCCCGCCTACGGCACCGCCATGGCCGTCCTGTCACTCACGGTCGAGTACCGGTATCTCCCGATCTATCAGCGGGACGAAGGCAGTGCGGAAGGGGAAGGGCGGTGACGGGAACAGAGATCCGGCCGCAATCCGCCGGGGAGTCGTGTTGGCTTGGAGGAGCACACCCCACTGTGACGGCAATGGCCGATGGAAGTGTTACTTTTTCTCGGTCGGCTTCGGGCGGTCGAAATCCTGGTTCTTGCCCTTCTCCTTCGCCCCGCCGCAACCGGCCGTGAGGCTGCAGAGAACGACCGCGACACACGCCACACGCAAGCGAATCTTTCGCACAACCCACCTCTGGCGGAACGATTCTCCCGGAAAAGCACAGAGCCGACCGCAAAATGCGGTCGGCTCCGGAAGAAGCGCTAACCGCGACTTACTTGGTCTTGGTGGACTCGGTCTTGGTGGTGCTGCTGCCGCTGCCGCAGCCAACAACCGTCGCGACGCTCAGAGCCAGAACCAGAGCGACCAGGATCCGCTTCATCGGAGGCACTCCTCGATAACGTAGGGGGCAAACGCGAAACATCCAGAGAAACTATTGTGGTTTCAGACCCGCTAGATCCCCCGGCTCTTCCCTTCCGCAAGCAAGCGGTCGGGGGTGGAGACCGACGAAATCCGGCAGCGGACTTTCACCCACGTTTGGATAGATACAGACCCTGGGGAGTTATTCCCGGAAAAAAATCATTTCCCTCAACTTCCTTCCCGTATCGTGTTTGCCGCGACCCGATGAACACGACCATCGGAGGCGACCGTATCCCGGGAAGTGGACTCGTCTGACCTGCAAGTGTTGACTAAATCATTTCTTCGGTGAGATGAGCGCGAGTGTGGCCCGGTGCCTTCGTGTCAATTCGGCTGGATTGGTGAACTTCGGGCGTCGTGTCTGGTGAAGGTCCGGGTGAACCCGACGAAGAATCTAGGGAATAAACTGCCCGGGTTCGGGTTCGGAACTGTTGAGGGTGGCGTAATGGGCTCCGCAAGTGGGCTTCACCAACTGGTCGACACCCATTATCAGGCCCTTTACCGTTACGCCTACCGGCTGTCCGGTACCGCGGCCGATGCCGAGGATCTGACCCAGGAAGCCTTCGGCAAGGCCCTGGCCCGACTCCCTCAGCTTCGCGATCAGGAGCGAGCCAAGGCTTGGCTATACCGGATTTTGCGGAACGCTTACCTGCACCGCGTCAGAGACCAGAAGCGGCACCGGGTGGTCCCGCTCGATGCCGTCGGCGACCTGCCGGAACGCTCGGCGGAAGAGCTGCCCGAGATCGAGCCGGCCCGGCTTCAGCAGGCCCTGAATGAACTGGATGAGGCGTTCCGCACGCCAATCATCCTCTATTATTTCGATGACTTCAGTTACCGCGACATCGCCGAGCAAATGAATTTGCCGATCGGAACGGTGATGTCCCGGCTGGCCCGCGGCAAAGCGTATCTGCGGTCCCGACTTGTCCCGCCCGAACCGGGCGAGAACGTCGCGGCCGTGGGCGACGGGCCCCGGAGGGCGACCGATGGAATGTAAAGACGCACAGTTCTACCTGCGATTCCGCCGTCCCAGGGCCGATGACCTCGGTCCGGATGAAGCGGTCGCGCTCGACCGCCACCTCGCCACCTGCCCCCACTGCGCAGCTGATGCCCGACTCGCCTCTTCTTTCGATGCCGCCGTCGGGATCACGATGCGGGCCGTTCCAATCCCGGACGGGCTCCGCGACAAGCTCGTCGCCTCCGTCTCCGCGCACCAGGGTGCCCTCCTCCGCCGGAAGGTCTACCAGGCGGCTTCGGTCGCCGCGTCGTTGCTACTGGCCGTCGGGATCGGGATCGGTGTCTTTACCGCCGCCCGCCCCCTCCCGGACACCCTTGACCTCGCGATGAAGGGTGACACCCTGGCCGGCAACCTCATGGCCGACGGTCAGCGCGTCAACTGGGCAGGCGGAGGCAACCCCGACCCGCAGGCGGCACAAACGAACGAGGCGACCGTGCGGGCGTGGCTGGCGGCCGAACACCTGCCTGCCGACCTGCCCGAGCCGTTCGACTTCGGCCTGCTCGTGTCTCACCACTGGGAAGACGTTCAGGGCCGGAAGGTGCCGGTGGTCTGGTTCCGCGAGCGGAACGGCCCGGGGTTCGCCAAGGTATACATCTTCCGGTCCACGCAGTTCAATCTGAAGGGCGTGCCGGAAGCTCAATCATCCTACTGCAAGGCTCAACCATACCCCAGTCGGGCCCCCGGGGTGACCTACCTGGTCGTGTTCACCGGCCCGGAGTTGGCCCCCTTCCTCCGGGGGCAGGGCGGGCCGATCGCGCTGGCCGGCTGACACCCTCCCGCTTCCCCACGTAAAAAGCCCGCGGCAACTGCCCGCGGGCTTTTGTGCGTTCCTCTACAATACCCGGGGGCAAGCATACGCCGCCCGATCCCAACGGAGGATGACGATGAAGGTCGAACTCAAGTACTGTTCGGTCTGAAACTACGAACCAAAAGCCGTCAGTCTGACGGCCAAGCTGCTGTCCGGTTTCAAGCAGAAGATTGACGAGCTGAAGCTGATTCCCGCCGGCGGCGGGTGTTTTGAGGTCACGGTCGACGGAGATCTGCTCTACTCCAAGCTTCAAACCGGCAACTTCCCGGACGAAGGCGAGATGGTCGACCGCATCGCCGACCGGGTCAAATCCCGGTGACCTGAAGCGACCCAAGCCCGGACCCGATTAGCTGTGGGAGAGACGTCCTCCTGCTTTGTTGTAAAGGCTCGCATGGCTCGGGCTGCCACGGAGGGCAGCCCCCGACCGGACCAGGATCGTAGCGGCTGCCCTCCGTGGTAGGGCGCCAGCCAGCGACCCAGGGTTTCAACCGAGCCACACAACGGTTAACCACGTAGTCACTGAGATTGCGGAGCAGAAGAGCTCAAACAAAAAGTGTACTTGTCTGTATGATCTGAATGTTAAAAGAGTAGGTATTTAGCTCGTTGGGGTGAATACCTCGGCGACCCACCAAGCATTCTCCCCTCTGTCCTGTGTGGCTCTGTGGTTACTCCCTTTGCGACACAGGCGCCAGGATCTCCAGCACCTCCACCGCCGGGCGATCGCCGGTGTAGATCACGCCGAGGCGGCCGTAGGTCTCGGCCCCGGGTGCCGACCCGAACCACTCCGCCATCGTCGGGCTGAGTCGAACCCGCAGGAAGGCGGTCGGCTCGATCCGGCGGAGCATGTCGTGCTGGATCAGTACCCGGCCGAGGGGGGTTTTCCCCTCCACGATCGCGTTACGGACCGGCTCGGAGCAAACGCCCAGGTTGATCCGGACCAGCCCAAACTGCACGACCTTCCCGTTGTCCTGCAGGGCGAGGAGGATCTTGCGGGCGTACTCGTTCCCGTTCCGCCGGGAGGCCAGCACCTTCACGTCCACCGGACTACCGTAGTACTTCTCCACGGTGACCGTCATGTGATGGGTGTGGACGAGCAGCTGGCGGTACGGTTCGGGCACCTCGTCCGCGGGAACGACTGCCGCGGCGGGTCGGTCGCCGGACTCGGGCAGAACGAGATAAAGCTGTTCGAACGTGGGGGCGGTGGTCAACACGGTGGCCCCTTGGGTGGCGGGATCGTGCATGGGGCGGGAGGGTAACAGAGATACCACGACCATGGGGGAGACTTACAGAGGAGATTTTCCCCGATCCGCGGGCCGAGGGGAAGCCGGACCGAAACCGAGAGGCGGTCGGAGCTGGAGACTGGCAGCGCGGGAGGTCGTTGTGGATAATGCCGCGAACCGGCCTGCTCAGCTTGTTCAGCGCCGAGGCCGTCCCTTTCCCCACCCTGCCGGCCGCGCCGGCGACGGAGCCCCGATGACCAGACCCGCGTTCCCCCGTCGTACCGCCTGTGCCTTCGCGATCCTCACCGCGGCCCTGATCGGCCTCGCCCACACCGGCCCGGCCCCGGCCGCAGAGGAGACGAAACCCGTCCGGGCCCTGCTCGTTCTCGGCGGGTGCTGCCACGATTACAAGAAGCAGCAGGAGCTGCTGACCAGGGGAGTTTCCGCCCGCGCGAACGTCCAGTGGGCGGTCGCCTACGACCCCGACACCGGCACCAAACACCTCAACCCGTGGTACGAGAAGGAGGACTGGGCCAAGGGGTTCGACGTGGTGCTGCACGACGAGTGCTGCTCCGACGTCAAGGACCCGAAGGTGGTCGATCGCATCCTCAAGCCCCACCGGGACGGCCTGCCGGCGGTCGTCACCCACTGCGGGATGCACTCGTACCGGACCGAGGGCTTCCCGAAAGCGACCCCGTGGTTCGAGTTCACCGGACTCGCCAGCACCGGGCACGGCCCCCAGGCCCCGATCGAGATCGGGTTCACCGATCCGGACAGCCCGATCACCAAGGGGTTCAAGGACTGGAAGACCGGCAACGAGGAGCTTTACAACAACTCGGCCGACAAACTGTTGGAGACGGCCCAGCCGCTCGCGCGGGGCAAGCAGACCTACCCGATCAAAGGGGGCGGGACGAAGACCGACGAGGCCGTGTGCGTCTGGACCAACACTTATAACGGGAAAACCCGGGTGTTCGCGACCACCCTCGGGCACAACAACGACACGGTCGGCGACGCCCGGTATCTGGACCTGATCACCCGCGGGCTCCTGTGGTCGGTCGGGAAGCTGGACGAGGCCCACCTGAAGCCGGCGAAGAAGGTCATGCTGGACGAGTGACCGCGGGGCGATCGAACGCGAATCGCGCTTGACTTCCGGCCCGCGGCGGAACACGATTCACCCATCTGCTGGTTCGCGACCCGGGGCGAGGTCCCGCCCCGGGTTCGGATGCTACCTCACCGAGGACCGTTCCGTGCCGACCCCGCCCCGCGCCCTCGCGGCCCTCGCCGCCATTTTTGCGACCGCTGCCGTCTCGTCCGCCGCCAAGCCGCTGCACGCGCGGATCGACCGCCTGATCGCCGCCGGCCACGCCGGATACGAGACCCAGGTCGCCCCGGTCTCGACCGACGCCGAGTTCCTCCGCCGGGTCTACCTCGACTTCGCCGGTACTATCCCGACTGCCGACGAGACCCGGGCGTTTCTTGTCGACACAACCCCGGACAAGCGGACCAGGCTGGTCGACAGATTGCTCGCCGGCCCGGCCTATGCCCGGCGGATGGCGCAGGTGTTCGACGTGGTGTTGATGGAGCGCCGGGGGGACGGCAAGGTGCCCCGGGCGGCGTGGGAAGAGTTCCTGCGCACGGCCTTCGCCGAGAACCGCCCGTACGACGGTCTCGTCCGCGAAATCCTCTCCGCCGATGGAGTGGACCCGAAGGCCCGGCCGGCCGCCAAGTTCTACCTCGACCGCGACTTCGAGCCCAACCTCGTCACCCGCGACATCGCGCGGGTGTTCCTCGGCCGAAACATCCAGTGCGCCCAGTGCCACGACCACCCGCTCGTCGAGTCCTACAAACAGGCCGACTACTACGGCCTCCTCGCGTTCCTGAACCGGTCGTTCTTGTTCCCCAACGCCAACGCCCCCAACGCCGTCCTGGCCGAAAAGGCGGACGGCGAGGTGAACTTCGTCAGCGTCTTCGACAAGGCCAAGAAGCAGGGAACGACCCTCCCGCACATGCCGGGCGGAAAGGCGATCTCCGAGGCCGCCCCTCCGAAGGGCAAGGAGTACAAGGTCGCCCCGGCGGCGAACGTCCGCCCCGTCCCGGCGTACAGCCGGCGCGAGCAGCTGGCGCGGGCGGTCACCGCCGCGGACAACCCGGCGTTCGCCCGGACGGCCGCGAACCGGTTGTGGGCGCTGATGCTCGGCCGCGGGATCGTCAACCCGGTGGACCTGGACCACCCCGGGAACCCGCCGTCCCACCCGGAACTCCTCGACCTCCTGGCCACGGAGTTCGCCGCCCACAAGTTCGACGTGAAGTGGCTGCTCCGGGAGATCGCGCAGAGCAAGACCTACCAGCGATCGAGCGAGGGCCCGGCCGGGGACACCGACCCGCCCCCCGAACGATATCTCGTCGCCCACCTGAAGCCGCTCACGGCCGAACAGCTCGCCTATGCCGCGTCGCAGGCCACCGGTCAGACCGATGCCGACCGTGTCGCCCTCGGAAAGACAGCGACCGAGGCGGGGATTGATGCCCGGGTCGCGGCCCGTATTGGCCCATTCCGGGCTGTCTTTGCCGGGCAGCCGGGGGCACCGGACACCGGGGCGATCACGACCCTCGACCAGTCCTTGTTCCTGAAATTCGGCCCGTCCGTGCGGGGGATGATCGCCCCCCGGCCCGGCAGTCTCACCGACCGCCTCGGGAAGCTGACCGACCCCAACGCGATTACCGACGAACTCTTCCTGAGTGTGCTGACCCGCCCCGCGACTGCCGACGAGCGGAAGGACGTGACCGAACTGCTCAAGGCCGCACCAGACCGCCCGACCGCGCTCAACGAACTGGTGTGGGCGCTGCTCGCGAGTGCCGAGTTCCGATTCAACCACTGACAGCCCGCACGGGTCTCCGGACCCGCATGCTGCATCTTCGCCCGGAGTCTTCCATGCCGACCTGCCAGTACTCTTGTGGCTCCCGGGATCACCGCCTCTCGCGCCGGGGGTTCCTCGGCTCGACTGCGGTCGGCGCCGCGGCCGCGCTCGGGACGGGCGGGTTTGCCAGCTCCGTCGCCGGCCGCGAGCTCGGCAAGATGCAGAAACGGGTCCTGGTCATATTCCTCTCCGGCGGGGTGAGTCAGCTCGAAACCTGGGACCCGAAACCGGGGACCGATACCGGCGGGCCGTTCGCGACCATCCCGACCACCGTGCCGGGCACGCGGGTTTGTGAGCTCCTGCCGCTCACTGCCCGGCAGATGCACCGGATCGCACTCGTCCGCGGGGTGAATACGGCCGAGGACGAGCACGGCCGCGGGGCCACCATCATGCTCACCGGCCGGCGGCCGGAGGCGGGGATCGAGTACCCCCACATCGGGGCGGTGACGGCCAAGCTGCTCGGGTCCGACGCCCAGACCCTGCCCGGCAACATCCAGGTGTTGGCCAGGGGCGAGGGCGGGTTCGGCAAGCAAGACGCCGCGTTCCTCGGGCCGAAATACGGCCCAGTGTCGCTCGGGGACGGGAAGCCCCCGGCCGACCTGCTCCGCCCGGCCGGGCTGACCGACCCCGCCGACCGCCAGCGGGAAGAGTTCCGCAAGAAGTTGAACGACCGGTTCGCGAAGTCCCGCCGGAGCGCCGCGACCGACGCCTACACCGAGTCGTTCGAGCAGGCCGAGCGCGTGTTCCGTCGGTCGGACGTGTTCGACGTCACGAAGGAAGATACGCGGGTCGCGGACCGGTACGGCCGGCACGATTTCGGCCGGCACCTGCTCCTCGCCCGCCGGCTGCTGGAGGCGGGCGTGACCTATGTGAAGGTCTCGCACTCGAACTACGACACGCACCACGAGAACTTCGACTTCCACATCGAACAACTCGGTGAGTTCGACCGCCCGTATGCCGCCCTGCTCGAAGACCTCGCGGAGCGGGGCATGCTGGAGAGCACGCTCGTGGTGGTGATGTCCGAGTTCGGCCGGACCCCGAAGATCAACCACCTGTACGGCCGGGACCACTGGTCGCGGGCGTGGGCGGTGGCCCTGGCCGGGGCCGGGGTGAAGGGCGGGGCGGTGGTCGGCAAGACGAACGCGAACGGGACCGCGGTGACCGACCGCGAGGTGAACGGCGGGCACCTGTTCCACACCTACCTGCGGGCGGTCGGACTCGACCCGACGAAGAACTTCTACCCGAACGACCGGCCGGTCCCGATCGCCGACCCCAAGGCCGCCGCGATCGACGAGATCCTGGTGTGAGTTCGTCCTGGGACCGCGGGCGTCCCGCCCGCTTCGTTCTCTCGCTTCCCCTATTCGCTACCCATGCCGAGACGCCCCTTGGCTTTCAGGCCCCGAAGGGGCCGACTCCTGGTGGCACAGGTCTCCAGACCTGTGCAGGTATCCAAGTCTGGAGACCGAAGCCTGGGAAGAAGGACCACCGAGAGAGATGAAGACGCATCTTCCTGGTGGCACTGGCCTCGGAGCGGGGTACCTACACAGGTCAGGAGACCCGTGCCACGACCAAACTGTCCCTTCGGGACCGTCAAAACTAAGCACACGCGACTCGGCGCGACGTTGCGGGTATGCATAGCTCTTCCCAGGTGACCACCTCATGCCCCCCGAACCGATCGACCCCACGACCACCCGCCTCGAACGCGAGTTGAAGCACGGTAGCCCTCTGATCGGCTGCCGGTTCGACCCGTCCGGCCGATTCCTGTTCGCGTCCGCCCAGGACAACACGATCCAGCGGTTCGACCTGCTCACGGGGGCTAAGGCGGCCTTCACCGGGCACCAGAGCTGGGTCCGCGGGATGGCGGTCCTGGGAACCGCCGCCCCCGGTGAGGTCGCCGCGTGGGAACGGCGGTCCACGGCACTTCACGCGGCGACCGGGTTCGGGGCCGTCGCCCTCCCCGCGCCGCCGCCCCGGCCGTTCACCCTCATCTCCGCCGACTACCACGGCCAGCTGCTCTGGTGGGCGGGCGACTCGGACGCTGCCAAGCCGGTCCGCACCGTCCACGCCCACGACGGCTGGGTCCGCGCGGTCGCCGTGAGTCCGGATGGGCACGTACTGGCGAGTTGTGGGAACGACAACGCCGTGAAGCTGTGGACCGCGGCCGACGGGAAGCCCGTCCGCACGCTCGAAGGGCACACGTCGCACGTCTACAACGTCGCGTTCCACCCGGACGGCACCCGGCTCGCCTCGGCGGACCTCAAGGGGGTGGTCAAGGACTGGGACCTGAAGACCGCCACTTGCGCCCGCGAGCTCGACGCCAAGGTGCTGCACAAGTACGACCCGTCGTTCATGGCGGACATCGGCGGCGCGCGGGCGATGGCGTTCGACGCGACGGGAACGCGGCTGGCGTGCGGGGGGATCACGAACGTCTCGAACGCCTTCGCCGGGGTCGGGAACCCGCTCGTCGTCCTGTTCGACTGGAAGGCCGGGACGTCGAAGCAGCTCAAAGCGAAGGAAGCGTTCCAGGGCACGATGTGGGGCGTGGGCTTCCACCCGGCGGGGTACGTGATCGGCGCGGCGGGCGGGAACGGGGGACGGTTGTTGTTCTGGAAAGGCGACGAGACGACGAGTTCGCACGCGGTCACGGTCCCCGCGAGCACCCGCGACCTCGCCCTCGACCCGACCGGCCGGCGACTGGCGGTCGCGGGTGCGAACGGGTCGGCGATGGTGTACGCGATCGGCGCCGGCGGGAAGTGACATCGCCCACGGGCCGCTCGCCCGGGCCTTTACCCCATCGTCCGGTCTGCGGCGGCGCTTTCGGACGCGCGGGGTCGGGCGGATCGGACCGGCAGTCAGGTTCAGACCGGGCCGGCAGCGGGCAGTCCCCGCCTCCGCAGATCGGCCGCCGCGTCCATGAGATCGTACCAGTGGTACACGAGCCGGCCGAAGGAACCGACCAGCTCCCGGAACCGTGCGAACCCCGTCTCCGGGTCGCCGCCGGACCCCAAGTCGACCGGTGTCCCGAAGTGCTCTCCGGTCATGGCCGTCCGAACTCGGTCGGCTACCCGCCGGACGTCGGCCGCCCACCAGGCCGGCTCCCCGGAGTACGTCCGGAGCACACCGGCCAGCTGGGTTGCGAACCCGACCGCCCACTCGCGGGCGGCCATCCGGACGACGTCCCGGAATGCCCTGGGTGATAGGTCGGCCAGTCCGCCCAGGGCTTCCCCGAGCCCGCGCAGGTTCCGGCGGTCGTCCGGGGCCGGCGTCCGGGGGGCGTGCGCCCGGATCAGGTGCAGGAGCAGGTGATCGGGCGGGGGGCCGGCCGCCGCGCGGTCGAGGGCGTCCGGGGGATAGGCCCGGCCGCCCGCCGGAAGGTGCCACACGGCGGCCGGGAGGTGGCCGAAGAACGCGCCCGGACAGCACCACCGGACCACCGCCCCGAATACCCCGTCCTGGTTCCGGAGCACCGGCATGAACGGCGGGAGCGGGGTCCGGAGGTCGAGCCCGAGGTTCAGCCCCATGCAGATCGTCCCGTCGTCGCCGACGGTCGGCCGGTCGACCCCCCGGAGGACCCGGCACCGGGCCAGGGCCGCACGGTAGGTGGCTTCCGTGCGGTGGAGCCGGTCCCGGCCCGGCCCGTGCAGGAGAAGGAAATGGACCGGGGACCCCATCCCGGAGTCCCCGCACACCCCGGCGACGGTCACCCGGACCCGCCCGCCGGTCGTTCCGAGTCGGGTGACGAGCCCGGCCCCGGCCTCGTCCGCGTGGACCGGAACGCCGGCCGCACAGGCCCCCACCCCACGCCCGAGCATCATCTCGTGTACCCCCGCCAGCTCTGCCGGAGGGCCCAGGTCCGGGGCCGCGTCGGTCGGAAACCAGAACTCGGTCGGGTCGGACCGGGAGGACAGGACGAACCCGGTCTTGGCCCCCGGAACAGAGGCAACCCGGCTGCGGACGTCGTCGTCCACCTGGAGCAGCAGCCGGCCCGCGGCGTGGAGCATGAGCAGGTTCCGGTTCGTCCCGGTGGCGACGGGGTAGCCCGCGTCGTCCACGAGGGCGAACCGGGCGGCCCGCGGGTCGCAGCCGGCCCCCGCGAGCGTGGCGGCGAACCGGGCCCGGTCGTCCGGCCCGGCGTACCGGAGTTCCCCCGGGAAGGTCCCGCGGAGGTCGCGGAGTAGCGCCCGGTTTGCGGCCCGGGTATCGGCCCCGGTGGAGTCGTCCGCGACGACCACCTCGAACGTGCGGCCGTGTGCCATCGCAGCCTCGGTCAGGTCGGCCAGGCAGCGGGCCAGCAGGTCGGGCCGGTCCCGGGTCGGGATGCCGATGACCTCCACGCGGGCCGGGTCGCCGCCGGCCGCCCCCCGGAGGACGGATTCGACGTGGGCGAACGGGACGAGAAGGCCCGCACCGGCCAGTTGACCGAGCCGGGAGCGGATCGGACCGAGCTGCTCCGGCGCCAGCCCGAGTTCCCCGCCCATTCTCCGGGCGTGCTCGTCGAGCGGGGCAAACGCCCGGCAGTCGGCGAGCAGTTTCAGGTCGGCCGTGAACACGACGGCGGAAGCCCCTGTGACCTGGGACACCACGAGTTCTCGACCATCACCGAGGGTGAAAGTTCGCATCCCGGCGAACCCCCGGAACCGTCCCTCGGGCTCGCCGCGCGGGGCAACAGGCGTAGATGTTCCGGGCGGCTCGGCCATGTCGACCTCGGTTATGGTCCGGGTAAAACTCGGCCGGACCGGCGGGTGGTATGGGCTTCGCGTCCGGCCTGATTTGACAGACCGTTAAGCATAGCCTAGACATTGCAAACCTCCTCTGGCAGGGGCTATCCCGTCGATCCCACTTTCGCCCCGGGGTCGTGAGGTTCTTCCGACCCCAGGGTAAACCAGACGTTTCCACCCAAGGACCGCGATGATTCGCTCAACACGGAATACGAATCTGACCGTGGAAGCTCTCGACGACCGGCTCGTCCCGGCTACCGTTCTCGACCTGACCCACCCGGCCCAGGTGTCAACGGTTTCGGCCAACGGGTTCGTCGCCCAGTTCACCCACACCCAACCGACCGGGACCGGGGTGATCCAGTCGTTCGTCCGGATCCAGGGGGCCGCATCCGGGGGCGGCATCGAGCAGGGGTATAACACCACCGCCAGGCCCCTCCAGTTCGATGAAAACAAAAGCCCACAGTTCACCCGGGCCCTGACCGTGGGGGAAGTTCCGACGGTCAGCGTGAACGGGGTGACCTACCGGCAGTTCTTGCTGGACATCAACCAGAAATCGTCCTCCCCGCTGTTGTCGGTCGACGAGGTCCGGATCTTCCTCGACACGGTGCCCAACGACACGGGGTACGACCCGGCCGCCAAAACCCTGGCCGGGAAGGCCCCGGTTTTCGACATGGACGCCGGGCCGCAGGGCGACGTGTCCGTTCTTCTCGACGCCCGTCTGAATAGCGGTAGCGGGTCCGGGGACATGTTCTTACTGATCCCGGACACGGCATTCGCGAACGCCGACCTGGGCACCTACGTCTACCTCTACTCGAAGATGGGCGGGCAGCCGGGGGCGACCGCGAACGGGGGGTTTGAGGAGTGGTCGGTCCGGACCAGCGGAACCACGAACGTCCTGCCGCCCGGGACCGCGAGCATCTCTGGTGTGGTGTACCTGGACGCCGACCACAGCGGGACGTTGACCCCCGGCGACACCGGGATCGGCGGGGTGACGGTCGAGCTCCGGGGGGTGAACGACGCCGGCCAGACGGTCGTCCTGCTCACCACCACCGACTCGAACGGAAACTACTCGTTCACCGGGCTGCGGACCGGGACGTACTCGATCCTGGAAACCCAGCCGGCCGGGTATCTGGATGGGGCCGAGAACCTCGGGACGGTGAACGGGCAAGCGGACGGGCTGATCGGCGCCGACCAGTTTTACGACGTGTACCTCCCGGTCGGTGCCACGGGCATTAACTACGACTTCGGCGAGCTGCTGCCCCCGCCCCCGCCGATTGGCGGGAGCAGCTGAACGCGCTCCGCCCATCATCAGATCATTGTGCGGATAATATGAAAACCATTGGCCGCAAAAACGCACAAAAATAAGTCAATTTTATTTTTGTGCGTTTTGTGCTTTTTTGCGGCCAATCTCTGAACTCAGTCGGAGAGGTTGACGAGGTAGTCGTCGAACTTCTTGCGGGCGGCGAACTCGTCCCCCATCAGCTTCTTCTGCCGGGCCGTCAGGGCGTCGATCTCCTTCTCCTGGTCGGACAGCTTCTTCAGGTACACCTGGTACACCTCGGCCTCCTTCGGGGTGGTCGCCAGGTTCTTCCGGATCCGGTCCTGGTCCCCGCTCAGCCGATTCAGGTCGGCCTGGACCTGATTCAGCTCCCGCAGGGCGGTGTCCCACCCGGCCTTCATCTGGAGGGCCTCCTTCAGCTTCTCCTTCAGGGCCGGAGACGCCTCGTTCAGCGACAGGACGAACCGGATCTGG
>JAQGHQ010000562.1 GCA_028288765.1 Gemmataceae bacterium | reverse complement strand
GAGGTTGTCCGCTTCGGGTCCCCCTCTTCCCTTGAGGGAGAGGGAGGAGGGGAATGGCCCGGGTGGCATGTCCACGGCTCGGCGGGGACATGTGAACGCCCCGGATGCCGGATCCGGATCGGGTATTCGCGCGACCATGTTCGGCCATGTCCACCCAGAGCCGTGGACATGCCACCCAGACCAAGGTGACTGCCTCAGTGGGTTCGTGTATCAGGACGATCAGAACTCCACCCGCGATTCCCGCCCGCTCCGACCCGTCGTCGTTTACTCTCCCGGGATCGGATCAGTCTCCTTGCCGGCGATCGTCGCCATGCTGAACAGCACCTTCGGGTCGACACGGTCGGTAAAGAAGCGGGCCGATCCGTCGGCGAACGCCCAGTTCGCCCCGTTCGGGTGGCACCCGCCGAACTGGCCGCCGGGACCCACCAGCGGCTTCGCGGTCGGGCTGTCGTCGAGCCCCCGCACGGTCGACGGACCGCCCCGCAGCCACGGCCCCAGGTCACCGGACCGCTCGCCGATCATGAGCGTCTGGCTCAGCCCGTCGTGCTCGACGATCACCGAGAACGGGGTCGGGCTGTCGTACCGGAAGCACCCGGCCCGCGGGGGGATGGGGGCGGACGGGACGAGCGGGATGGTGGCGGCGTCGGGCCCGAGCCCCGCGATCCCGACGTACTGCGTCGGCGCGGGCTGGTCCGGGTTCACTTCGGGCGGGTTGCCGGGGCAGAGGAGGGTGACGAGCTTCGTCCGCCCGGCCTTCTGGTTCTTCTCGGCCGGCCACGGGAGGGTCTGGTCGATGGCGGCGAGGATCGGACCGGTTTTCTGGCGCCGCTGGTCGAGGCCCGGCAGGATCTTCACGTACCAGCTCAGCCGGTCCTCCGGCGGAACGCCCGGGAGCACGATCGTGCCGGCCGGGATCTCGGGCGGGAGCTTGCCCGGGTCGCCGCCGGGTTTCGCCTTCGGGTCGTGGGGGGCGAATAGGGTGATCGCACGGAGGTTCTCCTGGCACCCCAGCACGTCGGCATTCCGCCGCACCTTCGGCACGTAAGTGAGGATGAACCCGACCACCGTGAACACGCCCAACCCGGCCAGGCCGATCAGTACCCACCGCCTCATGAAGCACCTGTATTGAAGGGCGGAAGACGGCCGCGGAAGCCTGTGGGCCGTACTTCGTCTCTCTGCCTTACCGTGGGGGCAAGTTCAGTAGTTCCAGGGGCCAAGGCATCTTGCGGAAGATACTCTACCCGGCTGCCGGACAATGGCCCGTCAGTGCTCGCCCCAATGGGCCACGCCGTGAGGGATATTGTCAATTGCGATCCCCAGCATCCCCAAGGTTTTCCAGGCTTTTCTCGACGACGGCTTCCGCCGCTTCTCAAAAACCTCTGCGTGGATAGCCGCTCCGGGAGCGGCTATCCGATCCGGCGGAAGTAATCCCGTAGCGGCCCACCTGCCGCATATAGCCAGTACGTGTCCGCGTCCAGGAAGTTAACCGTCACGAACACCTCTTTCCCCTCCACCGGGTCATACGCCCGCAGCACCGCCGCCCTCGCATCCCTTGCGATGAGCCGGTACGGATGTTCCTCCCGGTGGCCGTTCCTTTCCACGGCGTAGGTCCGCCGGCCCCAGGTGATCCGCATCTGCCCGATCACCGCCCGCAGGGCCGCCGCCTCCTCGTCCGTCATCGGCCGACGATCAAGCCACTCTTTGATCGTCCGCTCGCCGTCCGACTCCCACGTCCCGAGCAGCCACCCGTCGGTCATCGCGGCCCGTCGGCGGACCAACACCAGCCCGGCCAAGACCGCGAAGCAGCCGACGGCGAGAAGCATCTCCTGGTTGCCCATAATGTCCCTCGGCGTTCTGCCGTCCGGTCGGGGGTCAATACGTTGTCCGGAACCCCTCATCGGGGTGTGCGTCCCGGCGGTGGGTAGGGGTGCAGGTGTTGAGCGTCGGATCGGGCACGCCGGCTTCGACGGTCATCAATGTCGCCCGGCCCGAGCCCAGACCGGTGAGGACCATGTCCAGTATCCAGGTGACGGCGGGAGACCGCCAGGCGTTGTTGGCGCACTACCGGCACCTTCTCCGGGTCCCGGGCGCCGCATGCGTGCTCCTACCCCTCGGCGAGCGGGGGCGTGAGCCCCCCGAGAAGGTCCCGGGCGGTAGGGGCGGCGTGCGCACTCGGGGGGCTCACGCCCCCCGCTCGCCTTATACCGGAACCCGGTGAGGCGGTCCGCTTCGGGTTCCCCTCGCCCTCAAAGGGGAGAGGGGGAATACCCGCCACCCCCACCGGGTTCCGGTATAAGGCGGATCTTAAACGGACTTCACCGTGGTCTTATCTCCGATACTTACCATTTCCGCATGGGATGGCCCGCGTCGGGCCGTCCACACTGCCCGGTCACGATCGCCACGGAGATTGGCATGTGGAGAGTACTACAGCTCGAGCGGTACTGGGTGCCGGTGCAGATCGTGGTCCTCCTGGGCGTGGTGGCGGGCGCCCTGGCCTACAACCAGCTGGCCTACTCCCGCCTCCCCCAGCCGGTCCGCGAACTGGTCCAGACGACAATCCCGGACGCCCAGTACGTCACCCACCGGGTCGAGACCAGTGACGGCCGGACGGTCCACGAGGTGACGGTCCGGCAGCAAGGACAACACTTCGACATCACCGTCGGGCCGGACGGGGAGCTGGTCGAGGTCGAGAAGGCGATCCCCGAACGGGACCTGCCCCGGGCGGTCGCCGACGCCGTCGCGGCCGGCTCCCCCGGCGGCCGGATCCAGGGGGCGGAGGAGGTTCGGAAGGGGGACGGCCGCGTCGGCTACGAGGTGCGTGTCGCCCTCACCGGCGGGAGCGCCGTCAAGGCCCGCTACACGCCGGTCGGCACGCTGCTCCGGAAAAAGGAGTTGCGGTAGCCCGGTCGTCGGCACCAGTCATCAAGGGGCCAGGGTCGTCACCCGACACCGGCGCGGTCCGGCCCCCCTGGAACCTGGAACTACTGAATTCGCCGGCCGGGCCGGCGGCGGGAAGGCTACTCGCGCCCGGTGATCCGCCGCCGAATCCGTGAAGCTCGTCGGCCGTTGGTACGACGAGCAGCTACAATTCCTCTGTCCAGTCACGGTTCGGCTCTCGCCGCCCCCTCTTCGGATCCGGCGGCCATCCTGGGGAGCAGCCCCGTCACCCCTCTCCGGTCTCTCGCGCCGTCCGGGCCGCACGTCGGCCCGGCGGTCGGTCAACCCCGCTCGACGAGCGGACGCCCGAACCCAACACGGTGATCATGCTCATCAAGGTCGACAGCGAGATCGCCCTCATTTTCCAGGAACCGGCGGCGGTGGTCTTGATGCTGCGCCTGCACCCGTCGGTCTGTCAGTGGGCGGGGTGGGTCGAGCAGCTGGGGGTCGATCCGGCGGTCCCGATATCGGATTACACCGACGTGTACGGGAACCGGTGTGGGCGGGTCTTCGTTCCCGCCGGGCGGGTGGTGTTCCGGCACGAGGCGGTGGTCGAGGACTCCGGCCGGCCGGACCCGCAAGACTGGGCCGCGTACCACCACCGGGTGCAGGAGCTGCCGGACGACGTCCTCCTGTTCCTTCTGCCGAGCCGGTACTGCGAGGTGGACAGCGAACTGAAGGAGGCCGCCTGGGCGACGTTCGGCCACGGGCCGGCCGGGTGGCCGCTGGTCCGGGCCGTGTGCGACTTCGTCCACCGGCACATCCGGTTCGACTACCTCCAGGCGCGCGCGACCCGGACGGCCCTGGAGGTGTTCCGCGAGCGGGTCGGGGTGTGCCGGGATTACACCCACCTCGCCATCACGCTGTGCCGGTGCTTGAACGTCCCGGCGCGGTATTGCACCGGGTACCTGGGCGACCTCGGGGTGCCGCCGGATCCGGCCCCGATGGACTTCAGCGCGTGGTTCGAGGTGTACCTGGGCGGGCGGTGGCACGCGTTCGACGCCCGGCACAACGTCCCCCGGGTCGGCCGGGTCGTGGTGGCCCGCGGGCGGGACGCCGCGGACGTCGCCCTCACGACGGCCTTCGGGATCAACCGGCTGGAGTCGTTCCGGGTGGGGACGGTGGAAATCAAGCCCCTCCCGCTCGCGAACTGAACCCGAATGAGTCGGCGGGCGCACTGGGGGGCGGGAGCGTGTGGTACTTCGCTTACGGCAGCAACCTCTGCACCACCCAGATGGCCGCGCGGACGGGCGTGAGCCGGGCGGGTGCGGACCGGTCGCGGCGGGCGCAGCTGCCCGGCTACCGACTCGCCTTCAACATGGGGGACGGGAGCGGATGGACGTATGCCAACATCGTGCACCCCGGCGACGGGGTGCTGGGCGTACTCTACCGGTGCAGCCGGCAAGACCTGGAAGCCCTGGACGGGTTCGAGGAGGGCTACGAGCGGACGCGGGTGGACGTGCTGGACGAGACCGGCGCGAAGGTCGACGCCGTGGTGTACATCGCAAGACCTGAACAGATCACGGCTGGCCAACGGCCGCGGGCAGAGTATTTGCAGCGGGTCATCCGGGGTGCCCGCGAGCACGGTCTGCCGGAGCAATACATCCATTCCATCGAGGCCGCGGCGGGGGTATAGAGACGGGTGTAACCAGTCGGGCTCGGGAGCGGGCGGCGGGGGGGGTGATCGTCGTGGGCTCACTGAACCTGATCGAAGTGTTCAGTTACTACCTCGCGCTGGTGTTCGTCGTCGGCACGGCCCTCCGTGCCCGCAACTACCGGGCGATGATCGGCCTCATCTATCAGTCCTCGGACCGCTGGCCGAAGCTGCGGGTGCTGGCGAAGTCGCACCGGGGACTCTTCCTCCGCTGGCCGACGGTCCTGCCGGTCGCTGCGACCCTGGCGCTCACCCTGGTGAACGCCTGGGCGTCCAACTTCGTCTGGGTCGACGCCCGGGTCACGCCCGGCGACCTGTGGTCGCACCCGGTCGGGCTCGCCGCGGTGATCATCGCGGGCGGTCTGATGGGGTTCCTGGACTTCAAGGCGGTGTTCCTGTTCGGGCGGTTTGACCGGCCGGCGCTCGAGGCCGTTCTTGACCGGGCCGAGCACTGGCTGGGGTCCTGGAAAGCCCCGGCCGTCCGGTTCCTGTCGTTCGGCCTGATTCACCCGCGGCGGATCGTGGGCGAGCAGGTCCGGCAAGCCCTGGTGGAGGCGAGCGAGAGCATCAACGGGCAGCTGTGGTACCTGTCCTTGCAGATCGCGACGCGGATCGCGTTCGGGCTCGCCATGTGGATCACCTGGGCGGTGGCCCGGGGGTAGAAGGGCCGGCGCGCGTGGGGTGTCGGTGCCGGTCGCCCCGTAGCCGGCGCGATGCCGCCTACCCAGCCGGACTCGCCGGGCATTTCAGTTTTGTCGGGTGGGCCAAGACCCGCCGGCCGAACCAGTCGCCGGAGAACCCCTGATATGGGAACCCGGTGAAGCGGTCGCGGTTCCTCCGGTGCCCCGGCGGGCGGGGGGCGTGAGCCCCCCGAGTAAGCACGGCGGCTGCTACCGCCAGTGGCCTTGCTCGGGGGCTCACGGCCCCCG
>JAQGHQ010000544.1 GCA_028288765.1 Gemmataceae bacterium | reverse complement strand
TCGTCGGTCAGGGTGAGTGAGGTCAACGGTCGGCCAGCGGGCATGGGGCACCTCCTGACCGAACCTTACCTGGGGATCAGGGGTGGCGCAAGAAATAATCAACGAATTCGCAACTCGGGACACTAGTTGTTTGGGCTCGTCCGTCCTGCACTCGGAACGCACCATGACCTGCCTTGATGTCCCGGTCCCGCCGCAACTTGAACTCGCCCTCGGGGTCCCGGACGCCGGGGGTCTGCACGTCGGGCTGTTCTGGGGCACGACCGGCGAGCCGCGGTACACCGACGGGCGGTTGTGCGGGAGCTGCTGGCAAGATGCATTCCTCTTGTTCGAGGGCCACCCGGCCGTCCATCCGGGACTCGCTGCCTACGGTCTCGGCCCGTCCGACAGAATGGCGGATCACTGGCTTCTGCTCGACCGCGTGCGGAGCCGGCTCGACGTGGCCCCGGCCGGGCGGGCCAAGCGGTTCCTGCACTTCTTGTTCCCGCCCTGGGTGCCGTTTGTTGTGATCGGCCAACAGGACGAGGGGATTTCTTCCAGCCCGCCTGAGCCGCTGGCGGCCGCAGTCCGGGAAATGCTCGCGTGGCTCGACGGCCTGCGGCCGGGGCAGGTCTCCGTTTAGGCGAGACGGACTTGTCAGGGCGGTCCTGCCGTCCCACACGAGGTACGCCCCATGACGCCTCTCCCGATCCCGGTCCCGCCCATGCTGGAGCAAGCGGTCGGGGTCCCGGACGCCCCGGCCCGGTACGTCGGACTCTACTGGGGCGAGGGGGACGAATTGTACTTCACCGACGGCCGCACCTCGGGCACCGGCCACGGATACGCGTTCCTGCTCTACCGCCGCCACCCGGCCGTTGAGCCGTCTCTTGCTGGCTACCACATCGGAGCCTGCGACCAGCCTGCCGACCACTGGCTGGTCCTCGACCGGCAGGCACGCCGGCTCGCCGTCGCCCCGGTGGCGATGGCCCGAGACCTACTCCGGGGCCAGTGGCCACCGTCCGACCCGGCCACGCTCTCCGAGGCGGACTGGCGGGCGATTGTGGACCATCTCCGCAGCCGGCCGGTGCCGACGATGGAGCAGCTGTTCGCGGCCCTCCAGGAACAGCGGCAGGTCGAGAAGGAACTGGTGACCTGGCTCGACAGCAACCGACCTGGGACGGAGGGAGACAAGTGAGCAGTCTGAACCTCGACGAACTCAAGCGGCTGTGCGGCTACCGGGAGCCTCTCCACTGCCGGCCTCGGTGCCAGCACGTCTCCTTCGACCGGCACCGGTGCCGCGAGCCGGCCGAACATGAGTGCAACCCCGGCTCGGACGGGCACCGGCCGCGGTATGTTTGCAGCCGCTGTGCGGTGTATCAGGTCACGGTCGTCGGGCCGGTCGTTCTCGCGGGGGATGTCGAAACCGTGCGGGTGGACGGCAAGGGCAGGATCGTGGGGATCGACCGGAGGAAACAGTTATGAGCGAAGCGACCGAAACTGTCTCGGTCCCGCGGGGACCCGCGATGGACGCCCTCAATATCCTGCGGATGGTCATCGGCATTCCTGACGCGGTCGACCAGATCGAGCGACAGCTCGATGTCGGGTCCGGCCTGGTCCGGGACACGATCCACCATCTGGAACAGCCACTCGCGGCCCGGGAGGCCGACCGGTGATCCTGCAACAGCCCTACACCCGCGAGCAACTGGAGAGGCTCTGGGCCGCCAGCCGCGACGGCCGAGTCGCGGCCGTGGTGGCGGTTCGCTGGTGGTGGCTGCTGGGGCAGGACGAAGGCTCACTGGAAGAGGCCCTGGCGTCCCAGTTGACCGGATGTCGTGTCGGGCTGATCGACCTGACGATCCGGCTGGTCGGGTCGCTCGGGGACGACCTGCTGCTTGAGGTCGAGGGTGATCCCGCAGACCTGCTGGCCGACTATGACCGGCTGATCGAGCGGGAACATGCGATCCAGCGGGGAGACCTGCTCTTCGGGGTCAACATCCCGGTAGTGGCCACCCGGGCGGCGGAACAGTTCTTGGCGGCCGGGCTCGACAGCAGGCCCCGGGGCCGTGGAATGCTGCGGCAGCGGCCCGACCGGGGCGGCATTGGGCTCTCGGACGACCGGACACAGTTTCTGGACAGTAGCCCTGCAGCGGACCTCAGCGAGGCCGAGGTGCGGCTGGTACAGGACACCGTCTGGCAGCAAATCGAGGGCGGGCTGAAGAGCCGGGAGGGGAGCTGTGGTTGAGGTGACGTTGCCGCCGAGCAAGGACCCGGACGAGGTCCGCCGGTGGGCCCTCGGGGTCATGGCGGCGTTCAGGCTGGACGGGTGGCGGCTGGAGTTCACCCGGGCGGTCCGACTGCTCGGGGTGTGCCGCTATCGGAGCCGCGTCATCGGGCTGTCGAGGCACTTGGTCGAGCGGAACCCGCCAGAGCAGGTCCGCGAAACCCTCTTGCACGAATGTGCCCACGCTCTGGTCGGGCCTGGGCATGGTCACGGCCCGGTCTGGAAGAAGGTGGCCATCGAGATCGGGTGTCGGCCAGAGCGGTGCAGCCGGGCCGACCTCGACATGCCGGAGGGCCGCTGGCGGGCGATCTGCGGCGGTTGCGGGACGGAGTATCGCCGCCACCGCCGGCCGCGGCGGGCCAGATACCACTGCCGCCGCTGTGGCCGGGAGCGGGGTCAGTTGGCATGGAACCTATCGTTTCCGTCGTGATCGAGACCGCCGACGGCGAGGTCAGGGTTGCCGGGTACCGAATCAAGGGAGCCCCTGATGGAAACCAGACCGCTGTTCAGCCCCGGCCACTGTGTCGCGACCCCCGGGGCCCTGGAGGCCCTCGGGCAGCCGGCCAGTCGCCGGCTTGCTATCTGGACCGGCACCTGGCGGGCGACTGGGGCTCGGTATCCGAGGAGGACCGGCGAGCCAACGATGCCGCTCTGGCGGCCGGTGAGCGGCTGCTGTCGGAGTACCGGACGGCCCTCGGGGTGGTGCTGTGGGTCATCACCGAGGCGGACCGTTCGTCCACCTGCGTGTTGTTGCCGGGGGAGTATTGAAGGGCGAACAAAAATCGCCCAACGCACGTCAGGTTTCCATCAGGTTCGCACGGACCAGTGAGTCGTAGCCGTTGCCGACCTCGGCCTGGTCGTACTTTTCCTTCTTCACGTCCATGAAGCGACTGATCACCCGCTCCTTCCATGGCCCCTTGCCCCCGCCGGCCCGGAGTTGCCGGTAGAGGTAGTCCAGCGTGGCCAGGATCTCCAGGTGGCCAGGCTGGAACGGAATCAGTGCCTTCACCACGCCGGTGATCGTCGTTCGGTACGCGTCCAGCCTGCCCTGATGCGGTCGGAGCAATTCCTCTGCCGCGTCTCCGGGGCGGTAGTTCGAGTACTTCTCCGGGTTCGACGAGGCATCCTTCAGCACCCCGTCGGCGGGCAGCAACTCCACGTCCCGGAAGCTCCGGTCGCAGTCCGGCCGTAGTGGTAGATCTCGAACCGATACCGCATCGGCACCCCCGAGATCTGGAGGAAGTACAGGATCTTCTGGAGGGCCGTCCGCCCCAGGTAACGGTTACCGCTCTCTGGAGCGGCGGCCTGGGCCGTCGCGGTCAGGAGGGCCTGCTCCCACGACCCGGTCAGTACGAGTGCCATGATTTTCTCCTCACCCCTTGGTGTCCCGGATCCGCTCGGCCCACGGCTGGTACGGCTCCCCGGTCCTGTCGGCGTCCCGGATGATCGTGGCCGTCATGGTCATGTCGTTGTGGGCTAGCCACCGGCGACGCGAGGAAGCTGGCCACCCGGTACGGGAGCCTGGACGCCCTCCTCTCCGACTGCCTCGCGTACCTCCGCTCCGCCCTAATGATCGCCCTGCTCGGGGTGCAGGGGAAGGAGCGGCGGATCGCCCTGATCGACGAGGCCCTGATCGACGACTCGAAGGTCGCCGAACTGCGGGCCGCCTTGGAGCCGATTCGGGACATTGCCGGGCCGTTGTAACCGAGACCTTACCGATAGTGGGGCGGTAGTTCTCTCGGTAAGCCAGAAGGCCCCCCATGTCGAAGAAAGATGTGTCGATCGCCCGGAACTTCCCCGCACTGGATCACCAAGAGGGAACTTGCTTGACCGGGCTCCGGAGCAGATGCAGACTGGTCCCGGGATGGGGTGCCCCTCCCGGTTCCATTTTCCAAGACGTGTCTGCGGTCCGTCGACCGACGGCTCGGGGACACTTGTGCCGGATCTTGTAGACCCACACGACCCGGAGGTGCCCGGTGGATCGCCGCCGGCCTGACGTCCGCCGGCCTGACGGCCACCGCTTTCCCCGCGTCGGCCGCCCCGAAGGAGACGATCAAGCTCGTCTCCAGCCTGCTCCGGACCGGGAGTGCGAGGGCCGACACCGACGGGATCGTGAACGCGATCAGGCTTGCGATCGCCGAGTACCAAGGTGACGTGGCCGGTTTCCGGGTTCAGTACCTCGACTGGGACGACGCTCTCGCCGCCTCCGGCCAGTGGGCAGCCGAGCAGGAGGCCGGGAACGCCCGGAAGGCGATCGAGGACCCGGACGTGGTAGCGGTCATCGGGCCGTACAACTCGGGAGCGGCCAAGGTTTCGATGCCCCTCC
>JAQGHQ010000536.1 GCA_028288765.1 Gemmataceae bacterium | reverse complement strand
GGGGGGCGCCAGCGGCCCGAGTTCGCTGCCCGGTCGCCCGCCCGGGGGGCTCATGCCCCCCGCCCGCCGGGCGGCCCGCCGCTCCCGCGCCCGTTCCACGATCGTCAGCGCCGCGGGCATCAGCGTCAGACAGCTGATCGCACAGAAGAGCACCCCGAACCCGGCGATCCAGCCGAGTTCGGCCACCGCCTTGAAGTCCGCGAGGGTGGTGGCGAAGAACGCGATCGCGGTCGCGACCGCCGCCGTCAGGACGCTCGGCCCGGCGTGACCCGCGGTGTACCGCATCGCCTCGGCGATCGGCTTCCCCTGCTTCCGCTGGTCGTCGTACTGCGAGACCCACAGCACCCCGTAATCGCCCATCCCGATCAGCATCACCGCGAACGTGGCCGAGAGGATGTTCAGGTGCCCGACCGTGACCGTCGCCCAGCCCAGCGCCCACATCGTCCCGGCGAGCAGCGACCCCACCGTGAGGAGCGGGTTGCGGAGGCCGCGGTAGACGACGACGTACAGCAGCGCCACCCCACCCAGGGCGAGCCACGAGGCCCGTTCCGAATCCACGTCCGACAGCACCATCTCGTCGTTCTCGAGCACCGGCAGGCCGGTCAGCCCGAGCTTCAGCCCGGGGAACTGGGGGCCGACCTCGGCCAGGACCGCCCGCAGCGCGTCGCCCGCTTCCTTCGCCGGGGTGAACGACTGGCCCGCCTTCTTCGGCCGGCAGACGAGCATCCCGAGGGTCCCGTCCGGGGTGAAGAAGTATTGCGGCTCGGTCAGCTGGCGCTCGGCGTCGCGGTCGGCCGTCCGCGGGCCGGCGACGGCCCACGGGTTGCGGTACCCGGCCGGGTCGCGGAGGGTGGCGGCGGCGGAGTGGGCGACGGCCGTCAGCTGGGTGAGGAGGTCCCGCTCGGCGGGAGACAGGTCATGGTCGGGGCTCTTTCCCTCGAGGGCGTTGGCCGAGGAGTTGAGCAGGGATTCGAGGTTCAGCCGCTGCCACGCCCGCGGGGCCATCGGGCCGACCAGCGGCTCCATCCGGTCCACCCACCCGCGGACCGCACCGAGTTGGTCCGCCGACATGAACAGGACCGCCCGGTCGTGGATGCCCCGCAGGTCGACCCGGTGGAACACCCGGTCGAACAGGTCCGGCCGCTCTTTCACCCGGCCCGCCACCGCGTCGAGCGCGGCCTTCATCCGGTCCTTGTCGGCCCCCTCGACGACCACCACCATGTCGTCGTCGTCCCCGAACGCTTCGAGGTACTTCTGCCACCGCTTCTGGCACTCCTTCTCGGCACTGAGCAGGTCGTTCCGCTGGGTGTGGTATTCGAGCCTGGAGTAGGCGAGGTGGACGGACAGGGCGACGAGCCCGAGGCACCCGGCCAGTACGGCCCACGGGTGTCGGGTGGTCCACCCGACGCCCGCGATCACCGCCCGCGTCAGACGGTCCGGGCGGTGGTGGTCGGTCGCGGACGTGGAATCCGGGGCCATCGGCGGTCCTTCGCCTTCACAATGAGCATGCAGGGACCGCAGGTATAGGCAAACGGGGGGGCTGACACAACCCCAACGCGCGGGCAGGTGTGGAGTACGAAAAAACCCCACCGTTCATCAGCTTGCGCCTCAGAACGGTGGGGCCGGAACAGAGAAGAGGCAGAACTCAGGCACTATAGTGAACACGGCTCCGGCCATTGTCAACCGGAATTTGATGTTTTTACAACCATATGCCGGGCAGTTACTTCGGGAGTGGTCCCTTGGGAAAAGGAACGCTGCCGACGGGCAGGCGGACGTCGTCGCCGAGCTGGAACTTCTTCCGCAGCTCGGGGTAGGCCGCGTGGGCCTCCTTCACTTCCTTGTCGTAGTCGAACTGTGGGCCGGTCGGCTTCGCCACCGTCGCCTTCGCCGAGTCGTCCGGGGCGAAGCCGATCATTGCCTCCACCAGTGCGGCCGCCTCTTCCTTGGACCGGTACACCTTCCGCAGCGCGGCGTTGTCCAGGGCGTAGATCTTGTTGATCCCCGTGATCGCCTTGTTCCCGTCGAGTTGGAAATAGACCTTCTGCCCGTCCGTCTTGAACCCGCTCACGCTCCCCGGCTCGCCCGGCAGAATGAACGTCGTTTTCACCTTGGCGTCCGTCAGCATGGCGAGAACAAACGGTTTGGCCGACTGATACCCGACCCGCTCTTTCATGATGTAGGCGTCGAGCTGCTCGTCGGGCATCTTGGCGAGTTCTTCCGGGGTTTTCTTCCCTGTTCCCAGCAGGAACCCGGGATTGTCCGGGGCGTTACCGGCTTTGGATTTCTTCTTCCGGGCCAGTGTCAGCGACCCGTCCGGACCGGTGCCGAGCCCGAACTGCGACCCGAGGAGGGGGTTGATCTTCAGGTCGAGGTCATCGAGCTTCTTGAAATAGGCGGTCCCGACGAACTTGAGCCGGCCGTCCGGAACGAACTCGGCGGTCACGTCCTTCCACGCGGTCACGCCCGGGGCCGTTAGCAGCGGGCGGATCGTCTTGCGGAGCAGCCCGTCGATCGTCTCGTCCTCGCCCGGCTTTCCCTGGGGGCCGAACGGTTCGATCGGCGGGGCGGTCACCACGTCGATCTTGACCTTCCCGCTCCCGTCCGGGTTGAGGGTGAAGACCTGCTCGCCCTCGACGCACCCGATCGCCGTCAGGCACAGCAGATACGCCGCCACCAGGGTGAACCGCCTCATGGTGTTGACCGTATCAGGGATGGGCGACGTCGGGGCCTACCGAATTGTCCCCGCGGCCGGACGGGCTGTCAATCGACGATCCCCGTTCTTGATTCGGCCGTCCACTCCGACTACCCTGTGAGTGTCGGTCGCCCTCCTCGGAACAGGTACAGGAAGGACATCCCCGCATGGCCTCCGACGCGGACCTGGCCAACGAGTTCTTCCAGATCAGACGGCACGGCGACATCGCCGTGATCGTGCCGTCGCCGCAGGTCGAGCACCTGCCCGAAACGCTCCTGGAACCGGCGGCCCAGCTCGTCCTCGCCCCGCTCCGGGAGGACCCGCCGAACCAGATCATCGTGGATCTCTCGGCCGTCCGGTACTTCGGGTCGGCGTTCATTACCTTCCTGCTGCGGTGCCACAACCTTCTCGTGGAGCGCGGCAGCGATCTCGTCCTGGCGGGGCTGAACCCGAACATCCGCGAGCTGTTGCGGATCACCAACCTCGACAACCACTGGGCCCTGTACGACTCGGCCTCCGAGGCAATCCAGACGCTCGGCGGGGCGGATTGAGGGTTTGCTTGTGAGCGGTGGGCAGTGGGCGGTGGGCAGACGGCAGAGATGGTTGAGGTTGGTTTTTGGAGCCCCGGAGGGGCGGCGGCCGGTAGCCCGGGGTGACAACCCTGGGCGGGCGAACGCAGTCCTCAACTTGGCTCAACCCCTCAACTTGGCTCAACCCCTTCGGCCCTCGTTCGCCCGCCCAGGGTTGTCACCCCGGGCTACCGGCCGCCGCCCCTCCGGGGCTCCAAAAACCAACCTCTGCCCACTGCCCACCAGCCAACCCTCAATGCGTCCCCGCCTCATCTTTCGGCGGTGACGGTGCGGGGGCCTCGGCCGTGGCAAACTCGCGGACGCTCAATCGGGTCTGGTGCCCTTCGAACTCTTCCCCGTCCGGCGTCTTGCCCTGGAAATAGTCCTTCTGCCAGCCCTGCCTTACCGCCGTCGGGTCGAGCGTCTGGAGGCCCTGGAGGAACCCCTTCCGGCTCTCCTGCCAGGCGTTGTACTGCTCCTGCAACTCCGGCTCGGTCGCTAGCGGCACCCGCCGCGGGACGAGGCTTTCGGTCAGCCCCCGCGGGATCGGGACGAGCATGCAAATCGGCTCCCCCTGGTCGAACTGGATCCACTCGCACATCCGGGTGATCTTCCAGTTCATCGTGAACGTGGACGCCAGCCAGTCGGTCTCGACCACCCCTTCGAGCGGCTGGACCCCGTCCTTCAGCCAGTTGCTCGGCCCTTTCACCCAGAGGTTGATCCCGGGCGGCGTGCGGAACAGGTACGGCACGCTGAACGTGATCGTCCCGACCCCGAAGTGGGTCATGATCCGGTTGTCCGGCGGCCCGTCGAACCGGAGTTCCACGTCTTCCTTGGCCGGTCCGCCGTACCAGTACGCCCGGAACCCGACCGGGCATTTGAGTACCCACCCGCACTGGTTCGCGATCGCGAGCGGGAGGCACCGGTACGGGAACCGCTGGGGGGCCTTGTCCATCCACTCCCGCGGGATCGGGGCCGGTTCGATATCGAACCGCGTGCCGGGGTACAGTTCGTACGCGATGAACGGCTGCTCGGGGGGCATGGGGTACGGTCCTGAAACCTCTTCGAAACGGCCCGGGGTTTCGGGCAGTCCATCCGCCGGTGTGTCTTACCAAAAAGCGACGCCAGCGGACAAGCCGCCCGTGTCGGTGCGGGCTACGGAACGGCAAGACACTCCCCGACCCGGCAGGCAAGCCCGGCCGGTACCCGGCCGGCGAGCAGATGACACCAGATTGTGACACCGGATATGATCGACTGACACCCCGGGGTGACCGATGACCGAGGCGAAATGGCTGGCCAGCGTTGACCCACAACTGATGCTGGAGTTCCTTCGGGGCAAGGCGAGCGACCGGAAAATGCGACTGTTCGCCGTGGCGTGCTGTCGCCGCATCTGGCATCTCCTGACTGACGAGCGAAGTCGAAATGCAGTCGAGGTCGCAGAGCGGTTTGCGGATGGAGGCGCCCACACCGCCGATTTGTTCGATGCTCACCTGGCCGCTGTAGACGTTGCCGAAACGCACTACCGAAATGCACCGTCCCCGGATTGGCCTCGCTACGAAGGTTGGCATGGTCTCGTCGGCTTTGACTTCAGTGCGGCGGCAATGGCCGCGGAACGAGCGTCTTCAAGGTTTCCGATCGGGATGAGCCAAGCGGAACACGAAGCGGCCCTGCTGCCCCCCTCCCGCTATCGACACGGAGCGGATACCGCACATTCCTACGCTGCCCGTGCCACGGCACATGCCGTTTCTCTCGCTCGGGTCCATGGCCTGACGTTGAGAGAGCCGCCTGAACGGTCGGAGGCAGAGAACATTGAAATAGCTGCCCAGGTGAGGATTATCGGCGAAGTCTTCGGCAACCCCTTCCGCCCCGCCTTCCTCGGCCCTTTCTGTCTCACATCCACCGTCGTCTCGATCGCCCGGCAGATGTATGAGTCCCGGGACTTTTCCTCCATGCCGATCCTGTCCGACGCCCTCCAGGACGCCGGGTGCGACAACGCGGATGTGATCGACCACTGCCGGGGCGACGGGGCGCATGTACGCGGGTGCTGGGTGGTCGATCTGGTGTTGGGGAAGACGTGAGCGGGAGCAACTCGCCGAGAAGAACCCCGGACTTAGGACGCCACAGAGGGCACAGAGGAGATCCAGAAAGGCAAAACCGAAAATGCATCGATCCCGACAAATCGTCCTCTGTGTCCTCTGTGACTCGGTGGTTACTCCCCGTCTTGTTACTCGTTCCCACGCTATGCCTTCCCGAGCGGGAACCGCGGCCGCACCCCCGGGTTGACCACCGCCGCCGGCCACCTCCCGCGCAGCACGGCCGCCGCGTTACGGGCCCCGCGGACCTTCGAGTCGAGCGTGGATTCGACCGAGCTGCCCGCGCAGTGCGGGGTCAGGATCACGTTGTCCAGGCGCAACAGCGGGTGGTCCGCCGGGGTGCCCGGGAGGGCGAAGACGTCGACCCCCTCGAACACGTCCAGCGCCGCACCGGCGAGCCGCCCGGTCCGCAGCGCGTCCACCAGCGCGGCCTCGTCCACGATCGCCCCGCGGGCGGTGTTCACCAGTACGGCCGTGGGTTTCATCCGGGCCAGCTTCGCGGCGCCCAGCAGGTGGCGCGTTTCCGGGGTCAGCGGCAGGTGGATCGAGACGAAGTCGCTCTCGGTCAGGAGATCATCCAGACCGACCAGCCCGGCGCCGAGGTGCTCCGCCTCGGCTTGGTATTTGTCCGGGGTACGCGCCCACGCCAGCAGGCGGAGGCCGAAGGCCCGGGCACGCGCGGCCACGCCCCGGGCGCTGGCCCCGAACCCGATCAGCCCGAGCGTCCGGCCGGCGACGCGGTGAACGCCGGGGTGGCCCCGGGCGGTCCAGTCGCCGCGGTGCATCGCCGCGGTCATGTACGGGAGGCGGCGGGCGAACGCCAGCAGTAGTGTCAGCGTGTGCTCGGCCTGCTCGTTCTCGCAGAAGTCGGGGACGTTCGCGACCACGATGCCGCGACGGGTCGCCGCGTCCACGTCGATGCGATCGGTGCCCGCCCCGAGACGGGAGATCACCCGGCAGCGGTCCAGCCGGTCGATTACCGGCGCCGGCACCCGGGCCGAGATCACCAGCAGGGCGTCGCAGTCGGCGGCGGCCGACAGGATCTCGTCGGGGTTCTGGCCTTCGATGGCAATGAAGGCCGCGCCCGCCGCCTCCAGTTCGGCCCGTTCACCGGCTTCGACCGGGTAGGTCGCCGCGTTGAGCCGGACCACCTTGAACACGATCTACCCTCGTTCCCCGGCCTTGGTGAACTCGTCGATCCAGCGGCCGTCCCAGAGCGACGGGAAGGTATTCTTCCGGTACGGGTGGCGGGCGCACGCCTCCACGTCGAGTTCGATGCCCAGCCCCGGCCCGTCGGGCAGGAGGAAATCGCCGGCGCGGACCGGGTTCCACCCGCGGACCAGTTCGGCCCGCCAGGGCACGTCGTACTCGGCGAAGTTCTCCTGAACGGCGACGTTCGGGGTACACCAGCCGAAGTGGACCGCCGCGCACAGGGCGACCGGGCCCACCGAGCAGTGCGGGGCGACGGCGACGTCGTGGGCCTGGGCCAAGGCCGCGACCTTCTTCCCGACCCACAGCCCGCCGCAGTGGATCAGGTCCGGCTGGACGACGTCGCACGCTCGCAGGGATGTGAGTCGGCCGAACTCCTCCAGCGTGTACAGCCGCTCGCCGGCGGCCACCGGGAACGGCAGGGCCCCCTTCACTTCCTTCAGCCGGTCCAGGTCGTACGGGGTGACCGGTTCCTCGTACCAGGCCGGGCGGTACGGGGCCAGGCGCCGGCCCATCTCGACGGCACACGCCGTCGACAGCCGGCCGTGGACCTCGATCATCAGCCCGACCCGCTCGCCGACCGCCTCCCGCACCGCCGCGACGATGTGCTCGGCCGCGTCCATCTGCGGGCCGGTCATCTCCTTCCAGGCGGTGCCGAACGGGTCGAACTTCATCGCCCGGTAGCCGCGGGCGACGACCTCGAGGGCCTTCGCCGCGTACTCCTCGGGGGTGCGGGCGCCGCCGTACCAGCCGTTCGCGTAGGCCGGCAGCCGTTCGCGGGCCCGGCCGCCGAGGAGCTGATACACCGGCCGGCCGCACGCCTTGCCGATCAGGTCCCAGCAGGCGACCTCGACCCCGCTGATCGCGGTCAGCACGGTCGGGCCGCCCTGGTACTGGTCGCGGATGAGGCCGCCGACGAGCGGTTCGATGTCGAACGGGTCGGCCCCGAGGACGCGGTCCTCGGCCCACTCGCGGATCAACGTCTGGACGGTCTGTTCCTGCCACTCCAGCGACGCCTCCCCCAGGCCGGTGAGCCCGGTGTCGGTCGTCAGACGGAGGAACAGATAGTTCCGCAGTCCGGCGTTGGTCAGGAAGGTTTCGACCCGGGTAATCTTCATCGGAGTCGGTGGTTCGGGGGGGGACACCGGCAGGCTAAACGATGGGGTGAGAGAGAGCCAGGAAAAATCGGACCCGTCTCGCTGGACGCGACATTGGCTCTGTTTCCCTCGTGCCCACGCGGGGCGAGGGAACGTGGGGGGAGGGGAGCACCGGGGAGAAGGTGGGGTGGCGACCGAGACGGGTCGGTCTTCTCCTCCCGCGTCGCGGGGGCCGGACCACCCGGCCGGGACCCGGTCGCCCGGTCCTTGCGACTGTCGGTCGGGGTGCCCGCGGTACACGCCCGTTCCGGCCGCTCTCCGACTGACCCCGCGCCGGGGATCGGGTCGTGGCAGTGTTTGTCAGTGTTTGGCAGTCCCGGGGCCCGTTTTTCCTCATCCGGGGTCCGCATCCCCACCCCCGGCTCTGCCCCGGGGGCGGGAGGGGTCGGCGGATCTCCTGACCCGGGTCCGCCCGACGGCGGAGACGCCACCCCCACCGCGGGCTCCGGGTTCGGCGAGGGGTCGGGCGCCCGGCCCGCCGCCGGCCCGCCGCCGGGCGGGGCAC
>JAQGHQ010000506.1 GCA_028288765.1 Gemmataceae bacterium | reverse complement strand
GGGGGGCGGGGAGTGAGGAGGAGTTGGCGGGTGCGGCCCGGACGACGTGGGCGCAGTTACGAGCTGAGCGGGAGGTGCGATGGGAGCGGCAGGTCGAGCAGCGGCAGTTCCGCCGTGACCCCCAGGTCTACCTCCCAAACCTGGAAATCACGCTCAACCAGCTCCGTTTGTTGGCCTAGAAAAAAAACGCCGACCGGTGCGCACGAAATCGGGAGCCCGGTTATCCTATACGTAAATCCTTCCACGGACCCGGAGACGGGCGATCGGCCCGGAGGCCAGGATGTCCGCCACTCTCGACTCCGCCGCCGTCGCGCACCTCCCGCCGGAGTTGGTCCGCTCCGTCGCCGACGATGGCGTCCTCGACGCCCACCGGGTCGGCACGTTTTTGCAGGCCCTCGGGCTGACGCCCCCGCCCGGGCGGACCTACCGCATCCCCCTCGACGTTCTTCTCAACCTGGGGGCCGCCCTGCGCCTGGTCCTGTGGGAAGAAGCCGGTCTGACCGTCCATCGTGAGGCCGGGCTGCCGGCCGCCGGCGACGCCCTCCAGACGGTGTTCTTCGACGCGGTTCCGGAACCCGGCGAGACGCGCGCCCCGGACCCGTGGTTGTTCCTGGCCGTGTTCCGCCTGACGGTCGACCGGTTCGCCTGGTCTGCGCCATCCCTGCTCGCGGCCGAGGTCCTGCTCGACGTGCCCGACGAGGAGACCCTGGTCGAGGCGATGGCCCACCTCCTCTGGACCGCGCGACACCCGACCCCGTCCGGCACCCGAGGGCCGACCCGATGACCACACGTCCCGAGCGCGGCCGCGGGCTGTTCTACCACCGCGACTCCGAGGGGCACTCGCACCTCGCCCCGCCGCAGTACGTCGAGTGGGCCCGGGGCGAGGCGGCGCGGCTCGGCGTCACCCTCTCCGGCACCCCGGAGGCAATCCGGGAGATGATCGCCCGCGGGCGGCCCGCGGACGGCGATTTGTTCCTCGACTTCGGCGTCTCGGGGAATCACCTCAGCCGCCCCGGGTTCGACGCCCTCCGCGCCCGGGTGCTGTCCGACGCCACCGTCTCCCACCTGTTCGTCACCAGGCGGGACCGCCTCGCCCGTCCGGACAACCCGATCGACGCCCTGGCGATCGAGTACGAGCTCCGGTCGGCCGGGCTGACGATCGTGCTGATGGGCGGGAAGGTCCTTCCGCCGATCCCGCGCGGGCACCGAATCGAGATCGGCGACCTGATCACGGGGGTGATCGAATACGACGTCTCCGGCCGGTTCCGCCGGGAGTTGGCCGAGAAGTTGATTCACGCCAAGATCAAGCTCGCCACCTCGGGGTTCTCGATCGGCGGGGAGCCGGTGTACGGGTTCCGCCGGTGGCTGTGTGCCGAGGACGGAACCCGGAAACGGCAGCTCGAGGACCGGGAGGTCGTGAAGCTCCCCGGGCACCACGTCGTCTGGCTGCCGACCGCGGCCGAGGAGTTGGCCGTGGTGACCCGGATCCTGGACCTGATCGAGACCACCCCGGCCGTGCGGATCGCCCGGATGTTGAACACCGAGGGGGTCCCGTCCCCGAACGCCGGGCGGGTCCGAACGGTGAACGGGGTGAAGGTCGAGACGAGCGGGCAATGGACCCAGAACACGGTGAAGAACATCGTCACCCACCCTCTGCTGGTCGCCGTGTGGGAGTACGGCCGGCGGGCCGAGGGGGACCAGCTCCGGTTCACCCGGGACGGGCCGCGCCCGCTCGAGGAGAGCGACTACCGCGCGGACGGCAAGCCGAGGACGGTGGCCAACCCGGCTGACCGGATGATCCGCACCCCGGCCAGGTCCGAGCCGGTGACCACGCCCGAGAAGTTGGCCCGAATCCGGGCGGTGCTCGAGCACCGCGGCCGGCACCTCAAAGGGAAGGCCCGGACGCGGGGCGAGGCCCCGAACCCTCTTGGCGGTCGGGTGTACGACCTCGCCTGCGGGTGGCCCATGTACCGGTACGCGCGCCAAGGGCGGTGGTGCTACACGTGCGGCTTGTACCAGAACTCCGAGGCCAAGTGCTGCCGCCACAACGTGATCCGGGGAGAGACGGCTACCCGGTTCGTGCTGAGTTGCCTCCGCCAGCGGGTGGTGAACCCCTCGACCCTGGCCAAGCTGAAGGCCCGACTCCTCCAACTCGCTACCGCCGAGGGCGGCCAGGACCCCGCCCGGCGGGATCGCGAGGCGGCTCAGGCCGACCTCGTGGCGCTTCGTCGCAGGTTGGAGACCGTGGGGCGGAACATGGCCCTGGCCGAAACCCCGGAGGAGCGGGAGGCCACCGCCATCGTGTTCCGGCAGCTGAAGACTGAGGAGGTCCGGCTCCAGGAGCGGGTCAACGAGACCCGGACGGCGGCCCCGGAGACGACCCCGGAGAAGGAAGTCGAGGCCGCGCTGGGCGTCCTCGACCGGTTGGGCGAGTTCGCCGACCGACCCGGCACCGACCTGGCCACGGCCGGCGAGGCGTTCCGGCAGGTGAACGCGCGGCTGTACCTGCAATTCCGAGAGGTCGACCACGGTCGCCGAAAGACTAACGTCCCGGCGGGCGGGGTGCTGACGTTCGGGTCGGCCCCGCCGCCGGGGCCCTTGTACGACGGGCCGACGGACCGGGCCATCATCCGGCGGATGCTGGCGACCGGCGAGTCGGTGTCCGCGGGCCCGGTGCATGGAGCTCCGGGAGA
>JAQGHQ010000461.1 GCA_028288765.1 Gemmataceae bacterium | reverse complement strand
TCTTGGCGAGCGGGGGGCGTGAGCCCCCCGAGTAACGTAAGACGCTACCGAGGCGTTGACGTTACTGGGGGGCTCACGCCCCCCGCTCGCCTGGAGAAATCGATCTTTTCGACAAAGCACCCCGTCTCCCGACCGTGTGCCACCCCCTGCCGATCCCATCCCAGCTCCCAGAATAGCAGCGGACCTCTCACCGGGAGCCGCCGCATGACCCCGCCCACCGACCCGAGTCCCGCCCCGCCGGGGCCTCCGCACCCGGCCGAATCCCTGTTGAACGCCCCGAACCTGTTGTCCACGGCCCGCATCCCGCTGGCGGTGGTGCTCTTCGCGTGCATCGTGAACGGCGTCTGGCTGGCGGGGCTGGTGGTATTCCTGGTCGCCACCGCGACCGACTGGCTGGACGGGTGGTGGGCCCGGAAGTACGGCCCCCTCACGCTGGTCGGCCGGAACCTCGACCCGCTGGCCGACAAGGTGCTGGTGTGCGGGGCGTTCATCTACCTGATCCCGGTGGCGGACGCCGGTATCACCCCGTGGATGGTGACGGTGGTGGTGTGCCGGGAGCTGGTGGTGACGGGCATCCGCGGGATCGTGGAGGCGACCGGGAAGAAGTTCGGGGCGGACTGGTTCGGGAAGCTGAAGATGGGGCTCCAGTGCGCGGTGCTGATCGGGGTGCTGCTCATCCAGTGGCTGCGGGCGCTGGGCGACACGAGTTCCGTGCTCGCGGTCCTGGAGCCGGTGCAGCTGGTGCTCCTGTGGGCGATGCTGGGCGCGACGATCGGGAGCGGGTTGCAGTACCTGGTGAAGGCGGCGAGGCTGCTGCGGTGAGCGCCGCCGAAACCCCGGGCACGCGAGAATAACGCGCGGAAGGAATTGCTCACGGAGTTCTTCAACAACTACTTGAAATTGGACCCCGCCGAAGAGGCGGAGTTCGCCCGGCTCGAAGCCGAGCAGTATCCGGAGGCCAGAAAAGTGGTCAATAGCATCGAAGAGCGGGGGCGGGTCAAAGGAGTGCGGGAAGTAGTGCGGAAGCAACTGGAGAAGAAGTTCGGCCCACTCGGCGGGGAGGTCCGTCAGCGGCTTGAAGCCCTCCCGATCGAGAAACTCGATGAACTGCTCCTTGCTGTACTCGACGCCAAGTCGCTCGATGAGATCGGGCTCGCCGGTGGGTGACCACCAGGGTGGCCCCGGGAACTTCGTCGGAACGGAGGAGCCGGCCGCCGTACAGGATCTCCACCCGTTCGGTGTTCCGACCGACGACAACCCCGTGTACAACCTGGCAGACGGTGTGTTCGTCGGCTGATTTCCAGAGCAGTTGGCCGGGGGGTGCCATCATGCGGCAGCTCGGCCGATGGTCTCCGCCGCGACGCGTTGAAGAGGGCATTCCCACGCGGAGTGTGGGAACCAGGGCTTGAACATCCCGAATCCGCTGCTCGCCGTCCGTCCCTTCCTCTCGCTTCCCGACAGGCAACGGGGCGCGATACCATCCAGCGAACTCCGGGTGTCCGGAGACCGCGTCTGGCGGACCTTCAGTCCGCGGCGGCGTGATTCGGCCCCAAACGCAGCGAAACACGAAATGGGTCACCCAACGCGCGGTCGAGTGGCAAGCGTCAGGCAGAAAAAACGCTCCGGGGCTGCCAAAGACTGCCAACGGCTGCCAACCGACCAGCAGTCACCGGCAGGCAAGCTGGCCATCGACCACGGATGTTGGCGGGCCGATGTGTTCGCCCCGCCACTGCCGAACGAACCCAAATTCCCGAGGCATGCTCTGCCCGATGTCAAACCGACCCCTCGTTACCCCTTGCGGGAGAGCAGTTCTGCGGAACGAACCCAATCTACATCGGTTCTTCACATTACGAGGGTGGGGTTGAGGGCCGGGATGGGTGTTCTGCGGAACGAACCCAATCCTCACAATTGCCCCCACGCGCTGGTCGAGAGGTCGGATCTGCGGAACGAACCCAATTCCCGGAGGATGCTCTGCCCGACGTCGGACCGACCCCCACTCCCACACCGGGCGGGCGGGTCGCTCCTGCGGAACGAACCCAATCCCCACCACGACCCCGCGCCCGCCGGGAGGTCATTTCTGCCATACGAACCCAATCCACGTCTTTCCTTCACAGGGAGGGGGAGCCGCACGTACCGGTCGGGAGGTCATTTCTGCCATACGAACCCAATTTTCATCATCGCTCACTCTATGCCCGACCAGATCGAATTCACGCCCGAGTCGCGGTATAATCCTGGCACAGGAGGGCCTCACTCATGGTCACGCTCTATGTCGGCGGGCACAAGGTCGGCACTCTGGCCGATGCCGAGAAGCTCGTCCCCGAATTCCTCGCCCGAAAGCAGAAGGTCGAGGTCCGGGACGAGGCCGGAAACTCAATCGGTATGTTCACACCGACCCCACCCCGTGACCCGGACGAGCCCCTCATCCCCTGGGAACCGGACGTCACCCGGGAGGAGCTCGAACGCCGAAAGGCGGAACCCGGACTGACCATCGACGAGGTTCGCAAGCAGCTGGGTTGGTCATGACCTATGCCGTTACCTGGTCCATCGCCGCCCTCGGCCAACTCAACCAAATCGCCACCGCTCACGCAGACCCACCGTCTGTCGATCGGGCGGCCGTATGGGTCGATTCGATTCTCCGCCGATACCCGTTCGACATGGGAGAATCGCGGTCCGGAAACGAGAGGTTGTGGTACAGCGACGTCCTCGGAGTCTACTATCACGTTGATGACCGCGCGCTTTCGGTCCGCATCATGTCCGTCGGCCCCGCCCGACGGCACTGACCGTCGCTACAATCTCCCGCACATCAGCTGTAGAGAGATGTCATGCCCGACCAGATCGGATTCGCGCTCGTCGGTTGCGGGATGATCGCCCGGTTCCATGCCCGGGCCATCGCCGAGATCCCCGGAGCCCGGGTCGCCGGGCTCGTCAGCCGGACCCCCGCCAACGGACAAAAGCTGCTCGAAGACACCGGCACCCCCAGCTGCCCCGTCTTCGCCACGGTCGAAGACGCTGTGAAGGCCCCCGGCGTGGACGTGGTCGTCATCACCACCCCGAGCGGGGCGCATCTCGAACCCGCCGTCACCGCCGCGGCCGCGGGAAAGCACGTCGTGGTCGAGAAGCCACTCGAGATCACCGGCGACCGGTGCGAGCGGATCATTGAGGCGTGCGACCGCCACAAGGTCAAGCTCTGTACCATCTTCCCGTCCCGGTTTGCCGACTCGAACGTCACCCTCAAGGCCGCCGTGGACGCCGGCAAGTTCGGCCGGCTGACGCTCGGCGAGGCGTCGAACAAGTGGTGGCGGTCGCAGGCGTACTACGACGACGGCGGGTGGAAGGGGACCCAGGCCCTCGACGGCGGCGGGGCCCTCATGAACCAGGCCATCCATAACGTCGACCTGCTCCTGTGGATGATGGGCCCGGCCGCGGCCGTCAGCGGGCTCACCGCCACCCTCGCCCACGAGCGGATCGAGGTCGAGGACACCGCCGTCGCCGCCATCCGGTTCAAGAGCGGCGCGCTCGGGGTGCTCGTGGCCACCACCAGCGTCCACCCCGGCTACCCGAAACAGATCGCGATCCACGGCGACAAGGGCTCCGCCGTGATCGAGCAGGAAGACGTGCTGAAGTGGGACTTCACCCCGGCCACGCCGGACGACGACGAGGTGAAAAAGCGGTTCGCGGCGAAGGTCGGGGCGAGCGGCGGGGCGGCCGACCCGAAGGCGATTAGCCACGAAGGGCACCGCCGCCAGCTGGCGGACTTCGTGGACGCGATCCGCGCCAACCGCCCGCCGAAGGTGGACGGCCGCGAGGGCAAGCGGGCGGTCGACCTGATCTGCGCGGTCTACGAGAGCAACCGGACCGGGAAGGTGGTCGAGATCCGGGGGTGAGGTTCCGGAAGAAACCCCTCCCTCCACCCCTCCCCTAAAAAAGGGAGGGGAGGAAGACATGGGTCCGGCTCCCCCTTTCTTCCGAGGGAAGGGGGTTGGGGGGTTAGGTTCTTCCTCGGCGACATTCCCCTCCGTTCACGTCCCGTTGATAGATGACCCGGTCCGTCTGTGCCGGGTTTAACGGCTTTGCCAGGCTTGCGGGCGGTCCGTATTGACCCCCATTTCACGCATTCTTAGAGTGAACACTTGGCTCGGTCCGTCTTTTCCGCGCGCCACTCGCGCGCGCCGGTCGCGGAGGTTGGTCCCCAAATGGCGACGCAAACCAAGTTGGAAGCTAGCTTTCTGGAGCGCCTCGGGGATAAATTCACCTCCTTCACCGAAGGGGTGATGGGGTTCGTCACCCGCATCCTCGGCGGGTCCTCCAGCGACCGGGTGACCAAAAGCCTCGGGTACTACCGGCCCAAGGGGGCCGACACCCACGCGGCGGTCCCCGGCTCGGTACTCGCCAAGGTGAACGAGCTCGAATCGAGGATGCAGGCCCTCTCGGACGCCGAGCTGAAGGAGCAGACGGCGAAGTTCCGCGACCGGTTCAAGGCCGGCGAGACCCTCGACGACCTGCTCGTCGAGGCGTTCGCCGCGTGCCGGGAGGCCGGCCGGCGGACCAAGGGGATGCGGCACTACGACGTCCAGATCGTCGGCGGGGCCGTCCTTCACGGGTACAAGACCGGGTACGGGGCGATCGCCGAGATGGTCACCGGCGAGGGCAAGACGCTCGTCGCCACCCTGCCCGCGTACCTCAACGCGCTGGAGCAGAAGGGCGTCCACGTCATCACCGTGAACGACTACCTCGCCCGCCGCGACTGCGAGTGGATGCTCCCGATCTACAACGCCCTCGGGGTGTCCGCCGCGTACATCCAGAGCGACATGGAGCCGGAAGCCCGCCGGCACGCCTACGAGTGCGACATCACCTACGGGACCAACAGCGAGTTCGGGTTCGACTACCTCCGGGACAACATGAAGATCGCCCGGCACGACGACGGGAACTACCACCCGTACTACCGCCAGGTCCAGCGGATCCCGCTGAACTACGCGATCATCGACGAGGTCGACAACATCCTGATCGACGAGGCCCGGACCCCGCTCATCATCAGCGGCCCGGCCTTCTCCGACGCCCGCCGGTTCGCCGAGACCGACAAGGTGTCCCGGGCCCTGACCGAGATGGAACGGAAGGCCCGGCTCGAGCTCCGGGACACCGGCGTGGTCGTCGTCAGCGGGACCGAGGGCGACGGCCTGCCGGCGCTCGCCCCGGCCGACCCGTCGAAGGTCGACCCACAGAACCCGCCGCCGAAGGGCGTGTACTTCGAGCTCAAGGAGAAGGAGCGGACCTGCCACCTGACCGACGCCGGGGTCCGGGAGGCGGAGCGGCTGGCCGGGGTGGAGAGCTTCTACACCGCCGGGAACATGGAGTGGCCGCACCTGATCGACAACTCGCTCAAGGCCCACCACCTGTACCACAAAGACCGGCACTACATGATCGCCCCGGACCCCCGGGAGCAGAACCAGCTCGGGATCATCATCATCGACGAGTTCACCGGCCGGGCGATGTTCGGCCGGCAGTGGTCCGACGGGCTCCACCAGGCGGTCGAGGCCAAGCACCAGCGGGAAGGCGTCCAGATCAAGCAGGAGACCCAGACCCTCGCGACCGTCACCCTCCAGAACTACTTCCGCCTGTACAAGAAGCTCGGCGGGATGACCGGGACGGCCATGACCGAGGCGAACGAGTTCTGGAAGATCTACAAGCTCGACGTGGTCGCGATCCCGCCGAACAAGGGGCTCAAGCGGGTGAACCACCGGGACCTCGTGTACCGGACCGACAAGGAGAAGTGGGACGCGGTCGTGGGCGAGATCGACGACGTCCACAAGTCCGGCCGGCCCGTCCTCATCGGCACCACCGACGTGGCCAAGAGCGAGAAGCTGTCCGGCCTACTCAAGCGCCGCGGGATCAGGCACGAGCTGTTGAACGCGAAGCCGGAAAATGTGGCCCGGGAGGCCGAGATCGTCGCCCAGGCCGGGCGGATCGGGTCGGTCACCATCAGCACCAACATGGCCGGCCGCGGGACCGACATCATCCTCGGCGGGAACCCGGAGACGCTCGCCTGGGCCCGGCTCAAACAGCTCAAGGACGCCGACGGCCGCCCGCTCTACCCGACCCGGCTCGAGATCCCGAACGACATCTGGGCGGCGACGATCACCGAGATCGAGGGCAAGGAGAAGATGAGAGAGGAGGGCCGGAAGGTCGCCGAGATGGGCGGGCTGCACATCGTCGGGACCGAGCGGCACGAATCCCGCCGGATCGACAACCAGCTCCGCGGCCGGGCCGGCCGGCAGGGCGACCCGGGGTCGAGCCGGTTCTACCTCTCGCTCCAGGACGACCTGATGCGGCTGTTCGCCGGGGAGTGGGTGGCGAACGTGCTGACCCGGCTCGGGATGCAGGAGGGCGAGGCGATCGAGTCCGGGATGGTCACCCGGCGGATCGAGAAGGCCCAGAAGAAGGTCGAGGAGCACCACTTCGACCAGCGGAAGAACCTGCTCGAGTACGACGAGGTGATGGACTACCAGCGGAAGCGGGTGTACGGGGCCCGGCAGGAGGTGCTCGACGGGAAGAACCCGCGGGCGATGATCCTGGAGATGATCGACGAGCAGGTCAACGGGGCGGTGGACAAGTTCCTGGCCGACGACTACGGGGCGGCCAGTTTCGCCGAGTTCGCGGCCAACCGGCTCGGGATCGAGTTCGACGCCTCCGACTTCCGCGGCGGGATCGACGACTCCTGCAAGGCCGCCCAGGAGAAGGCCCTCCAGACGGTCCCGACCGTCGTCCAGGAGCTCATGGAGGAGAACCTGAACGACGAGGACGAGAAGGACTGGAAGTGGAACGAGATGAGCCGGGCGATCAACGCCCGGTACGGGCTGAAGACCTCGGAGCGCGACCTGAAGAGGGTCGGCAAGGACCTGCTGTCGGAGCACCTGGTCCGGGAGGCCGAGGCGGCGGTCCGGGCGGTCGACCTGAGCGAGGGGAAGCGGTACCTGACCCGGACCTACGGGGCCGAGTCGCTGGCCGACTGGTTGCGGCAGAAGTTCGGGGTGAAACTCGCGGGCGAGGAGATCGCCGCCCGGACGGAGCCTGATCTGAAGGCGATCCTGCCGCAGAAGGTGCGGGAGGCGTACCGGGCCAAGGACCTGGAGTTCCCGGTCCGGGTGGCGATGCAGAACTACATGGCCGACCGCCCGCAGCAGGGCGGGGGGCAGCGGTACGACCGGGACGGGCTGTACGGCTGGGCGAAGGGCCGGCTCGGGACCGCCCTGGCGGCCAAGGCGGGGGCCGTCCAGGACCAGCTCGACCAGGGCGGGATCGGGTTCTTCGCCGCCGCGAACCAGGCGATCGAGGCCGAGGGCCTGACCGAGGAGTTCATCCGGACGGAGCCGCGGAGCAAGCTGCGGGAGAAGCTGCTGGAGATGGCGGCGAAGGCGATGCCGGCCGGGGACGCCGACGCGGTGGACGCCCGGCTGGACGACGTGTTCAGCGGGGCCCGGGCCGCCGAGGCCGAGGACGCCCGGGAACTGGCCGAGTGGGCGAAGGCCGACCTCGGCCTGACCCTGGACCCGGCGAAGCTGACCGGGCTGACGCGGGAGACGGCGCGGGACACGGTGCTGAACGCCTACGACGCGAAGTACCGGCCGGAGATGCACTCGGTGGAGCGGGGGCTGGTGCTGGAGCAGCTGGACAGCGCGTGGAAGTCGCACCTCCTGAGCATGGACAACCTGCGGAGCGGGGTGGGGCTGCGGGGGTACGCCCAGGAAGACCCGAAGATCGTGTACAAGCGGGAGGGGATGAAGGAGTTCGAGGGCATGTGGGCGGGGGTCCGGGACCGGGTGACGGAGGCGGTGTTCCGGATGGAGGAGATGGGCGACGAGGAGGCCCAGATGGCGCTGTGGGCGGGGGCCCGGGCGAGCCAGTCGGCGGCGATCTCGGCGGCCCAGGCCCGGTCGGCGCAGGCCGACGCCCAGGAGCAGACGACGAACACCGGCGGGGAGGCGAAGAAGCCCGAGCCGATCCGCAACATCGGGGCGAAGGTCGGCCGGAACGACCCGTGCCCGTGCGGGAGCGGGAAAAAGTACAAGAACTGTCACATGAAGCTGGAAGCGAAGAAGTAGTCGGAGTGGGAGTGAAAACAGCGGCTCGCGGGTGACCATGAATGGCGGGTGGCATGTCCACGGCTCGGCGTGGACATGAGAGAATCCATGGTGGAACCGACCCTCTCGGAGTAGGAGTCATGCCGCAGGATTACCCGCACCATTCGTCTGATGCGTTCATGGACAACGCACTACCTCTTCAGTCGTTCGTAGTCCCTGCTCTGGAGATGGGGCCGGAGGAACGTGCGCGGCCGCGGTACGGCCGGCCGGTTCGGAAGCCTGTTAACCAGCCCGAACGCCCCAAGCAGGCCGATGAAACGGGCGAGGCGAGTTGACTCCGGGCTCACCTCCACTGGGAACGGACTCCCATGCTCCTGCTCGATCTCGTCTACCTGATCGTCCTTCTACTCCTCTCGCCGTGGCTCGTCTGGCGGGCGATCGCGACCGGCCGGTACCGCCGCGAGCTCGCCGCGAAGCTCTTCGGCCGAGTCGTTGTCCCCAACCCCGACCCAAGGCCGGTCGCGTGGTTTCATGCCGTGAGCGTGGGCGAGGTCAACCTACTCGGGACGCTCGTCCCGGCGTTCCAGAAGCGGCACCCGGGCTGGCTCGTTGTCGTCTCGTCGACCACCGACACCGGGCTCGCCGAGGCGCGGAAGCGGTTCGCGGACCTTCCCGTCGTCCCGTGGCCGTTCGACTTCTCGTGGGCGGTGGGAGACGCACTCGACTCCGTGAACCCGTCCCTCGTCGTGCTGGCCGAGAGCGAGTTGTGGCCGAACTTCCTCCGCGCGGCGAAGCGGCGGCGGGTCCCGGTCGTGGTCGTGAACGCCCGGATGAGCCCGCGGAGCTTCCGGCGGTTGCGTCGGGCGGCCTGGCTCGCCCGGCGGTTCCTGTTCGGGAACGTCACCCGGTTCGCGGTCCAGGAAGAGGAGTACGCCGACCGCCTGTGGCAGCTCGGTGTGCCGGCGGACAGGCTCGCGACCACCGGCTCGGTGAAGTACGACGGGGCGAGCGGGGAACGGGACACCCCGAAGACGCGGGAGCTGGCCCGACTCCTCTCCCTGGCGAGCGGGGGGCGTGAGCCCCCCGAGGTCCACCAATACGCTCCCGAAACGTCGGACCTTCCTCGGGGGGCTCACGCCCCCCGCTCGCCAAGGCCGATGATCTGGCTCGCCGGGAGTACTCACGCCCCGGAAGAGTCAATCGTTCTCGATGTTTTCGCGCGTCTTCGTAATCGGTTCCCGCACCTCCGGCTGATCCTCGTCCCGCGGCACCCGGACCGGTTCGAGGAGGTCGCCGGGCTGGTCGAGCGGTCCGGACTGCCGTTCGTTCGCCGCAGTCGGGTCGTGGAGCCGCTCGCCGAGATGCCGCTGGTCGTCCTGCTCGACACGGTGGGCGAGCTCGGGGCGGCGTGGGGTCTGGCGGACGTCGGGTTCACCGGCGGGAGCCTCGACGGGAAGCGGGGCGGGCAGAGCATGATCGAGCCGGCCGGGTACGGGGTGCCGTGCGTGTTCGGCCCGCACGTCTGGAATTTCAAGGATGCCGCCCGACGCCTGGTGGAGGTCGGCGGGGCGCTGATGGTGAAGGACGCTGCGGAACTGGAGCAAGAACTGGCGAAGCTTCTGACCGACGAGTCACTGCGCGAGCGGATGGGGGCTGCGGCCCGGGAACTGGTCCGCCGCCAGCAGGGGGCGACGGCGCGGACGCTCGACGTGATCGACGACGTGATCGGGACCGACGTGTACGCGCGGCGGGCGGCGTAGCGTAATATGAGACGGATCCGTTCCCCCGGCCGCTTCATGATTCACCTACTGTCGTATACCGAAGTGGGCGGCCACCGCGTCAACGAAGACGTCTTCGTGGCCCGGTCGCACCCGGCCGACCCGGACTGCCAGCTCGGTTGCCTGGCCGACGGACAGGGCGGCCGGGCGGGCGGAGGTCGGGCCGCGCAGCTGGCGTGCGAGACGGCCGTGGCCGCCGCGTCGCAGTACCCGCCGGCCGAGCTCTTCGACCCACTCGTCTGGCAATCCGTTCTCGCCCAGGCCGATACCGTCGTCGCCGCCGACCTCACCGCGGGGCTCACCACCCTCATTGGGCTGTGCGTCCGGGGCGATCAGCTGGCCGGGGCATCGAGCGGGGATAGTGCGGTGGTTACGGTCGGTCCGCGAGGCTCCCAGGAACTGACCGCCCACCAGTTCAAGAACCCTCCGGTTGGGTCCGGGGGAGCGATCTTCGTCCCGTTCGAGACGAGCTTGACCCGGCCGTGGCGGGTGCTGGCGATGAGCGACGGGGTGTGGAATTACGCGGGGTGGGATCGGGTCACCGCGGCGGGGATCCGCACCGGCGGGCGGGAACTGTTAGCGCAGCTGCAAGAGGCGGCCCGGCTCCGCGGGACGGGCGGGTTTCCGGACGACTTCACCCTCATCCTGCTCGAGACACCGGTCTGACGTCATGTACCGAATCACCCGGGCACTGTCGGTCGGTCGGTTCGCGACCCCGGAACGGGCCGCGGACCTACTCGTCGCCGGGGTCACGCACGTCCTGAATGTGTCGCACGCGCCGAGCCAGGTGACGAGCGGGGACGCGGCCTTCCGGGGGGTTGCCTGGTTCCCGCTCGAGGACTTCCGCCGCATCGACGAAGCGGAGATCATGCCGATCCTCGACGCGTTGCACGTGATGGCCTCGGAACCGGGCGCGCACGTGTACGTCCACTGCGTCGCCGGCCACCTGCGGTCGCCGACGGTCATCTGGCTGTACCTGGTCGCGTGCGGGCTCGACCCGGCGGCGGCCCGGGATGTGATCGAGGAGCGGTCGCCGGACGCGGCCCCCGGCGCCCGGAGGCTGGTCGGCCCGGGCATGATCCTGCACGTCCAGAGGCACGGGCTCGCGAACTACTTCCCGCACCCCCGCCGGGAGGAGGTGCTCGTGCCGTTCGGGCCGACGTAGGCATCGCCCGATTCAGTCGCTCGGGTCTTGGTCTGGTCGGCCACCTCACGACCTCACGACCGAGCCCCACTCACACCTCACTCTGAACCGGCTGGGGGTCGGCGGCGAGGGGTCTCCACGCGGGCAACCGCCGTTCCAGCCCGAGCCGGGTCAGGTACACCATGTCCGGCTCGATCCCCTCGTCCGCGTGGAGAATGGCGTCGGCGGCGTGGACCGCGGTCAGGGCGGTGAACGCCCCGCCGGGACACCGGGACGGGGTGTGGTGCCAGGCGACGGCCTCGACCAGGGCGTCGGGCAGGCCCCACAGCCCGAGCAGGTACGCCCCGACTTCCGCGTGCGTCGCATCCAGCACCCGGTGTTCCGCCTCGGTCGTGGTCAGGCCGTCCTTCTCGATCAGGGCGAGCACCTCCCGGTACGGCCCGGGGAGCTGGCTCGCGAGAGTCAACCGGCCGATGTCGTGGAACAGCCCGCCGAGGGCCGCGTCCCGGATGGTCCGCTCGCCCGCCCGTTCGGCCGCCGCGATCCGCCCGGCCAGGCCGGCCACCTGCCGGCTGTGCTCCCACAGAACCTCGATCGAGAACGGCCGCAGGGCGGTCGGGTCGTACCGGCTGAAGAGGCCGGCCGCCAGGGCCAGGCTCTTGGTCCACTCCGACCCGAGAATCCGGACCGCCTGGGTGGGGGTCGAGATCGGCCACCGTAGGCCGATCAGGGCGGAGTTCGCCACCTGGATCAGCTTCGCGGTCATCCCCACGTCCTGGCCGACCAGTTCGCCGACCGCCTCGATCGAATAGTTCGGCCGGGCCAGCTCCACGACCAGCTGGGTATACAGGGCGGGGAGGCTCGGGAGGCTCCTGAGCCGGCCGACGACCGCGGCCAGCGCCGGGCTGTTCAGCAACTCGCGGAGGGAACACGCCCGGCGGATCACGGCCTGGAGGTCGGCGGCGGTACACGGCTTGATCAGCGCCCGGTGCGCCAGGGACAGGAGCTGGACCAACCGCCCGCGGTCGCCCTCGCCGGTGAGCACGACCCGGACGGCCAGCGGGTGCCGGCGGCGGACCTCGGTGAGCAGCTCGTCGGCGGGGGTCGTCCGCGACTCGGCGTCGGCGACGAGGACGTCGAACGGCTCCTCGTCCATCCGGGCGAGCACGTCCGGCCCGCCCCGGGCGAGATGCACCTCCCATTCGGCGTGGTGCAGGGGGAGCATGCGCGCCACCGCCTCGAGCAGGGGCGTGTCGGCGGCGATCAATACCCGACGGGTCATACCGAACTCTCTCAAGCGGATTCCGGGCGAACAACCCGCGGGGGTGCGCGGCCCGCCCCGGTGGCGGGCGGCCGCTCGATCCTGATCGCCGGCGCCGGTTCACGCGCCGGGGGTGGCCGGGCCGTCGGCCGCCCACCAGTTGGCGACCCGGAGTTCTCGCGAGGCCGGGTCCCGGGTCAGGGCGAGGTCGGTGGCCCGGACGAGGTCGGCCGGGGTGAACGGTTTCGGGAGGAACACCGCCCCGGGCGGCTCGGCCAGCCGGTCGTCGTCCGGGACGTACCCGGACATGTAGACCACCCGGACCGTCGGGTCGACCTGGGCCGCCCGGCCGGCGACCTCCGTCCCCCCGACCCCGGGCATCGTCATATCGGTGACCACCAGGTCGAATGTCCGCCCGGCGGCCAGGATGTCCAGGGCGGCGACCCCGTCCGGGGCTTCGGTCACCGCAAACCCCCGGCCTTCCAGCGTCAGCCGGGCCAGGGCCCGGATCCCGTCCTCGTCCTCGACCAGCAGGACCGTCCGCCCCTGTCCGCCCGGCACCCGCCGGGTCGTCGCCCGGACGGACATCGCGGTCGACGGGGACGGGAGGCTGTCGGCCCACGGGAGGTCGATGTGGAACGTGGTCCCGGCCCCCGGGGCGGACGCCACCGAGATCGCCCCCCCGGCCTGGCGGACGATCCCGTGGACCACGGCCAGGCCGAGGCCGGTCCCCTTGTCCGGCCCCTTGGTCGTGAAGAATGGGTCGAAGATCCGCGCCCGCACCTCGTCCGTCATTCCGGTCCCGGTGTCGGACACACTCAGCCGGGCGAGCCGGCCCGGGCCGTCCGGGGCTTCCGCGACGGCGAGCCGCAGCCGCCCGCCGCCCGGCATGGCGTCCCGGGCGTTCACCGCCAGGTTCATCACCACCTGCTCCAGCTGCCCCCGGTCGGCCAGGACCGGGACGGGGACGGGCGAGGCCTCGACGTCCACCGTCACCGCCCCGAGCAGCCGGCGGAGGATGCCGGACAGGTCGGCCACCACCCCGTTCAGGTCCACCACCTTCAGCCGGACCGACTGCGGGCGGCTGAACGTCAGGAGCTGGCGGACCAGCCCGGCGGCCCGGTCGGCGGCCATCCGCACCTCGTCGACCATCCGGACGCCGTCCGGCGAGTCGGCCGCGGCGAGGAGGAGTTCGGCGTTCCCGCGGATCACGGTCAGGAGGTTGTTGAAGTCGTGGGCGATCCCCCCGGCCAGCCGGCCGACCGCCTCCATCTTCGCCGCCTGCCGGTACTGCTCCTCCAGCTGCTTCCGTTCGGTGATGTCCAGGTACACCCCGAGCACCCCGGTCGCCCCGCCCGCCCCCCGGAGCGGCACCCGGCTGGCCAGCACCGTTCTCCGCTCCCCGCCCGGCAGGGTCCGGGTTTCTTCCTGGTTCAAGAGCGGCCGGCCGGTCTCCATTACCCGCCGGTCGCACGTCCGGCTGGCCTCGGCTTCCTGCGGGTCGGCGGCCATGTCGAAGTCCGTCCGCCCGACCACCTCGCCGGGCACGACCAGGCCGAAGTCCTGGACGACCTGGTCGTTGCACCCCAGGTAGATCGACGCCCGGTCCTTCCAGAACACCCCGCCCGGGATGTGGGCGATGACGTTCCGGAGCAGTTCCTCCCGCTCCCGAAGGGTTGCGGCCGCCCGCCGCCGGTCGGCCCCGTCCCCGACCAGGATCAGCCGGGCCGGGCGGCCGTCGAACCGGAGCCGGTGGGTCGTGGCCTCCGCGTCCAGCACCACCCCGAGTTTCGTCCGGTGCTGCCACAGGACGGTCTGGCCGTCCACCGCGGGCGGGTCCGCCACCGGGCCGACGAGCCGATCGACTCCCTCCGCCGGGCAGACGTCCCGGACGGTCAGGGTCAGGAGTTCGTCCCGGGCGTACCCGTATTTCCGGAGGGCCGCGTCGTTGACCGCCAGGAACCGGAGCGACTCCGCGTCGAACACCCACATCGGGTGCGGGTTGCAGTCGAACAGTGCCCGATACCAGTCCTCCGCCGCCCGCGGCAGCCCGGGCGCCCCGGCGGGGGCCGCCGCGGTCAGGCCGGACAGAGCGGCGACGGGGGGCGGGGTCAGCGTGGTCACGCACGCCGGGCCAGCCTCGCCAGGTCCGGCGACCGGATCAGAATGGACCGCCACGACAACTCCTCCCAACCCCACAGCCCCCGTCCCGTCACCCGACGAGCCCGCACCACCGCGGTCGTACCGGGGTCCGTCCCTCGCTCCCCACCGACCGACCGGGGCCCGGACCCCGGTCGCCGTCCGCCGGGCCCGGCCGAGTGTGCGTGTGCCGGCCCGGACGACCTTCGGCGCGAAGAGGACCGCCAGACCGAGGATCGCGCCCGCGGCGGCGACGCCCGTCCCGACCACCCAGGTCGTGCCGGGGTCACCGGGTCCGACATCCGCCAGCACCGGGAACCGATCGAGCATTGACGACCCGACACGTGCGAGTGAACGAACCCGGGCGTCTGACCCGGCCCGCGCGGCCCGCGCGGCGATGGGAAGCGTAGCTCACGAGGAAAGACGGTTGTCCCTGACGAGGCACAACCAAATCTTTTTCCGAGTTCCGCTTCCTTCCGCGGGCACAATTTCCCCGCGGGAGCATACTCCCCCCC
>JAQGHQ010000455.1 GCA_028288765.1 Gemmataceae bacterium | reverse complement strand
GCGCGACCCGCGAGCGGGTACCCCGGCGGCACAGGCAGTCCGGCCGGGGTACCCGCTCGCGGGTCGCGCCGGACCTACCCCGATCGAGCTGAACGGCTCGCCGGCTGAGGTCGGTGCCGCGCGGGTCACGCCGCCGCCGAAAATGTGACCGCCTCATCGGGTTCAGGTATTAGTATTGCATCACCTAATGCGTTGCTTATAATGGGCTGAACCGGGCCGACTGGCCGGGGGTGCCCCCCCACCCGGCGGACGGTCCGTTCCACACCCCCACCCCCGAGAGGAGCGCGCATGGCGCGGACCAACCAGCAATACGCGGACGAGATGCTGGCCGAGGGCCTGGCCACCGGGAAGACCGTGGTCGAGGCCGCCCGGGCCGCCGGGGTCAGCGAACGGACCGCCTACCGGCGGATGAAAGACCCCGCGATCCAGGCCCGGGTGAACGAAGTCCGGGCGGCCGTCCTGGCCACCGCCTACAGCAAGCTCAACGACGGCTTGCTCTCGGCCTGCGACCACCTGAACCAGCTGGTCGGGCACGACAACCCGCACGTCCAGATCCGGGCGGCCAAGACGGTCATCCAGCTGACCCTGAAGGTCCGGGCGGACGTCGACTTCGGCGAGCGGTTGTTCAGGCTCGAGGAAGAGACCGCCCGGGACCACGGGCTGAAGCACGATACCTCCCTGGAGCCGCCGTTCTACGACGCCGGGTCCGAGCCGTCCGACCTGGGCCCGCCGTGGGACCCGCCCGACCCGTCCGACCCGGGCGACGGGCCGTTCGGCCCCCCCGGTCCGCCCCCGCCCCCGCCCCCGGACCGACCCGGGCCGGGAGGTGGGATCGTTTCTCCGACCGGGAACGAGCTGCCCGGGACGGCTCCGACCAGACCCGCTCCCGCGACGGATGGGGGCACGGCCGACCGAGACGCGGCGTCCGGCCAAACGTCCTCGCGGGGGAATGAGGTGCGTTCGCCCGGTGCGGGAGAACGGGCAGAGGTGGGGTTTCTTTCCCGACCTCCGTTGATCCCCCCGCAACCGGGGGGAGAGCCGACCGGGGCGGTGGCCGGGTGTCTGGCCCCCTCCCCGGTTGCGGGGAGGGCGGGGGTGGGGTTTCTTCTTCTGCTCCTGGTAGGACTGTTGTTCGCCCTCGCGGGGACAAACTCCCATCCCGAACGGGCGGCCGCGGCCGATCGTCGCTGCCAAACCTGCCAGACCCTGCCAGACCCTGCCAGGGGGTTCGTTTCGCGGCATGGCCTGCCGGGTGAGATCGATACGTTGCGGCCGGCCTGGCCGCCCTGGAGAGTGGGTGGGGAGTTCGGTTCGCAGAACGACCCGCCGACCGGGGGCCGCGGACCGCGGCCGGCCTGGCGCTGTCGGGAACGGCCCCGGCCCACCGCGGCGTAAGGCGTTCGGCAGGAGTAAAGTGACCCGCAGGATGACGAAGACACGGGGGCCGAGGCGTCTTGTCGGGCACGCACTGCGTGCCGTTTCGCTAACAAAACCCGGCACGCAGTGCGTGCCCTACGAAGCGGGTAGATCTTCTCCTGCTACTTGCCTATCCCCGGGCGGTTCCGTCCAGGAAGTTGGCTCGTCTGGGTACCACGGCCGGCTCGTACGCCCGGGTCACCCCAGATTCCAACCCGGAACGGTTCTGCCCGCCGCAAGGGGCGTTCCGGCCGGTGTGTTCGGCGCGCACCCCGGGCCATATAACGGGCAGGGATTCCGTATCCCGTCGTCAGCCGCCGCGCCCCGCCGGCAGCCGGAGCCATCCCGATGAAGGTCCACGAGTACCAGGCCAAGGAACTGCTCGCCGCCGCCGGGGCGAACGTCCCCAAACACGTCGTCGTCAAGACGCCCGACGAGGCGGCGGCCGCGTTCGACCAGCTCGGCGGCACCGGGGCCATGATCAAGGCCCAGATCCACGCCGGCGGCCGTGGGGCCGGGCAGCTCCAGGGGCACCCGGACAAGCTCGGCGGGGTGAAGTTCGTGCCCACCCGGGAGAAGGCGAAGGCGGTCGCCGAGCTGATGCTCAAGTACCCGCTGAAGACGCTCCAGACCGGGCCGGAAGGTCAGCCGATCCGCACCCTGATCGTCCAGGCCGACGCCGAGCCGGCCAGGGAGTTCTACGTCGCCGTCGTGTTCGACCGTGCCCTCGGGCTGCCGGTGCTGATGGCCAGCGCCGAGGGCGGGATGGACATCGAGAAGGTGGCCCACGACACGCCCGAGAAGATCCTCAAGGTGCCGTTCGCTCCGGAGAACGGGCTCCAGCCGTTCCAGGCCCGCCGCCTCGCCTACGAGCTCGGCTTCACCGGCGACCAGGTGGCGAAGGTCGAGAAGATCATGCTCGCCCTGTCGCGGGTGTACCTCGAGAAGGACGCCACCCTCGCCGAGGTCAACCCGCTCGCGATCACGAAGAAAGGCGACGTGGTCGTCCTCGACGCGAAGTTCGATTTCGACGACAACGCCCTGTTCCGGCACAAGGACATCGAGGCCCTGCGGGACCTGGGGGAAGAGAACCCGGTCGAGATCCGGGCCGGGAAGGCGAGCCTGAACTTCATCCAGCTCGACGGCACGGTCGGGTGCCTGGTGAACGGGGCCGGACTGGCGATGGCGACGATGGACATCGTCAACCACCACGGCAAGCAGTACGGGGTCGGGCCGGCCAACTTCCTGGACGTCGGCGGCGGGGTGACGGCCGAGAACGCGGTCGAGGCGTTCCGGATCATCCTGTCCGACCCGAAGGTGAAGGCGATCTTCGTGAACGTGTTCGGCGGAATCGCGAGCTGTGCGCGGATCGCCGACGCGCTGGTGAAGGCCGGGCGGGAGGTCGGGTTCAAGGTCCCGGTGGTCGTCCGGCTGGAGGGGAACGAGGTCGAGAAGGCCCGGGAGATCCTGAACGGGGTGAAGGCCGAACTGCCGGCGATCCGCGTCGCCACGGGGTTGACCGAGGGGGCGAAAATGGTGGTCGAACTGGCGAAGTGACCCCCGCACTCCCACGGAGGGCGACGGCATGGCGACGACAACCACCCCGAAGATGACCGTGGAGGAGTTCTTCGAGTGGGCGAACCGCCCGGAGAACGAGGGGAAGCGGTTCGAACTCGAAGCCGGTGAGGTGATGGAGATGCCTTCGCCTGGGGAACTACACGGGTTCATCTGCTGGCTCACCTCGATGCTGCTCGGCAATTACTTGTTCCGCCGCGGAGCGGGTTACGCCTGCACGAATGACACCGGCTTGATTGTCCAGCGGGGGCCTGATACGGTCCGCGGGCCCGATCTCATGGTGTTCCTCGAATCCCGTAACCCTGAGGATATGAGCCGGACGTTTTGCGACCGCGTGCCAGCGCTGGTCGTCGAGGTATTCTCTCCTTCCGACAGGCCGGGGAGGTTGAACCGGCGGATTGACCAGTATCACCGCCGCGGAGTCCCGCTCGTCTGGGTGATCTACCCCGAAGAACGGACGGTCAACGTGTACCGGCCGAACGAGTTCCCCAAGGTTCTCGACGAGACCGACGAGCTGACCGGCAACGGCGTGCTGCCCGACTTCCGGTGTCCCGTCCGGGACCTGTTCGCGTTGCCCGGCCAACTCCCGGCGCCGAATCAACCCTGAGCTCTGACCGCCTCCGGAAAGGAAACCGCGAAATGACCCTGCTCACGTCCGCCCGCCCGGCCGTCGTCCTCGCCGCCGGGCTATTCCTCGTCCTGACAGGCTGTGGGAAGGCTGAACCCACGAAGGCCGACGACACCAAGCCGGCGGACCTCAAGGGAACCTCACTGACGCCCCCGCCAGGCCCGACGCCGGGCGAGCCGGTCGGCACCCCGCCGACACCGCCCACCCCCCCGGCTCCGACCGGGCCGGTCGTACTCCACCCCCAGGACCAGGCTCAGGAAGCGGCCACGAAGTTCATCGCCGACCTCCGGGCCGCGGTCGAGAAACCGGGGCCGTTCCCGGCCGACCTCCTGACCCGGCTCTCGCCGGCGTTCCTGAAGACGATCGGTAAGCCGACGCTCTCGCCCGACGACAAGCAGCGCGGGTACAGCACCGAGGCAGCGGGCGCGTGGCTTCAGCGGGCCGGCGGCGCGCTCGCCGGGATCGGGCTTCCGACCGGGTACGGGTCGCCGACCGCGGCGGTGTTCGTCGGGTCGTTCAACAACGGGGGCGGCCGGTTCCTGCTCCGCTTGGTCCAGGCGGACGGCGCGTGGAAGGTGGACTGGTTCGGGCTCGGAACGGCAAAGACCACTGACGGGAAGGCGGCCGCGACCGACGGGCCGTTCCAGGAGTTTGCCGCCCAGGCGTTCCTGGACGCCCTCACCGGCGGTGCCCAGTCCCGGGAGGACCGGGCGCTCTTGCTCGGGGCCATTCTGTCCCCGAAGGCACGGGAGGTGTGGGCCGCGCCGTTTAGCCAGGACAAGGAACAGGGGTACGAGTTCAGTAAGAGCAAGCTCGTAGAGCTGGCCGACAAGCTCGGCGGCGGGGTCGGGGCGTACGCCGTGACCCCGGTCGGCCCCGACCAGTTCAAGGTCGAACTCACCAAGGGCGGGATGACGACGGTCCGCACCCTGAAGCTGGTCAAGGGACCGGGCCCCGGCGAGTGGCAGGTGGACGAGTTCGCACTCCCGCAGTGACGTGGGTGTACGAGACCGGGAGAACATACGGACTGGTCGGTCCGAGTCGGGCGGCCGGTCCCGATCGTACTCGGCGGGATCTCACGCTCGCCGGGCGCCTCGGCCGCCTGTATCAATCGAATAACCGGCTCGTAGCGTACCTCGTCGGCCCGATCCGGTAGGACCACCCGCCCGGGACCAATCCATGAGCATTCTCGTCGACTCGTCCACCCGCGTCATCTGCCAGGGGATCACCGGCAAGGCCGGGAGTTTCCACACCGACCAGTGCCTCCTGTACGGGTCGAAGTTCGTCGGCGGGGTGACCCCGGGGCGCGGCGGGAGCACCTGGGAGGGGAAGGAGTCGAAGAAACAGCTGCCGGTGTTCAACACCGTGGCCGAGGCGGTGAAGGCGACCGGGGCGGACGCGAGCATGATCTTCGTCCCCCCGGGCGGGGCCGCGGACGCGATCACGGAGGCGGCCGACGCCGGCATCCGGTTGATCGTCGCCATCACCGAGGGCATCCCGGTACTGGACATGGCCCGGGCGAAGCGGTTCCTCAAAACGAAGCCGAACACCCGGCTGGTCGGCCCGAACTGCCCGGGCGTCATCACCCCCGGGCAGTGCAAGATCGGGATCATGCCGGGCTACATCCACAAGCCGACCGAGCCCGGCAAGCAGGGGATCGGGGTCATCAGCCGGTCCGGGACCCTCACCTACGAGGCGGTGTTCCAGCTCACCGGCCTCGGGTATCCCCAGTCAACGTGTGTCGGGATCGGCGGCGACCCGGTGATCGGGACGACGCAGATCGAGCTCCTGGAGCTGTTCCAGAACGACCCGGGGACCGAAGCGATCCTGATGATCGGGGAGATCGGTGGGACGGCGGAGGAGCAGGCGGCGGAGTACGTCAGGGCCAAGGTGACCAAGCCGGTGGCGGCGTTCATTGCCGGGCAGACCGCCCCGCCCGGCCGGCGGATGGGTCACGCGGGGGCGATCATCAGCGGCGGGAGCGGGAGCGCGGCCGACAAGATCAAAGCCCTGAAGGCCGCCGGGATCGAGGTCGCCGCGACCCCCGCCGACCTCGGCACGGCCGTCCAGAAGGCGATCGCCGCGAAGAAGAAGTGACCGCCGGGCGTCACGGGTGGCCGGACGACCGATCAGGAGTCCGGCGGCCGGTCCGGCTTCCCGACCGCGACCCGGGTCGGTGCGATCACCGGCCTACGCTTTCGGCCCGTCGGCGGTCGCCGGGTCGCCGCCCCCGGCCTGGGTCGCACCGGTTTGGGGAGCCGGGGGAGACACGAACACCGCCTGAAGGAGCAATAATCCGGCCCCGACGACGAGGCAGCAGTCGGCGAAGTTGAAGACCGGCCAGTTGATGTAGTAGAAGTGCAGGAAGTCGCGGACCCCGCCGAACACGACCCGGTCGTACAGGTTCCCGACGGTCCCGCCGAGGATCAGCCCGAGCGCGGCGCTCAGCCACCTCTCCCGGGCCGGGCCCCGCCGGGTGCCCCAGACCAGGATCGCCGCCGCGGCGACGAGGCTCACCCCGGCAAAAAACCAGTTCGCGGTCCCCTTCTGGGACCCGCCGATCCCCCACAGGGCGCCGTGGTTCACCCGCGGCATCACCGGGGCGCTCCACGTCTGGAGGGCCTTGAACCCGCAGTCGCAGGTCGGCACGGTCGGGTCGAACTGGGCGATCAGCTGGAACCACCCCGGGACGACATCGCACGAGTTCCCGCTCGCCTCGCTGAACCCACCGCCGTTGTACAGCCAGCGGAACACGCCGTATTTGCTTGTTTGATCAATACCCAGGCCGACTACCGCCAGGGTGATCAGCAGCCACCGGTATGAGCGATCGGCCATGTTCCGTAGGTCCCGCCTCGTCCGCCGCGGTCTCAGGGCAACGACCGCGGCGGAATGGATTGATTCTCTGGTCCGGGTTTCACGATAGCCCGGCCGTGCGAACCCGTCAAGGAAACCGGTAGTAGCGGCTACCCAACCCGTATAGCCTGGCCCGACACCCGACTCAACCCGAACTCCCGGCCAGCTCGGCCCCTGCCTCCGAAGTCGGAACATCTACTTCCCGCCGAGGAGAGCGCGGAACTTCGTCGTGAAATCCATCGACTGGTACTTCCGCAACAGGTCCAGCCGGGGGCCAATCTGGACCCCGGCCGGGTAAGGTTCGCCGTTCTCGTTCGCGTACGGCTCGAACCGCACCCGCACCGGGATGGTCGCCCCGAGATCCTTCAGCTTGATGTCCGGGACCGGTTCGCCGATCCCGCCCCGGAGCGTCACGTACGCCCAGGTCAGGTGCATCGCGGCCTCGGGGTCGGCGGTCCACTTCGCGGAGGTCGCGGCCCGCCCGATCGCGGCCAGCAGGTCGCGGGCCTTCTCCTTCGGGTAGAGCGGTTTCCCGTCCGCCTCGGATTTCTTCAGGAACTCGTCGCACCACACGGCCATCTCGTCGGCCGCCCTGGCCAGTTCGGGCGGGTCCCCGAACGGCCGGCTCAGGGCCGCCTTCCGGACGGCCTCCCACTTCGGCCCGAACTCCGTCGCGGTGTCGGCCAGCGGGGGGAGGCCGGCGGCGTGCTCGACGACCACGCCCGGCAGAGCAGCGACCCACGCCTTGAGCGGCGGTCGGCCCGGCTTGCCCTCGTACCCACGCGCCTGCCGGTCGCTCGGGACCTTCAGGTCGTGGTGGCAGGCGTAACAGTCGAACCGGGCGTAGTCCATTCCGTCCGGCCGCAGGTCGTTCGCCACCCCGGCCGCGTCCGCAGCGATCATCCGCATCTCGGCCCGGAGGGACGCGATCGCCCCCGTCGCCACCGACCGGGCCAGTAACACCTCCTGGTCCGCCGGGTGGAACCGGTACAGCTCCCACGTCCAGTTCGGATGGGCCGTCGCGAAGTCCGCCCCGGCGTGTGCGGCGAGCCCCTCGGGGGTGAAGAACTTCAGGTCCGGGTTCACCGGGTAGCCCCAGTGCTTCGGCTGGCACTCCATGAAGGTGGCGAGTTCGAACGGCGGGAGCGGCGGGTGGCCGGCCGCGTACATCTCGTGGGTGATCACCTTATCCTCGGCCGCACTCCCGACGTGGCAGCCGGCACACAGGGCGGCCTTCACGGCCGGGTCCCGGAGGTTCCGCAGGCCGTACGCTTCCTTCTTTCCCGGGGGCATCGTCCGCCAGGGGATCGTTTTGTTCTTCTCGGCGTAGTGCTCCTGCTGCCACGGTTTGCGGAGCCCGTGGCAGGCGTTGCAGGTCACCCCGTCGGCCGTCACGAACTGCTTCTTCTCCGGCGGGGCGGTCGGGGTCACGTCGATCGCGTGGCAGGTGAGGCACCGCGGGGACGTGGTTACGTCGTACTTGAGGAGCCGGGTCATCTGCTGCCCGAGCGGCTTCGACAGTACCTCGTGGGCCCGGGAGTGCGGGTCCTGTTCGTTCCACGTCCGCCCTTCGCCGAGCAGAACGAACTGGTGGGACTTGTACTTCGTGGCGAACGGGTTGCCCTTGGGCTCGATCGGGTACTTTTCGTTGTGGCAGGCCCGGCAGCCGGCGAACCCGGTCGATACGTCGTCCGGGCTGGCCGGAATCAGGGGGTCTTTCGCGGGGCCTGGCCCGGGATTATGAGCCGGCGACGGCGACCCGGCGACGAACACGGCCAGCAGGCCGACCGCCACCGTCGCGAAACCGACCCGGCGGTCGAGTCGTGAGGTCATCGGCCGGTCCTCGAAGTCGTGATCGTCCGGAGCCTGGTGAACGGAGCTACCGTGTCCGCCGGCCGATAGTCTCGCGGGCTGTCGAACCGGTCCGCCCCCGACCGGGGGAACGCCAGTCCCTTCCTGAGCTGGTCGAGCGGGCCGCGCCACCCGGCCACTGGGTCCGCGCCGCCGTTGGCGTGGTAGACCGCGGCCAGCCCGAGATACCGCTGCGCGACGGAGTCCCAGTCGTACTCCGCCAGCTTCCCGTCTGCGGTCAATGCTCCGCCCGCGATGACCCGGCCCAGGTCCCGGGACTGGTCCGGGCTCAGGCGGACGAACGTCTGGGTGTCCTCAGCGGTCTGCCAGAACGCAAGCCAGGCATCCAGTTCCTCGACCGCCCGCCCGGCCAGCCTCGCGACCTCCGCGGGGTTCGGGTTGCGCTTCTCCATCTCCTTGCGGAGTGGGGTCAGGTCCACGGGTGCCACGCCCGATCGGTCCGGTACCAGGATGCCGTGATATTCGGATGCCGAGCCGCCGAGTGAGCTGTACCACGGTTGCCACGGGACGGCACCGGAAGCCCGGCTGTGCGGGCTCGCCAGCCCCCGGGGCGTGTCCTTGCGGCTTTCGGGGAACGGGTCGCGGGCGATACTCTGGTGACAGGAATAACAGCTGCCCTCACTGACCTCCGGCCACGGTGTCGACGGGTCGTTCTTGGCCACCCGCGCGGCCCGCGCCCGGAGCAGGTCGACCGCCGCCCGCAGGCTCACCGCCTGCCCGATTACCCACGCCCGGACCTCGAAGTCCGGCTGCGGGGTTCGTTCCTCCCAGTGCTTGCGGTAATCCTGTTGATAGTGGAACCGCGTGTACTCGAACGCCAGCCTGGGATGACCCGCAGCGATCAGGTCGTGGTTCACTTCTCGGTCGGCCCCGCCGACGTGGCAGCCGGCACAGTTCAGCACCCGGGCCACCAGGTTCTTCGTCGGGACGAAGCCGCGGCCCCACTTTTCGTGATGCGATAGTCCCTTCCATTCGGGAAGGTAGTGGGTCGTCAGCCAGTTCGCCGACGGCCCGTGGCAGGCCGCGCATCCGACCCCCTCAGCCCGGACCGTCTCGTCCTTTTCCCCACCCACCATGTGACATGCCAGGCAAAGAGCGTTCCGGTGTGCCGGGACGCGCCCGGCGGCGTTCGGTTCGAGTAGCTCGGTCATCCGCCGGGAGGCGTCGTTGAACAGCACCCGGTACGCCCTGGCGTGAGGGTCGTGCGGGGCGGCCGGACCGGCAGACAGGTCCGCGGCCCAGGTCGTGTGCTCGCTCCCGACCCGCCCGACCTGCCCCCCGCCGTGGCACGCCGCCGCCGAACACGACGTCGCCGCGGCGTACACCCCGGCAGGTTTACCGAGTCCGTACGGCGTCCCGGACAGGTCCGGCCGCGGCGGCGTGAGGCGGCCCGGGTCGCCAGGACCGCCCACCGCCCACCCGGCGACAGCAACTCCCAGGATGAGACACCCCACGATACGCACGACGATTTCGCCACTGGGTTCTCGCTTCCGTGCGCGGGTTCCGCGGTCTACCTCGACAAGCTCTTCAAGTCGATGCCGATCCCGGCCGGGACATCAAACCGGAGCGTTCCCCGCGGGAGCACCAACCGATCACGCATGCGGTCGAACACGGCGGCTTCGGGTTTCCCGCCCAATCCCACCCGGGCCCGCTCGGCCGCCGTGAAGCCGTGGAATAACTGGCACGCGAGGTCCCGGTCGAGGTCCCGAGCCGGCTTTCGGGTCGTCGCCGCGGCCAGCAGTTCCTTGACCGCTTCTTGAACCCGCGGCCCGTCGGCGGCGGCTACTTCCGCCCGCAGCACGCCGAGCATCTTCGCGGCCTCGACCGCGGCGTCGCGGGTTGCTTTGGGGGTCGGCCGGGTCTTTTGGATTGTCCTCTGGAGTTCGGTGATCGTCCTGGCCACATCTCGGACTTGAGACGTCGGACCGAGCCCGGACAGGTGCGCGAGCTCGTCCGGACGGGTGACCGGCCAGATCGGTTGCCACTCCGACGTCCCCGCGCGCCGGCCGCTCTCGCCGTTCGGGGTCGGGAACGGCCCGCCGTGCGTGTGGTGGCACGATACGCAGCTGAACTCCGCGAATTCCGGCCACGGCGCGGGGCTGGAGTGATAGTCTGTGCGATCGGCCCGGTCGGCCAGCAACCGGCAGGCGGCCTCGGCGTGGGCCACCCGGCCGACCAACCACACCCGTGTCTCGAAGCCCGGGTCGCGAGGCGGGCTACCATCGCGGGTCCGATCCCGTTCGTTCCAGTGGGCGGGAAGGCGGTGCTGGAAATCGGCGAAGTCGAAGTTCAAACGCGGATGGCCGGCCGCAATCATGTCGTGGTTCATGTCCCGGACGGGATAGCCGCGTTGCGGGTCGGCCGGCGTCCCGACGTGGCACCCGGCACACGCGCCCGCCCGCTCCCCCAGGTCGTATAGCGGGACCATGTCCAGTGCGGCGTACCCGGCCGTGCGGGTCGCGGCCGTCCAGCCAGTGTGGTCGTGCAGCCACCTCCCGGCATTCCCGTGACAGCTTTCACAGCTGACCCCCTGCTCTCGCAGGGCTCGCACCGTCGGCTGCGCCGGACCGTCGGTCGCAAGGGCCGGATTCGTATGGCACGCGAGGCAGCGGGCAGACTCGGTGGCCCGAATCGTCCGGCCGCTCTCATCTCGCATGCCGAGTCGGCTCATGATCTGTGCGGCCAGCTCCCCTTCAAGGACCGCATACGCCCGAGTGTGCGGGTCCGCCGCCAGCCAGTGTGTGGCCGAACTCGGCCACCGGACTTCGACCGTACCGCTCAATGATGCAGCCGCCGCGCCCCCATGGCAGCCTCCGGCCAGACACCCGCCGATACCGACAGTCCCCCGTCGGTCCGGGCCTCCGGTGGCTGGTGCCGGTCCCGCTCCGGCCAGCTCCACGACATCTGATCTGTCGGTGCGCATGCCGATATCGGACACCCACATCACCGCGGGGGCGAGTCCGACGCCGACAAGGAACAAAACGGTGCGAACGAGCCAACTCATGGGGAGTTGATCTTGACCCCCAGCCGGAGTCGATCAGGTGACCGAACGAATGAGTAACGCATTTCAGTTTGACGGGTTGCGACGGGTCTGCAATAGACATTTCCGCCGGGAAGACCCCACTCGGAGTTCGAAAGACCGATCCGTCGGGTGATTCGGGAAGTCCATCATAGGCATGCCATCACACTGCAAGCTCCGTGTAAGGAACGGCATGAATTGTGAAGGAAATGTGTAGATTGGGTTCGTATGGAAAAATTGACTTTTCCGGCGACGGTGGGCCGGCCCGGATTGTGAAGAAAATGTGTAGATTGGGTACGCTCCGCAAAAAATAACTCCCAGCCGGGGCCCCATTCCCCCCGTCCCGGAATCCGGACACGGGTGGGGTGAGCTGCACGTCACGGACCACGGTTCCCCCGCCCGACCCGCGCCTCCGACAGTATACACCCAGGGAATGCCGGCCCGAAAACGAACTGGGATTGGAAATGGGTAGCTCCGGGCCACCACTACCCCCTCGGCCGGCAGTCGTATACGCCAGTGACCCACAACCTCCAAAGCGGCCAATTCCTGTCCTATGCTTTCTCGTTTAAATGGTTCCGGCCGGAGCGCGGGAAAACTGCCGACCAGCCGGTCCGATCCGAGGAAGCTCACGTGTCCGGTCCTGATGAGCAACCCCCCCGCGCGTCCCGCGACGCCGCCTGTCGATTCGCCGTGGATCTGGCCCGCAACGGATACCCGGCGGAGGAGATCAAGCGGAAGCTGGTCGAAAGTGCTACGGACCCCGAGTCCGCCCGCGAAATCGTGCGGAATCTCGGCCGCCGTATGAGTCTCGGGTCCGACTGCCCACCGGCGAACGCGCCAGATGACGGCCGGTCGGAGTTCTACGGCGGCCTGTGGTGCGTCGGGGGGATCGTCGTCACGGTCGGGTCCTTCTTGGCCGCGGCCACCGCGGGCGGCGGGACGTACGTCGTCGCCTGGGGCGCCATCGTGTTCGGTGGCATTCAATTTCTTCGCGGGATGATGCGGACCGCCAAGAATTAGCCGATTCGGCCTGGATGCGAGCAAGAAATCGGATTCCCGTCGCCGCACGCCGACGAGGTGTGACCTAGACTCCCGAGATGGGCAGACTCGTTAACTAATTTAGGACTGTCGAAATGTTGTTCGCTGCGGTAGACGTAAACAGTCAGGCCTATGCTTTCGGCCATCTGCTCGGGGCGTTACCTGCGGGTGTCATTTGCGGTCTCTGGCCGTTGTCCGCGGGGAGCCGGAAGGGGCGGCCGGTTCTGGGCGTGGTCGGGCTCGGCGCGTGCGTCATCAGCGGGGCCCTGCTCGGTTGCCTGCTGGCCTTGCCGATGGCCGTCTTCTTCCGCCTCCTGATCGGGGTCCTCGACCACCCGACCCCACCCGGGGGTGATGGTCTCGGGGGCGATGGGCCCGGGGACCGTCCCTTCAACCCGTACGCGAACGGGAAGCGGTCGGCATTCTGAGACGCGCGGGCGGGTGCTGGAAATGCCGCGCGGGGTCGCCTCCCGATCACGTCGCTCATGTCCTTGACCGCCTCCGCCCCGCTGGCCGTCCTTCGCGCCAGGCTGCTCCAGGGTCCGCTTCCGTCCCTACGGGACGGCGTTGCTGTCTTCCGCATCCCCCGTCGTCGAGAGTCCATTGCCGGGACATTTTCGTTTCCGTGCCGGGACTCAATTGCCGAACCGATCAGGCCGATGGGCCGCGGGTCAATTTGGGTCGTTGACACGCAACATCTCGCAGGCTAACATCTTCAACGACTTTTCTCATCCGTCAGTCTCAGCTGCTTTACCGGTGGTCCCGGGCGAACGGGGGAGTGCGTGCTGTTCGGGAAGCATAGATCGATCCCCGGGCGGGTCGCGCGGGTCCTCTTCTACACGGCGGTGATCGCCGCCGCCGGGACCGGAGTGCCGTGGGCCGGGGCGGAGGTCGGCCTCTGGGGTTGGCCGCGAGCGAGCAGCTGGTATGGCGTCCTGCTCGGGCTGACCGGCGGGTTGATCGTCCTGTTTGAGATGGCGTTACTCCCCCGGAAGTGGTTTCGCGGGCGACGGCTCGGGGCGACCCGGGTGTGGATGCAGCTGCACATCTGGCTCGGGCTAATCTGCCTTCCGGTCATCCTCGTCCACACCGGGTTCGATTTCGGCGGCCCACTCACCGCCACCACCCTGGTCCTGTTCCTGCTCGTCACGGCGAGCGGGGTTTGGGGGCTCGTCCTGCAGCAGTGGCTTCCTCAAAAGATCTTGGCCGAGGTGCCGGGAGAGACGGTCGCGTCCCAGATCGATTTCGTCGGTGACTACCACGCCCGGGAAGCCGCCAGGCTGATCGACGGGCTCGTTTCCGCCCCGCCGGACGCCGACCAACTCGTGTCGGCGGCCCCGGCCGAGCGGACCGGAGCGGCGATCCTCGTTCGGCGGGCCGAGCCACTCCTCACCGGGCCGGCGGCCGGAGACCTACTGGCCTTTCAGGAGGAGTTGCTCGATTATCTCCGGGAGGGCCACCGGGCCGGGACCAAGCTGTTTGCCCGGACCGAGGTCGAGCGACGGTTCGCCCAGCTCCGGGAAGAGGTCCCGGCCGACGCCGTCCCGATCCTCGACCAGCTCGAACAACTCTGCGACCTGCGCCGCCAGTGGGACGTCCAGGCCCGGCTGAACTTCTGGCTACACAACTGGCTGGTCCTCCACCTCCCGCTCTCGGTCGCGATGACCGGGTTGATGCTGCTCCACGCCGTCCGGGCCCTGAAATACTGGTGACGCCCGCCCATGCCACGCTCCCCCAGCCGCGACCGCTCCGACCCGTACACCGGCAACCGGGGGTACTTCCACCAGCTTCGCGGCGTCCACCGGGCCAAGGCAGTGCTCGCCGTGGCCGCCCTCGGGGTGGTCGTCGGGTGGGTCGGGTACGACTGGGCGGCCCCGGCGCGGGCGGTGTACTCGCACACCCACGGCCCTCTCTCCCACGCTCACGCCGCGTGGGAATCGACCTGCGAGGTCTGCCACCGATCCGCATCAGGCGCCGACTTCGCCCGTAACCCGCTGTCAGTCTTCACGGCACGCGACCGATGGCACGACCTGACGTGTGAGAAATGCCACGCCGGCCCGGCCCACCACGCGGCCCTGGGCGACGAGGAGCGGGCCTTCCACAACCGGTGCTCGAACTGCCACCACGACCACGACGGGCGGGAGAACCCTCTGGTCAAGCTCACCGACGACCACTGCGTACGGTGTCACGCAAATCTCCCGGACCACCGGATCGGGCCGACCCCGTTCGCCCCGACGATCACCCGGTTCGCCAAAGACCACCCGGAGTTCCGACGACTCGTCGATCACCCGCCGGGTACCCCGTATCCGCGGGCGCTGAAGTTCAGCCACGCCCTGCACATGACACCCGGCCTGGTGTACAAGCCCGCGACGGAAGGCAAGGACGAGGCCTGGACCCTCGCAAAGCTCGAACGCCTCTCCGGGCGGCCGGCGGCGGACCGCTACCGTCAGCCCGGGCGGCCCGATGCCGCGGCCGTCGCCCTCGATTGCAGCTCTTGCCATCAGCTCGACAGCGGCACGGCGGGGCCGGTGGCCCGGCCCGACGACCCGGACGCGCGAAAGTTCGATCTCTTGACACAGGCGCTCGCCGGCCAGCCCCGGGAATCGATCCTTCCCCCCCGGACCGCGGGGACGTATTACCTGCCGGTGAACTTCGACGCCCACTGCAAATCATGCCACCCGGTCCGGAGCCCCGCCGGGGTTGCGAGCGGTGCGTTCGTCGTCGGCGAGTTCGACTTGCCCCACCGCAAGCAGCCGGGGGAGCTGGAACAGGTGTTAAAGGGCGAATACGCAAACCGGCTGGCGGCCGGAAGCCATCCCGCTCTCGCGGCCGTTGTCGGACCGGGCGGGCGGTTGGACCCGCCGGACCCGGGCCCGCCCGCCGGGTTCCACCAGGAGATCGACCGACTTAGCGGTCAGGCTCTGAAGACCCTCTTCCTCGGGTCCAACCCGCCGGACGCGACGGGCCAGCTGATCGGTGGGGGGTACGCATGCGGCAAATGCCACGACACTACCGGCCCCGCCAACACCGTGGCCGAGCTGCGACGGGTCCGGGTCGCCCCGATGGGGAGCCCGACCGTGTGGTTCCCTCACGCCCGGTTCGATCACCCTTCGCACCGCGCCCTGACGTGCGCGACCTGCCACCCGGGGACCGGACCGGGCTTTGCCCCGAACGGGTTGGTGGACGAGCGCGAACCGATCCGTATCAGCGGGGTAGCGTCGTGTCAGGCGTGTCACTCGCCCGCGGGCACGAAGTTCCTCGCCCCGGGCGGAGCGGCGACGGTCGGCGGCGGTATCCGGCACGGATGCACCGACTGCCACCAGTACCACAACGGCGACCACCCGCTCCAGGGCCGCGGCGCGGCCGCCCGCGGTCCGACCGGGCAGCTTGACCTTGCTCAGTTTTTCCGCGGCCGGAAGGATTGACCGACCGGGGTTCGTCCCGCAGTCCCGTCACCCTCACCCCCCGAGGCGCATGATCGTCCAGCGGCTCCGCGATATCCAGAACCGGTTCGGGTGCCTGCCCGACGAGGAGCTGAAGGCGCTCGCCCGGGAGATCGGCGTTCCACTCTACCGGATCGAGGACGTGAGCAGCTTCTTCCCGGCGTTCCGGCTGGAGCGGACCCACCCGGCCGGGCTCGAAGTCCGGGTCTGCCGCGATTACACCTGCCACCTCCGCGGGGCGGCGCAGCTGCTCGCCCCGGACGGCCTTCCCCAGCTAACTGTCGAGTGCTCGGCGGACCTTCTTCGCGCTGCTCAGGAGCACGCCGTCCGCGAGCAAGGCTCGGGCACTCACCCCGACGTATCGGCAGACCGGTGCCGGGTGATGATCGAGGGGGTGTCCTGCCTCGGGCGGTGTGACCGCGCCCCGGCGGTGTGGGTCGAACGACACTCGCTGCCGATGCCGGCAGACGAACACGCCTGGGTTTACGCTCCGACCCCCGGTGAAACATTCGCCGCGTTCCGGGACCGGCTGGTCCGGATCGTCCGGGAACTGGCGGCCGGCTGTCCCCGGCCGGAGCCCGACACCGACGCCGCCTACCGGCCGAATACGAACCGGGCCGATGGGCCGGCCGCCGACCCCCGGGGGGAGTACACCTCCCCGCCCCGCCCCGCGACGGCCGCCGACCACCCGCCGCCGGAGGTCCCGCGCTGGGAAATCGACCCATACGGGTGGGATGCACTGCCCCGGGACTACCGGGCGGTCCGGAAGGTGGCCGAGTTCCTGAAGGGCCGGCTGGCGAGCGGCCTCTCTCCGGTTCCAGAAGTCCCGGCCGGCGTCCCGGAGGCGGACCTCGACCGGTTCATCGAGGCTGAGTATCCGCCTCTCGCCGAGATGCGGGCGGCGGGGCTCCTCGGGATGGGCGGGGCCGGGATGCCGGCGTACCAGAAGTGGCGAGACGTGTGGCGGGAGGAAAAGGACGAGCGGAAGCCGGACAAGTACGTGGTGTGCAACGGGGACGAGAGCGAGCCGGGGACCTTCAAGGACCGCGAGCTTCTTCTCCGAACTCCTCATTTGGTGGTCGAGGGGGTGATCCTGGCCGGGCTCATGACCGGCGCGGCCGCCGGGTACGTGTACATCCGCCACGAGTACCAGGAACAGATCCACGCGGTCCGCGCCGAGATCGAGCGGGCGGCCCGACTCGGGGCGTGCGGGCCGGACGTGTTCGGGACCGGGATCGCCTTCCCGGTCGAGGTGTTCGAGAGCCCTGGCGGGTACATCTGCGGGGAACAATCCGCGTTGCTGGAGGCGATGGAAGACCGCCGGGCCCAGCCTCGCAACCGTCCGCCGGAACTACTCACCAACGGCCTGCGGGACATGCCGACGGTGGTGAACAACGTCGAGACCCTGGCCTGGGCCCCGTTCATCCAGCTCCGCGGCGGGGCAGCTTATGCCGCCAGCGGGTGGCGGATTCCGGGCCGCCCCGACGGTCCCGGGTTTGCTGGCCGGCGGTTGTTCTCGGTCAGCGGCGATGTCGTCCGGCCCGGGGTGTACGAGGTCCCGGTCGGGCTACCGTTCGGTGAACTCCTCGAGGACGCGCGGTACTGCGACGGGGTGGTGGGCGGAAAACCGCTCAAGGCGGTGGCCCCGTCCGGCCCGTCCGGCGGGCTAATGCCGGCCCGCATCCCCGTCCGGATCCCCGGGCCGGACGAGTACGAGAAGTGGCTCGCCGGGGCGGTCGCCAAGCTCCGCTCGGACGTCGACCGGGAAATCATGACGTGGTTCGTCCGGACAAACCTGCCGCCCGGGTCCACGCACCTGGATATCCGCGCGGTGCTCCTCGATCTGAATTTCTTCAGGAACTTGAATTTAGTCTTCCGGCTCCCGGTCGAGGCCATGCTCGGGGCGGGGATCGGGGTGTATGCTGAAGGTGCTGACGTCCTCGACCACGCGGTCAACTTCACCCGGTTCTACCGCAACGAGTCGTGCGGGAAGTGCGTCCCGTGCCGGCTGGGGTCGCAGAAGCTGTTCCAGATCGGCACCGCCCTGCTCGCCCGGCGGGCCACCGGGGACCTCACCCGGGACGAAGTATTCGGGACGAAGAAGGACGACCCGGCGTGCGTGGCGGCCGACGTCCGGGCGCTCAACGACGCCCTCCAGCAGACGTCCATCTGTGGCCTCGGGTACGTCGCCCCGATCCCGCTCAACGCGGCGCTGGAGTACTTCCCGGGAGACGTCGTGCCGCCCCGCGGGTCCTGACTTTTCCCTGGGAGCGCGGCCGTCCCGGCCGCTCTTCTCGCCCCAGGCGGCC
>JAQGHQ010000454.1 GCA_028288765.1 Gemmataceae bacterium | reverse complement strand
GGCGTTCTCCCTCCTCCTGAACAACCGGGCGGGCGACGCGACGGACCTGCTGCTGGAGAAGCGGCAGAACTTCGGCCTCCTGTCCGAGATCCTGATCGCCGGGCTGCGTTACAGAGACGCACTCGACCTGATCGGGCCGGGCAAGAACACCGCAGAGACGGTCGGCCCGCAGGAACGACTGGAGTTCGCCCTCCGCCGCGCGCGAGTGTTGCTGATCACCGGCCGGCGGGGCGAAGCCGTCCAACTCTTTACCCGAGTGGCCGACGGGCTCCGCACCCCCGACGACCACGCCCGCGGCGACGCCCCATCGGCCCGACGGGCGCTTTTGCGGTCGGAGTTGCGGGTGGGGTTGCGCGACCTCGCGTGCGACCACGCCGCCCTGTTCGTCCGCGAGGAGGCCGCCCGCCCGGACCCGGAAGAGGGCGAGACAGTCTTCGAACTCATGTTCGGGACCGAGGCCGACGCCGCCGAGACCCTGTTCCGGGCCCTGCGTACCCGGCTCAATCCGGGCCTGGAGCCCGGCCCGACGATGCGGCGTGTGCGAGACCTCCTAAACGGGACGGCCCCGAAGGCCGCGGCCGACGAGGCGGTGAAGATCCTCGCCGAGGAAAGCGCGGCCGAAACCCCGGGCGGCCGGTCCGAACTCAACTCCGCCGCCCTCCGCCGGAAGGTAACCCGGCTGACAGCCCTCGCCGCGACGTGCAGCGGGGCCGGCCGGTTCGACGAGGCGGAGACCGCGTTCGCCGCCGCCGCCGAGGCCGCCGCCGACGGCCCGGACCTGATCGGCGCGCGGGCCTGGGTGTTCGGCACGTCCGACGCTTCCCGCCCGTGGCTGGAGTACGGGGACTTCCTCTACGACCGCGGCCGGTTCGCCGACGCGGCCGTGCGGTTCGAGGCCGGGTGGAAGAGGTTTCCGGACCAGCCGCTGCTCCTGTTCCTGTCCGGCCGCGCGCTTGCGAAGGCCGGGAACGGCGCGGAGGGGCGGCGGCGGACGGACCTCGCCCACTGGGTCGGGCTGGGGAACGAGCGGGCCCGCGGGAAGTTCCTCGAAGAGCTCATCCGGCGGGGAGAGGCGAAGGCCGCCAAACGGGAGACCGACCTGCTCCTGCGGGCGTGCTGGAGCCGCGACTTCTATTTCGGGAACGTGATGAACCAGACGGCCCGCGCGGCCGCCCTCGCCCGCGACTGGCCGACCGCCGAGCTGTGCGTCCAGCGCTCGCTCCTCGTGCTGATCAAGTCACCCGGGGTCCACTACGTCGACACGACCGCGTACCTGCAGGTCCCGCACGAGATGCTCGTGTTCCGCGCCCGCGGCCTGCTCGCGGCCGGGAAGGTGGGGGAGGCGATGGACCGGGCCCGGGAGTGCCTGGACATCACCCCGGGGCATGTCGAGCTCGCGACGGGGATGGTGCCCGACCTGGACCACCTCGGCCGGGTGAAAGAGGCGGACGAGCTGTTCGGCCGGGTGTGGAAGGCATATCAGAAGGTCCTGGCCGACTACCCCGAGAGCCCGTCCGCGCGGAACGCCCTGGCCGCGCTCGGCGCGGGGTGCAGGCGGGAACTGGACCGGTCGCTGGGGTACGCGAAGGAGGCAGTCGAGGCTACCCCGGAGTCGGCGGTCTTCCGGGAGACGCTGGCCGAGGTCCACTTCCGCCGCGGCGAGCGCGCTGCCGCAATGGCCATCATGACCAAACTCGCCTCGGAGTATCCCCGCAGTCGGCTCTACCGGCGACAGTTGTCGCGCTACAAGTCCGGTGACCTGGCAAGCCCGATCCCGGAAACGGAAGACGAGTGAGGGGCTCCTCCCGGGACAGCCGCAGTCCCGGGAGCCAATCGGGCAGCGCGTAGCACCAGCTCACGCCGACCGGCCGATGTCGTCCGGGGCGGGGTTGGTTTCACGCGGATCGCCCTGACCTCGCTTCGGCACCGGTTTCGGATCGGCCGGGTAACCGCGAGCTGCGGGCCCGGCCGGGTCCAGCGGGGTCGGGAGGGGGGCATCGTCCAGCCGGGTGAGCAACCAATCCTTCTCCGGAAGTTGTTCGGGCGGGCTCTTCGGTTCGGGCATGATTGTCCCTCTTCGTTCGTTCGAGACGAGACACGAGAAGCATACCCCGTGCCGGAGACTGCCCACTCATCCCTCGACTTCCGCGTCCGGGAACCGGCGGCGGAGGGCGTCGACATCTTTCGGCCCGAGGCTATTGCGGCGCACGTCGAGATAGAACAGGTTGAGGTGCGGGGCCGACGCGAGCAGGCGGGCCCCTTCCGGCCCCAGCCCGTTGGCCGCCAGTCCGAGCCACCGCAGACCTGCCGCGGCCGGGTTCCAGGCGACCTCGCGAACCCCGTCCGGGCCCAACCCCTGTCCCGCGAGGTCGAGAACCCGTAGCCGGCCCCACGGAATCACCCACCCGAGATCTAGGTATGTGAGCGGCCCCGGAGTCTCCGGGTATCCCCGCCACCCGAGACGGAGCTCCTCCACCTCCTCAAGGCAGGGACTTCCCAGGGCCCGCTTCAAAACGTCTGACAGGAACGTCACCCCGGATATGTCGAACCGGTGGAACCGGCGGTGGTCGGCGCGGGCCAGTCCCGCCGCCAGTCCCGGCCCGAGATTCGCGATCTCGGACAGGTCGAGCCCGGTCAGGTGCGGCAGGCGCGGGCCGGCGAGGAAGTCCGACAACCACCCCGGCTGGATCGGGTTCTCCCGTAAAGAGAGATGCGTCAACCCGTCCAGGTACGGCGACCCGGCGAGGACGTCGCACTCGTACTCCTGCAGGAACACGGCCGGCAGTTCGAGCGTCGTGATCTGCCGGAGCCGGGCGACCTCGAACACCGATTCCAGCGATGACCACTCCTCGAGCCACCCATCGCCCGCCTGCGGCGAGGGACGAGGGACCCGCACGGACCGGACCGGTTCGGCGTCGAAGATCGCGTCGGCGACCTGTGGGAACCGGCGCAGGTCGACCGTGACGTGCTCGACGAACCCGCGGACGAACTCGGCCCCCTCGATCGTCCCGCGGAGGTGCCACGTCCATTCCTCGCGGTGGAGATTGAGCAATCGGTCCGCCCGCTCCCGGGCGGCGCGGGCGGCGGGACTGAACGGCTCGGCCCGGGCCGCTTCGATCTGAGCGCGGATGAACGCCGCCCGGTCGGCCGCCGTCCGTCGCTCCGGCGGCGGTATGGCACGCCCGTTCTCGTCCAGCCAGTCGGCGTAGACCAGCCGCGGGAGGTCGTCGTCCGGGGCGGCGAGGATCGCTGCCAGGAGGGCGTCGCGGTCGGACATGCCGTCACTTCACGTCCAGGATGTACACGTCGCTCCCGCCGCCCCGGGTGGACACGAACGCCAGTTTCTTCCCGTCCGGGCTCCACGCCGGCGACGTATCCTGGGCCGGGTGGTTCGTCAGGTTCACCGGGCCGGTCCCGTCGGCAGCTATCAACCAGATATCGTAATTCCCGGTCCGGTTCGAGACGAAGGCCAGCTGCTTCCCGTCCGGCCGCCACGCCGGCCAGGCGTCGAGGAACTCGCCGTCCGTTACCTTCTTCGCCCCGGTCCCGTCGGCATTCATCACAAAAAGTTTCTGCCGCCCGGTCCGCCCGCTGGCGAAGGCGATCCGCTTCCCGTCCGGGCTCCACGCCGGGTGCAGGTCGTAGGCGACCTCGGTGGTCAGTCGGGTCACGTCCTTTCCGTCGGCCGCGACCGTGTACAGCTCCGGGTTGCCGTCGCGGGTCGAGACCCACAACACCTTCTTCCCGTCCGGGCTCCACCGCGGCGACTCCTCGAACGCCTTGTGCGGGACGAGGACTTTATCGTCGGTCCCGTCCGCCGCGCACGTGTTGATCCGCAGCTGCCCGTCGGTTCCCTGGAGTTGATCGAAGACGTAGGCGATGCGTTTCCCGTCGGCCGACCAGTGCCCGTCGAAGTGCGGCTGGTCGTGGCCGGGGAGGAGGCGTTTCGGGTCGGTCCCGTCGGCGTTCATGGTCCACAGGGCCATCTTCCCCTGGTGGATGCGGGTGAACAGGAACCGCTTCCCGTCCGGTGACCACTGGAGGTGCTGTTTGAAGCTGCCGTCGGTCGTCAAACGAAGAGGTTCACCGCCGAGGGCGCGGAGATCGCAGAGAAAGACCGAGATCGGGAAGAGAAGTACCAGGCCCGCCCGCGACATTGTTTTCTCCGCGTCCTCGGCGTTCTCTGCGGTGAACCTTCTTTTTAGAACAGTTCCTCGACCACCCGGCCCACGGGCGTGAGCCCGAGGCCGGTGATCTGCTCGCTGGTCAGGCCGACGAGGTGCTGGACGGTCGCGTTCAGGTCGGCGGGGGTGAGCGGGGTGTCGGCCGGTTTGTCGGTCCTGGCGTCGCTCGTCCCGATCACCCGCCCGCCGGCCACCCCGCCGCCCGCCAGCAGCGCCGAGTAACACCCCGGCCAGTGCTCGCGACCGGCCTTGTCGTTGATCTTCGGCGACCGCCCGAACTCGCCCACCGCCAATACGAGCGTCGAGCCCAGGAGCCCGCGCTCCTGCAAATCCCCGAGGAGCGCGGCCATCGACTGATCGAGCCACGGGGCGTGGCGGTCCTGCATGATCTGGAAGTTGCGGTAGTGGTGGTCCCACCCGCCGTCGCCGGAATCCTCCTCGGCCTCCACGTGGTCGCTCCAGTTCACCTGGACGAACGGCACCCCGCCCTCCACCAGCCGCCGGGCGAGCAGACAGCTCTGCCCGAACCGGGTCCGGCCGTACCGGTCGGCGACCGCGGCCGGTTCCTTCGACAGGTCGAAGAGAGAAGCCGACGCCGGGTTCGTGAGCATGGCGAGCGCCCGGCCGCGGTAGTCGTCGAGGGCCCCGGCCGCCGCCAGTTCGTCGGTCCGGCGCTCGACTCGGCTCAGCGCGGTGAGCAGGTGCTGACGGTCGGTGAGGCGTTCGGGGGTGAGGTCTTCGGGCAGCTGGAGGGCCGGGACCTTCGTGCCGGAGGCCGGATCGTATTCCAGTCGGAACGGGTCGAACGCGGCCCCGAGTGGCCCGCCCCCCTCGCCAATGATCGCCTTCTTCCCCTGGTGCAGCTTCCCACCGACGACGAAGAACGGGTGAAGCCCCCGGTTCCGGCCCGCATCAGCGGGCTCGCGCCCGCCGCCCGACTTCGCTTTCGCCACCACCGACCCGAGGGCCGGACGGGGCGACCCCTGGAGCGGTTTGCCGTCGAGTCCGGTGCCGCCGGCCGAGCTCCCGGTCAGCCCGATGGTGCCGGCGATCCCGTGGTCGTTCGACTGGGTCGTGAGCGTCCGCACCACGGCGAGTTTGTCGGTGAGGTTGGCGAGCTGGGGGAAGAGCTCGCAGAACCGGACGCCGGGGAGTTTCGTCGGGATGGTGGCGAACGGCCCGCGGTATTCGAGGGGCGCGTGCGGCTTCGGGTCGAAGGTGTCGAGCTGGCTCGGCCCGCCCCACAGCCACAGCAGGATGACGGCCTTCGCCGACCCCGGGTTGTGCCCCGTCTTCCCGTCTCCGGCCTTCGCCCGGAGCAAGTCGGCGAGCGAGAGCCCGAGCACGGAACTCGCCCCGACCTGGAGAAACGCCCGGCGGTCGAGCGTCTGACAGGTGTGTTGTGTCTGGCGGCCGACTAGCAACATGGTACACGGCCCGGTGGGTGGCGTTGATACTTGAGGATACCGCCCGGCCGACCGAGCCGCAAACCGCAACCACCATACCTCCCGACCCCGGCAGGGTCTGCGGTGCTCAGGCCATGTGAGAATCCGAACGTCGCCGACCACCCGCCGGATCACCTGTCGTTCTCTTCTCCCTTCTGAAAAACCTCATATTCACCCGCCGCTACCTGGTAATTCCGCTCGCCGCGACGGCCGACGACAAGGGTTCCCCGGGCACCGAGGCGACGACCCGGTCGCACCCGCGGATGTGCGGTCCCGGCCCCTGGCCGTGGTCGATCCCCCCAGCTGTGCGCCAGGCTACTCGCCGCCCACACCCGCGAGTGCGACCGTCAGCCCCGCCGAGAGACGACTCACCTCGCTCACCGGCAGACGGCCCGCCGGCCGGTGACAGGTTTTGACAGGGTTTGACAGGTTCCGGGCGGACTTGTTCGGCCTGTCTCCCTCACCCGTGACAAGAAGGGACGGGGTGAGGTCGACCGGTCGTGGTTCCCGAGCGGAACCTGCATTCCCGTCACCACTTGCGGGAGAAATAACGGGCTCGCTGGCTGCGTCGGGCGAGGCGGGACGCTCCTCCTGTTTGGCGGCGACCTCGGGACCCGGTGTGACAGGTCGAGATGAGTCGATGGGTTCGGACCGAACGGGGTCAGGTTCTTGCGGGCCTGTGGCCTGGGTCGCCGGTGTTGTGGGTGAGAGGCTGTCGGTCTTGGCCGGCGGGGTCTCTGTCGGATCGGATGATTCGGCGTGGGGGACCCGGTCGCAGAGTTTCACGGCCAGTTCGATCAACGTCTTGGCCGCCCGGAGCTGGATGCCCTCGGACGAGCTCTCGAGCAGGTGGTGGAGGGTGTCGCAGGCGTCGGTCGTCGCCCCGACGATCCGGCCGCAGGTGGTATCCAGGACCGCCGCCCGGATCTCGAACACCCGGTCCCGGAAGGCGGGGTCGCGGAGCCGGCGGTAGACGGTACTCTCGCCCACCCGGGCGGCCCGGGCGGCGTCGGGGATGGTATCCCCGCGGGCGAGGCAGCGGATCAAGACCTCGTTCGCGTACTCCTTGCTCGGGCTGGGCATGGGGCTTCTCCTGGTGTCGGGCGTTGGGGGACGAGTGGGCTTTGTTGGGTGTCGAATGCATTATGTTGCGCAGTATGGTCAGTAGAAAGGTGAGTGGGAGTTGGTTCTAACCCAACTCCACGAAGGACTTCGGGCGACCATCTTCCCGGCGGCCGTTCAGCCCGATCGGACAGTCCCTCTCGAAGACGCGGGAGCTACAAGCGCGGGACCAGATTCGCAATCCGATGAGAGTGTCTGGTGCTTGAGATTGGTGGCACCGGTCTCCGAGCGGTGTAGCTGCACCGGTCAGAGACCGGTGCCACAAGAACAGACAGCATCCGCCGGATGGTGGAGGGCCGGGTATGGGCGGGTGTACCTGTCGAACGCCCTGGCCCGGAAGTATCCGAACGCAGCGCCGTTTGAGAGTAGATGTGCGTCTGCCCGTTTGCTAGACTTGCCTCGGAGTCGCGAAGTGGGAAGGTCTGGCGTCGTCACCTGAACGGGTGCGCGTTGAGCTCGGCCATCCAGGTCCTGAACCAGGGCGGGTCCGGGGTGATCAGGCCGCTGGACCGGTGCGTTCGACAATGGCCGTTAGCGTGTTAGATTTGAAAGCTGTCGTTCGAGTATACAACGCAACTGCTTTCCGGGTGGATCAGTTGCGTCATGTTGGGGCGGCTGGTCGCGTTCGGTGTTGGTTTGTCCGGCGACAAACCAATTAAAGGTTCGGCCCCGGATGGAGCGACGGATGAAACGCCGAACACGAATCATTGGGATCATGGCGGTCGCGTCGGTTGCCATCGGTGCGGCCCTGGTGCTCCGCGATGCTCGGGGCGTTGCTCGGAGCCAGGGTTGGGCCGAGTTCGCATCACCGGACCGGTGGTGTAGTACCCCGACGGACGAGTTCATCCATTCCGCGGACGCGCGGGAGCGCGACCCGGCTACCTTTGCCGTGGTGGTGCCCGCGAGGGAGCCGGAGTCGCTCGCCCGATTGGAGCAATCGCCTTGGGTCGAGGTGTCCGAGCCGGAAGTCACGGGACTGACCGGGCGGCCGCTGGGCGGGACCGGCGGGCGGCTGGTGCTGCTGCGGGCGCTGAGCTGGGACACCCCATATGGCGGGTTCACCGTAAGTTGGCGACCCGGTGCGGTCCGGGTCAATCGCGGGTGCCTTGGCACGCATCTGTTGCCGGTGGTCCGGCGGGCCGTGGTCGCCCGGCTCCCGGATGTGCCGGCTGAGGTGTTCGTCGATCTGGGCATGGCTGAGTGAGGCACAGGCCGGCCGAACCCGACGCTGCACCGGACCGGCGGGCCGGTAGGCTTTCTGAATCGCGTTGCTCTTCGAACCCCGCCGGCCGGTGAGCTTTATGTTCGGCCACAAGAGCGGAGGGTCTCGGACGTGATGATTGAACGCGAGTTTCAACCCGTGCAGGGCGAGTCCATTCTCGTCTCCGCTAAGAAGGCCATCCGGCTCATCGGCCTGGCACTTGTGCTCATCCCGGTCGGAGTCGGATTGACGTGGCTGTGGGGGAGCGACACGACGATACCGTTGATCAACAAGCAGGTGACATGGTGGGGAGCGCTTGTTGGGGGGGTCGTGGGTGCCGCGGGCATTCTGCTCCCCCCGATCGTTTTCTGGCAGTGGTTGGTTCGCAAGGAAAGGCTGGTGATCGGAACCGAGTACCTTCAAGTCGTGATCTCCAAGGGCGGAACGGACTTTGTCAAAAAACAGATCGCGTTCAAGAACATCGAGTCCGCGACCCTCCAGAAGCACTTCGAGCAGACGGTGATCGCAATACAGCTTCGAGTCGTCGATGCCCCCGATCTCGTCCCTCCCGGCGGCGATACGCTCACGAAGTTCAAACGGCATTTCGGATTCCATCTCTACCTCGAAGACAGCTATCAATTGCCTGCGGAAGACCTCTGCCGGAGAATTGAGAAGGCGGCGGCCGTCAGAGGACCACGGTGAGGCCAGGCGAATGCGTGCGAAGCGGAGGCCGAACCGGACGCTGCACCTGACCGCCGGGTCTTTCCTGCTTTTCAGCTTGCCTGGTGTGGTCGCCGGCAGTTGGTATCCCCGGCGGCAGGTGAGCTTCATGTTCGGCCACAGAGGGCGCGGCGGATGAAGTGTCGGTGGCGATGGCTGATCCTGAGCGTTGCTGTCCTCGGCGTCGGTTCCAGCGTCTGGCGGACCATCGACCGACTCGGTCCAGAGCCATTCCCGCTGCACCACGGCGGGGACGCCGTGTCCGCCGATCTCGCGGCCGATCTGAGGTTGATGTGGGAGACGCAACCGCTCCCGGGCGATGCCGGCCCCAGTGCCGGACCGAACCCGAAGGGGTCAACCGACCCCGCCATCCACGCCGCCTCGCGAGTGTTTAACACCGTGGACTTGGTCGGCAAAACGCGAGACGAGGTCGTTGCCCAACTCGGCGACCCGCGCGCGTCCAGCGACAGCGTGTACAACTTCCCGTTCTGGCCGGCCCCGAGTGGCTCACTTGTGTACCGCTTCGACACGGGCGCGTACGGGTGGCAGTTCAACGTAGTGTTTGGGCTGCGTGGCCGCGTCACCGAGGTGCAGCGGCACTGGATTCACTAACGCTGGGCCGAACCCCACGCTGCACCGGACCCGGCCATGTCGTTTGTTTCCCATTGCTTGCCGCGCGTCGTTGTCGCACACGGGAGTCGCGGCCGGGCCGGTGAGCTTCATGTTCGGCCTGGGAGGTGTAGCTGATGGCGGACACGGAGCTGCAAGCGGCGTTCGACCGCGAGTTCCGCGGGCACATCGAGCGGTTCACCCAACCGCTCATCGCTGCCCTCCGCGCCCTCATCGCCACCGAACTGCCCGGCGAGTTCGAGGTGCTGTCGTTCGAGATGCAGGCCGACTGGCGGCACTTCCCGGTGTACGCCTTCGCGATGGACCGCGAGGCCATCAACGAGGTGTACTTCGAGCCGCCGTTCAAGGGGCGGGTTCTCCCGAAGGCTGGCCCCCTGATCCCGAAGGGGGCCATCGACCAGGATCGGTACGAGGATGGCGGGGTGGCGACGTTCGAGAGCGGGGCACGGGTGCTGGCCGAATGGTTCGGGGAGTGCTGGCACGCGGCCGGCGGGGCGGTGTTCCCGCTCCCCACGTACATCAACCTGCATGACAGCTCCCGGTACTTCGACCTACGGGCGCGTCGGTGGGTCCGGGCTGCTGACATCGGCGCGTAGCAAGACGCCGAACTCGTCGCTGCACCTGACGGCCCCTCAAAGGCGGGGCCGCAGGTGAGCTTGTAGTTCGGCCACCGGAGTGGCGCGGTGGAGAAATCGCATCAGCTGATCGCGGACATCCGCAGGCGACGCGGTACCGACACGGTGGTGGCGTTCGAGCCTGCTGGCCGGCTGTCGGTCGATCCAGCCGTTCTCGATCGTTTCGCGGCGCTGGTCGGCCTCTTCAGCATCGGGGACCAGTGGCGGGAGATCACCCGAGAAGCGGCCGAGTCCCTGGCGACCGTCGTTCTCGCCCGGGACTTGGCGTACAGCGTCCAACTCATGCCCGATGCCGAAGCGCGGGAGTTGGCAAAGCGGTTCGCCAGGGAGTTCGCTCCTGACGCGCGGTTCTTCACCAACACCGAGTACACGGCCGGGGCCTCGTCGTGGGGGTGGATGCCGCTAACCGAGTCCACGTTTGACGCTGGCGTGCTGGGGGTAGATGTGAGTACCATTGGCGTGCTGGTGGTGCAGGACGAGGACTGAGATGAGGTGGTCGTGCCGAACCCGCCGCTGCACCGGACCCGGACCCCAAAGCCGGTCCGGGCCGGTGAGCTTTTAGTTCGGCCTCGGAGGGGCGAGTGGAAGAGGAGATCGCCGAGGTTGTGCGGGAACATGGCTGGTACGCCGCGAGCATCAGCGACCACCAGCCACGGTTCCTGTACACCATCGGCCTGATGCAGACGCT
>JAQGHQ010000438.1 GCA_028288765.1 Gemmataceae bacterium | reverse complement strand
GTTCCCGGCGGACAGCTGGGTCCGGAGGGACACCTTGACGAACCGCTCGACGTAACGGTCGCCCCAGACCGGGGTGATGAACAGGTACTGGTCCGGGACGGGCGGCATAGACAAACCTCTCCGTTCGAGACCCGGCCCTTTCATGGACAGAATCCCACGGACTTGACGGCTGGGTGCCGCCATTTACCCGAAATCCCCGTTCTGTGTCCAGACCACCTTACCCGAGTGGGCGAATGGGCGAATGGGCGAATGGAATTGCCTAGCTTGACCGGCCGCTCGCCGGGGCCGAGCGGGAGTGGGTGTTCGGGATCATCCGGCGGGGGATCGAGACCCGGCCGGCGCTGCCCTGACCGGCACCCCTCCCCGGGTGCCCGCCCGAGCGATCCAACAATGGCGGTCCTCCCGGACCGTCCCGCCCAGCCTTGTCCGGCCGTCATTCCTCTCCCAGGGCCGGTGGTGATTTCCAGACCGGAAGGTCCGCGTCCTTTCCACCTCTCATCTATCCGTCCGTTCGGAGGGTCCGTTGATGAGCCCGACGCAGAAACGGTTTCGTGGGTTCACACCGATCGAGCTTCGAGTTCGCCGGGTACGACGAGACCCTCGACCGGCCACGGCTCGGTCTGCTGACCGCGACGGCCGACCGGTACCTTCGGGAGCTGGCGACCGGCCCGGGGCGGCGGATGCGGTCCCGGCCCGGGACCGGCGAGATCGACTTCACCCTCCCCGGATACCGCCGAAGCGACCGGCCGGCCGCCCCGGTCACTCCCCCCACGCCGCCCGGGCGGTGACTTCCTTCAACAGGTCCGGGCCGGTCAGCCGGAACGCGGCCTCGTGCGGGCAGGCCTGGACACAGAACGGCTCGTCCCCGTTGCACAGGTCGCAGTTCGCCGCCCGGCGCGGGGCCGCGATGAGCGGCGCCTCCGCCCCGAGCGCTAGCCCGGCCCCCCGGGTCGCCGCCCGGGGGACCATCTGGATCGCCCCGTACGGGCAATTCTTCTCGCACAGCCCGCACCCGATGCAATGGTTCTCGATGATCACTTCCAGGTGGGCACCCCGGCGGTGGATCGCGTCCACCGGGCACCCTTCCATGCAATACGGTGTGTGGCACGACCGGCACGACGTGGCCACCAGGAAGTCGCCGAACCGCAACCCCTCCCGTAACAGTCGGGCGTGCCCGTCGTGCGAGTCCGCGCACGCCTTCGTGCACTCGTCGCACCGCGTACAGCTGAGCAGGTCGAGGGCGAGCAGCTTCTGGCCCTGATACAGCCCCTGGCCGACGTACTCCCCGAGCACGCCCGGGGTCGGCCCGGGCGGGAGGCCCGCCGCCCGGGCCCACTCCTCCTCCAGATATCGCCGGATCTCCGGGAACCGGTCGCACATCTCGACGAACAGCTGCCCGGGGACGGCGACCAGCTCGACCGGGTCGAGGGCGGCCACGGTCGCGGCCCGCCGCCGCGACCCGCCGGGGAGAAGGGCGCCCTCCCCGAAGTAGTCGCCCGCGGACAGAAGCTTCAGAACCTGCTCCCGCCCGCCGACCGTCCGGAACACCCGGATGGTGCCCAGCCGGACGATGTAGAAGTTGCTGGCCGGGTCGCCCTCGGCGACGATCGTCTCCCCCGCCCCCGCCCGGCGAAAACTGAGCTTCCCGCTCCCGATCAGAAACCGGCTCACTTCCGCCCGCCGGTCGGCGGGTAGCCCGCCGAACATCCGCCCGCCGGCCACACACACCTGGACCGCCCGGCCGGTGTACATCTCCTCCAAATCCGCCCGGGCGGACTCGGACCTCTGCATCATGTCGAGCATGTTCCGGGTGATCTCGTACACCACCACCGGCTCCCGGTCGGCCACGGCGGTCACAGTCGCGTTCCGCCGCCGGTGGGTCAGACAGGCCATTTCCCCGAGGATCAGTTCGGTCCCGCCGGCGGTCCGGATCAGCTCCCCGTCCGGGTGCCCGGCCGCCGGGCCGGCGGTCCGGCCCAACAACCGACCCAGTAGCCCCGGCCGGGCGGTCTGGTCCGGCATCGGACGGGACCGGAGTTCGAACGAGCCGGTCCCCCGAAGCAGGAACGCGGTCGACCCGTATTCCCCCTCCCGGCAAAGGACCTGCCGGCCGGGCCCGGTCGGCCCGGGCTCGATCCGCCACCGGCGGACAGATCCCTCGTTCCACTTCAGGTAGGCGTACGGGATCGACGCGAACGGGAAGACGGTCCGGGGGCCGCGGGTCGGGCTGTCGTAGAACAGCCAGACCTCCCGCATCTCGTCGGCGGTCAGGAACCCGGACCCGGGCGGGAACGGGGTGTTGGGATTCTGCGGGATCTGCCCGGGCGAGTCGGCCCAGGCCCGGGGCAGGACCCGCCGCCGCAGGGTCAGGGCCCCGGTCGGGCAGGAGGTCATGCACTCCCCGCACTGGACGCACGAGGACTCGCCCATCACGGCGTCCAGGTCGAAGCTGATCCGGGTGGTATACCCCTTCCCGGTGTGCCCGATCACCTTGAACGGCTTCACGTCGGAGCACGACCGGACGCACCGGTCGCAGAGGATGCACCGGTCGTGGTCCACCACCACTGTCCGGGACGAGTATGGGAACCGCTCGTCGATGAGTTCGTTCCACCCGTCCCACGACCGGCGGTCGGCCGGGCCGGGGAGGCCCTCCGGGTCGACCCGGGTGGGGGCGATCGGGAGAGCGATCCGGCGGTCCCGCCGCTCGTCCGCCAGCCCGGCTGCGGCACGCGCCTCCGGGGCGATGGCCTGGAGCGCGTTCCGGCCGGTGACCGCGGACAGGTCCGGTCCCTGGCCCGCCGAGACCTCCGGACAGCCTGAGAGCCGGGGGCGAGGCCCGTCCACCCCCAGCGCCCCGGCGACCGCCTCCAGTTCGTTCTCGTACCGCCGCCCTTCCGCCTGGACGGTCCCCCCGGCGTCCCAGGCGAGCGGCGGGTGACGGTGGTCGGCCAGGAGCATCTCGGCCAGGAGCCCGACCGCCCGGTCGACCGTCCCGGCCGCCCGGACGATCACGTCCAGCTGGTCCGGCGGGGCCGCAGCTTTCGCCGCCGGGTTATACCCATCGAGCCCGGCCCGGGTGGTCACCACCATGTTCTCTTCGACCCGGTGCTGGCACGCCGGCACGAGCTTCCGGCCGGGGGTCAACTTCCCCCGTTTGAGGCTGCTGATGTGTACGGAACACATCCGGCACATGCCCACCGGGTTCAGATGAGGCATGTGACAGAGGACCGGGATACGGGCCTTCAGCTCGGTCTCCGACCAGGCGGGAGAGACGTACTCCCCCCGGGAGTTCTGATACCCGTGGACGAGCCGACCGGCCGCGTCGTAGATGCTGGTCGTCCGCGGGATCAGCTCCCCGTTCCCGTCGCGCAGGGGGACCCCCTGGGCGTCCGTCTTCGGGACAGCCCGGGGCACCTCGACCGGGAATCCGTCGACCGTGATCGTAACGAACTTGCCGAACCGCTCGCGGGTCTCCTTCTCCCGGCGGACGAGGATGTCGTTGTCGTCCCGGGCGAACAGGGCCTCGTCCTCGCGGCCGTACCCGACCGGGTCGACGATTTCTTCGGCGAAAGGCACTGGGTCGGGCATGAGGGGCTCGCAACGGGATCTTCCCTGGGAGCGCGGCCGTCCCGGCCGCTCGTCGCGCCCCAGGCGGCCGGGCCGGCCGCGCTCCCAGGGTAGATCCCTTTGCGGGCCCATCATGCCCGACCCATTGCCTTTCGCC
>JAQGHQ010000434.1 GCA_028288765.1 Gemmataceae bacterium | reverse complement strand
AGCCTCGCCCGAGCGACGGTGGGACCCATCGGAGCGGGGAAGACCTCGATGCCGGGGTTAGGTTACCGGCGGAAGATGCGATGACCAGGCGGCCGAGCCGCCAAAGACGGACGAATTCGGGTACTCGTAGGTGCCCCCGTACCGGGCTGCGCCGAGCCAACCCAAAACCCACGGAAGTGCCATTCCTCGGTGGGTTCGTGTATCAGGGCAGGCCGGCCCCATTCCCTTCACACGATGATCTGAAAACCAGCTGGGGGCGAGGCTCGTTCGGGTCGCGGTCCCGGTATTCCAGAACTTGAGGGAAAACCATGAATCCGGTCGGCCGCCGCCGCATCGAACGGTGAGCCCGCACCGGAACCGGCCGAGAAAAAATTGAGCCCGAATCGGCCGAGCGCCCTCAATCGGTGCGCCCACACCCCCAAGAATCGTTGTGATCTGGCGAACCCGCGGGTCGACCAAACTCGGCCCCCCGCCGGCCCTTCCGTCGGCCCGGACGGGCCGGCTCTCGCACGACCAGAAGAAACCGCACCACGCTACACCCCCCCACCGCAAACCCGCGTGTTCCCGACCTGCTCGTTTGCCCGCCCGTTTCGGGCGCGGGTAAGTTCATGTCGAAACTATTGAGGGTCATCCGTTACACGGTTCGGGTCGCGCCGGATGGCGGGCCGGGAGCGTAAAGTCCGGCCGGTCCGCGACCACCGGATTGTTTTCGTCACCGCCCGAGAAAATCTTTGCAGGGCCCGGCCCCGTCTTGAGTAGGTAGCGGCATTCCCGGAATCCGCCTTACGTCATCACCTGCCGGCGGAGTCGCCCGACTCGCACTTGTTCGGACATCGTTCGGCTTCACGAGTCTGGTACAGGACGCGCACCAATGTCGAAGAAAGTTCTTTCGGATATTTTCCGCCGGTGGGTGGCCCGGGGCGGCCGGCTGTCGCCGGTCGCGGGCCGCAACCGTTCGCGGCCGCGGCTGGAAGAGGTCGAGCGGCGGGAAGTCCCGGCGACCCTCCCGGCTCCGACCCTGACCTCGACCGCGATCATCTCCGGCCTCCAGCGGATCCCACCGGTCCCCGGCAACCCGAGGGCGACCGACTTCGGCAGCCCCATGATCGTCGCGAACCCGACCAACCCGTCCCAGGAGGTCGCGGTCGCCATCGGGACCCAGTACGACACCTCCGCCGGGAACGCGATCCTCAGCTCCTGGCTGGTCGGCGAGTACTCCAACGACGGCGGGAGTTCCTGGAACCAGTTCCTCAACACCGCGAGCAGCTTTACCCGGCTGACCGACCCGACCATCGACTTTCGGAACAAGACCCGGGACCAGATCGCCTACAACACCACCTACTCCCCGACGGTGGCGTTCGCGCGAGACGGGAACGTCTACATCAGCAGCGTCGAGAGCAACCAGGCGAAGACCAGCGGGGCCCTGGTCGTCAACCGGTTCGACCTCAGCTCGGGCGCCCCGGTCCCCGTGAACCTCGACCCCAACGGGTTGAACGACCAGTTCATCGTCGACAACGTGAACGTGGTCTACCGGTGGGCCGGGACGGACCCCGCCCTGAACCCGTACATCGCGGTCGACAACAGCATCGGGGCGTTCACCGACCCCGAGACCGGGAAGACGACGCCCGGCGACACGATGCTGAACAACCCGCAACTGGCCCAGGCCGGTGACCCGAATTCGTCCACCGCCGGCAAGGCCGTGTACATCGTCTGGAACACGAACGCCACGACGCCGTCGATCAGCGGCTTCAGCGGGTTCAACCCGGCATTGTTCAACCCGAACGCGATCGTCCTGGCCTCTTCCCCGGACCGCGGGCTGACGTTCTCCACCCCGGTCCTGGTGAACAACCGCGGGTACTTTCCGGGTTCTAACGTCCAGGCCCAGTTCGACGCGGCCGGCAACCCCCAGATCGTGTTCAGCCCCCCCCGGGAGAGCGCGACCTCCCCGGCGACCGGGGCGAACCCGGGCGCGCTGACCGTTCAGTGGACCGGGACCCAGAAGCAGGAACTGTTCACCAGCGTGACCGCCCCGGACGCCGACACCACCGGCAAGCCGGCGGCCACCGAGCCGGCCGTCGTCGTCCACCAGTTCTCGTCCCCGCAATTCACCTCCGACCAGGGCCCGACGGTCAACGAGATCGCCGAAAGCCCGGCCGCCGCGAGCGGCCCCGACCTGGGCGCACTGACCACCGCCACGACCGCCACCGCGCTCGCCATCCCGGTCGACCTGACCACCGACCCGAACTTCTTCTTCGACCCGGGCACCCTCCAGAACGGCCGCCCCCTGACCGACCTGAACGTGTCGATCGCCCTGACCCACCCGAACATCGGCCAGGTCAGCGTCGTCCTGGTCGCCCCGGACGGGACCCGGATCACCCTGGTCCGGAACCGGCTCGACGGGGCCGGGAACGTCCGGTCGGTGAACGGGGTGAACTTGGGGCTGAATGCCGCCCCGAACCTCGGCGTCCCGACCTACGGGTTCGGCGGCGGCCGGCAGTCCACCGTCCCGGTCAACGGGCCGGCGGTCGGGACGGTGTTCGACGACGAGGCCCCCCGCCAGATCAACGACCCGAACAACGTCGCCCCGTATATCGCCAACTTCCAGCCGGAAGGCGGCAACCTGTCCCAGTTCTTCGGGATGACCCCGGCCCAGCTGTCCGGGACCTGGAAGCTGGAGATCTTCGACTCCCGGAACGACCGGATCAACGTCGCCAACAACGACATCCCGTCCCAGTTCCTGAACTTCTGGTCGCTCAAGTTCGTCGCCAAGCAGGTCAACAGCAGCAGCCCGGGGTCACCCACGTTTGGGGCCCAGCAAGTCGTGACCACCTCGGTCATGACCGGGAGTGTCGACGCCACCAACGCGTACAAGCCGACCGCCTCCCCGGTCACCGGCGTCGGGGCCGGGGTGTCGCTGGCGTACGACCAGACCCTCGGGTCGTACGCCCCGTTCAGCGGGCGGCTGTACGCGGCGTACACCGTCCCGGTCAAGGACCAGGGCGGGAACATCATCGACACCAACATCTTCCTGCGCCACTCGGACGACAACGGGAGGACCTGGAGTGCCGGGGTCCGGGTGAACAACGACTCGGCCGCGGACAACTTCACCGAGGGCAACCGGACCCAGTTCCTCCCGGCCGTCACCGTGGACCAGCTGACCGGGACGGTGGTGGTCACCTGGTACGACGCCCGGACGGACGCGGCGAACGCCCGGGTGGCCACGTTCGTGGCCACCAGCCTCGACGGCGGGGCCACGTTCAGCCCCCAAGTGACCCTGAATAACAACCGGACGGTGATCGACGCGATCACCAACAAGACGATCGTGGCCGAGCCGATCCCGACGAACATCCCCCAGTTCGCGATCCCGAGCCTGGTCGGGACCCGGGCGTCGGTGATCGCCTCCGGGGGGAAGATCTCCGGGTTCTGGGCCGGGAACGACAACGCGGCCGGGTCGAGCGTGTACATCGGCTCGGCGGTGACCGCCGCCGGCCCCCGGGTCCTGTCCGGGGACATGGGCCCGGTGATCGCCGGCCAGAACACCGGGGGGACGGCCGGGATCGCCTACGACAACACGTTCGCGGCCGACGGGACCCGCCAGCTCACCGGGTTCACGGTCACGTTCGACCGGCCGATCGACGTCAGCACGTTCACCGCGGCCGACATCCAGGTCCTCTTCCGCAGCCCGAGCACCGCGGTCGGCGCCGGGACCAACGGGGTCCCGGTGGCCCTCGACCCGACGAACCCGATCACCCCGGCCGACCCGGTCACCCCGGTCGCCGGGTTCGGGGCCAGCGCGACCACCTTCTTCGTCAAGTTCGCTACCCCGCAGAGCGCGGTCGGGACGTACAGCTACTCGGTCGGCCCAAACATCCAGGACCGGGTCCGGCACATCACCCCGGCGAAGGGCTCCCCGACCACGTTCGCCTCGACCGACACCCCCCTCCGGGTGCCCCCGACCGGGACGGCCGGGACGACGTTGTCGGTCCTCACCATCCCGGCCCTGACCGGCGCCCCGCGGGTCGGCACGGTCACCGTCCACATCGACCTGACGCACACCTTCGACAGCGACCTCCGGTTCACCCTGATCGCCCCGGACGGGACCACCTCGGTCGTCCTGTCTAACCGGGAGGGTGGGTCCGGCCACGACTACACGAACACCACCTTCTCGGACTCGGCCACCATCCCGATCTCGGCCGGGTCGCCCCCGTTCACCGGGGCGTTCCAGCCCGAGACCCCGCTCGCCGCGCTCACCGGTCAGTCCGTCAGTGGGACCTGGACCCTGCGGCTCGACGACCTCGCGCTGGCCGACTTCGGGACCCTGTTCGACTGGTCCCTGTCGTTCACCGACCAGCTCGGGGCCGTCGTCTCCAACCCGTCGTTCCAGCCGTCAGGCCTGGTCAGCGGGAACGTGATGGACCAGAACGCCAACGCCGTCGAGGGGGAGACCCGGGACGCGTTTTCCGTCCCCACCCCGACGAACGGCGTGCCGTTCTCCGGGCCGTACGACCCGACCACCCTGCCGCTGATCGTCCCCGGCCCGAACGTGATCGGGTCGGCCGTCCCCGGCCAGCCCGCCGGGACCACCGACAACCTGGTGCTGAACGCCGGCAGTGGGGCGATCGACGTGACCTTCGACCGGGACATCGACCCGGCCACGTTCACCGCGGCGAACGTGCTCCGGATGACCGGCCCGGCCGGCCCGATCAGCGGCCCGTTCACCATCACCCCGGACCCGGCCGGGACCCCGGCGAACCTGGCCAAGCGGGTGTTCCGGATCTCGTTCCCGCCCCAGGTGGTCGACGGGACGTACACGCTCGAGCTCGGCCCGGACACGCAGAACAATTACATCACCTCGGCGAACGTCCCCCGGCTGATCGCCACCTACTCGGCCGCTACCACCACCCAGACGGTGACGTTCGACCACACCGTCCCGGTCGGCACGTTCACCGCGGCCAACGTCACCATGACCGGGCCGACCGGGCCGGTCGGCCCGGTCACGGTCGTCCCGGTGACCGGGAACCCGCAGCAGTACACCCTGACCTTCCCCGCCCAGCCGGCCGGCACGTACCGGTTCGACTTCCGGTCGGACCTGACCGTGGCCGGGACCGGGTCCAAGGTGGACACCAACCTGAACGCCGGGGTGGACGTCCTCCGGGGGGGTAACCCGGCCACCGGGGCGACGACCACGACCACGTACACGACCGGCGTCCTGAACGCGCTCATCCCGGCGAACGGGAAGGTCGGGCTGACGATCAACGTCCCCGACGACTACCTGATCCAACAGCTGATCAACCCGAACTCGCTGGCCGGGTCCCAGCTGATCCAGGTGCTCCTGAACATCACCTACCCGAACGACCCGGACCTGACCGCGGTCCTGGTCGGCCCGCACGGCGAACGGGTGACGCTGTTCTCCGGGCTGACCGGCCAGGGTCAGGCGAACCAGAACGACTTCACCGGGACCCGGTTGAACGACCACCCGCTGAGCACCCCGATCACCAGCGCCCGGCCCCCGTACAACCCGGCCGCCGGGGCGTTCAACCCCCAGTTCCCGCTCGGGACCACCCTGAACGGGCTGAGCAGTAAGGGGACCTGGACGCTGGAGATCACGAACAGCGGGAGCCAGACCGGGACCCTCAAGGACTTCTCCCTGACCCTCCCGCACGTACTCTCCGGGACGGGGCTCGGGGAGTCGGTCGCGGACCGGGTCAGCCTCGGGTTCCGGGTCTTCACGCAGAACCCGAGCATCCCCCTCACCCAGCAGGTGTGGACCCCGATCGGGCCGGCGTCCGAGAACGGGAACGGGAACTCGTCCCGGACGACCGGGCTGGCGGTCGACCCGTCGGACCCGTCCGGGAACACGGTGTTCATCGGCGGGGCGAGCGGGGGGATCTGGAAGACGACCAACTTCCTGACCACCGACCCGCAAGGCCCGCGGTGGATCCCGCTGACCGACAACGGCCCGACGTTCGCGATCAACATCGGGAGCATCGCGGTCTTCCCCCGGAACAACGACCCGAACCAGTCGGTGGTGATCGCGGCCACCGGGGAAGGGGACACCGGGACCCCCGGGATCGGGTTCCTCCTCTCGACCGACGGGGGGCGGACGTGGAGCGTGCTCGACAGCACGATGAACGCGGACGCGACGGGGACCATCTACCCGATCCAGAGCGCCAACCGGGACCACCTGTTCGTCGGGGCGAGCGCGTTCAAGGTGATCATCGACCCGACCCCGACCCCGGGCGGGAAGCTGGTCATGTACGCCGCCCTGAGCAACGGCAAGCCCGGGGCGAGCGGGGTCTGGCGGTCCAACGACGGCGGGCTGAGCTGGCGCCAAATCCAGTCCGGGAACGCGACCGACGTGGCCCTCGCGGCCGGCAGCGCCGGGGCGAACGGGAACCTCCAGGTGCTCTACGCCGCGATCCGCGGCCAGGGGGTGTTCTTCACCGCCGGGGCCCCGGGGGCGGCCAGCATGCTCCTGACCAGCGGGCTGGCCCAGAACCCGCAGTTCCGGGACGGGGACGTGCCCGCGACCCCACAAATCCCGATCAACCCGAGCACCACCCCGAACGGGGCGAAGGGCCGGATCTCCCTGGTCGCCCCGGCCCTCGTCGTCGGGGACCGGATCAAGAACCTGAACTACGAGGGCTGGCTATACGCCCTGGTGGCCGGGGCGAACGACCTGTTCGACGGCCTGTACATGACCAAGGACTTCGGGGCCAACTGGACCCGGGTGTACCTGCCCGAGCTCCGGACCCCCTTTAACGGCGGATTCGGGACGAACAACGTCAACGCCCCCCAGCACGACCCGTTCGGGTCGCCGCCGAAGTTCGCCCAGGGGAACTACGACCAGGCGATCGCGATCGACCCGCAGAACCCGAACGTCGTCTACATCGGCGGGACGAACGACGGGACCCGGCAGCCTCTGGGCGGGTTCATCCGGGTCGACACCACCCTGCTCGAAGATTCCCAGAACCTGTCCGCGTACAGCAACCAGCGACCGGACGGGGGGACCGTCCAGTTCACCCAGGGGAGCGGGTCGGTCCTGATCAAGCCGGTCACGAACACGACCGGCCCCGGGAAGCCGTACGGGTTCTTCAGCCCGAGCGTGAACACCGGCTATATCAACTTCTACCGGAACCCGTTCAACCCGTTCGCGTCGAACAGCGACTCGTTCTTCACGAACATCGCGCGCATCCAGAACACCGGGTTCGGGGCCACCTACGCCCCCTTCTCCGCCGAGGTCGATACCGACGTCCACCGGATCATCACGATGATCGACCCGCTCACCGGGAAGACCAGGCTGATCGTCGGGGACGATCAGGGGGTGGCCAGTTCGGTCGACAACGGGGACGGGACCCTGAACACAGGGATCGGGTTCGCCCCGACCCCGAACGCCGGGGGGGTGGCGATCCGGAACGGGAACCTCCAGACCGCCCAGTTCTACTACGGGGCGACCCAGCCGAGCCAGCTGGCCGCCGACATCGCCGGGTCGATGTTCTACGGGATGGCCCAGGACAACGGGTTCCCGGCCAGTCCGAGCAACCCCCTCCAGACCGGGCAGATCGGGTGGTCCGGGTCGCTCGGGGACGGGACCGGGGTGGCCACCGACCAGACCGGGTCCGGGACCACGTACATGTACAAGTGGCCGTGCTGCGGGCCGGCTACCGCCCAGACGTTTTTCGAGGTGAACGACCCACGCACCGGGGTCTCGGGCCGCACGACCGGGCTACTCCAGAACCAGACCCAGTTCGGGGGAGTGACCGACGACCCGAGCAACAACGTCGGCCAGTGGGGGTTCGTGGGCGGGGCGAACTTCGCCGTCAACCCGGTCGACAACAAGGGGATCATCATCAGCGCCCCGGGGAACAACGCCGGCGTCGGGCGGCTGTTCCGGACGACCGACCAGGGGCTCAACTGGTTCCCGATCGGGCAGCCGAACAACTTCACCGGGCCGGGCGGGGGGACGTTCGGGGCTCTCGGGCAGTACGGGGCCACCCTGGACGGGACGTACGCCCCGGCCGTGTCGTTCGGGGCCCCGAACTCGGACGCGAGCTCGACCGGGCTGCTCGACGACTTCATCTACGCCGGGACGTCCGGCGGGCGGATCTTCGTCTCCCGGACCGGCGGGGCCCCGTGGCTGAACATTTCCAGGGGCCTGGACGGGTCGGGCGTCGCGCAGATCGTGACCGACCCGAAGCGGGGGAGCACGGACGCCTTCGCGGTGACCGCCAACGGGGTGTACTACAAGGCCGACGCGTTCGACACCAGCACCCCGTGGCAGAACATCTCCGGGAACCTGTTCCAGCTCACCCAGCCGGTGTTCGGGAACGCGGCCGACCAGAACCCGACCCTGCAGTACCTGACCTCGATCGCGGCCGACTGGCGGTACGCGGTCCCGGTCGCCCCCGGGGACCCGGCCAGCCCCACCTTCCCGGTCCTCTACGTCGGCGGCGAGGGCGGGGTGTTCCGGTCCCTCGACTTCGGGGCCACCTGGACGTACTTCCCGGCCGCCTCGACGTACGTCGACCCGGCCACCAACATCAGCTACAACCTGCCGGACGGGGGCTACCTGCCGAACGCCCACGTCACCTCCCTCAACCTGGCGCTCGGGAACATCGACCCGAACACCGGACTGCCGGTGCAGTCCGGCGGGCTGAACCTACTGGTCGCCAGCACCTTCGGCCGGGGGTCGTTCGGGATCCGGCTGGGCGACGCGGTCCCCCAATTCAACGTCCAGGCCCAGCCCGGCCCGCGGGTGATCGGCCTCGCCAACCCGAACCCGGTCGGCGGCCCGTCCACCGAAATCGACGTGCAGTGGAGCGGGCCGGTCGACCCGCAGACGTTCACCCCGGCCACCGTCCGCCTGCTCGACCCGAACGGGGTGGTGATCAACAACATCAGCGTGACCGAGATCCCCGACATCAACGCCCAGGGGGCCGACCTGCGGGACAAGTTCGCGATCACCTTCCCGTCCCAGTCGGTCGTCGGGGCGTACAGCCTGACCATCGGGTACAACCCGAACGGGTCCAACATCCCGACGATCACCGACCCGGCCGGGAACCTGATGAACCAGGACGGGGACGCCGTGAACGGGCAGGCGGTCGTCGACCAGTACCACACCACCGTCACGCTGAACTCGACGACCAACAACCACCTGTCCGTGACCTCGTTCCCGACCACCGCGACCGCCGGGACCCCGGTGTCGGTCACCATCAAGGCCCTCGACGGGAGCAATTCCCTCCTGAGCGCCTTCAGGGGGACGGTGACCCTGACCGCGGCCCCGGGGACCGGGACGTTCACCCCGGTCACCGCCCAGCTCGTGAACGGGGTGGCGACGATTCCGAACCTGGTCTTCCACACGGCCGGGGCCGAAACCGTGCTCGTCACCTTCACCCCGACCCCGCCGTCGACCCAGCTCAACGGGACGAGCTGGACGACGCTCGTGTCGGCGGCCGCCGCGTCCCAGTTCGCCTTCGACCAGTCGACGTACGTGGTGAACGCCCCGGCCTCCCAGTCGTTCACGTTGACCGCCGAGGACCGGTTCGGGAACCCGACGGGCTACACCGGGCCGGTGTCGATCACCAGCACGGGGGCCGCGGCCACCCTCCCCGGCTCGGTCACCATGACCAACGGGGTGGCGACGTTCAGCGGCCAGTTCGCCGTCGCCGGGTCGGTCCACCTCACCGCGACCGGGCCGGACCTGACGACCCCGTCGAACCCGCCGCTGACCGGGTCGGCGACCGTCTCGGTCAGCCCCGGGCCGGCGACACAAATCGTCGTCACCCCGGCGGCCGGGTCGTTCGCCGCCGGCAACCCGGTCCCGGTCACCGTCCAGGCCCTGGACGCGAACGGGAACCCGGCGAACAACCTCGACGGACAGCCGCTGACGATCACCGTCCAGCCGGGCGGGACGTCCACGGTCGCCCCGGCCACCGTGGTGTTCGCGAACGGTGTGGCGAACATCACGGTCACGTTTATCGAGGCCGGGACGTTCACTGTCACCGCCACCCAGGGGACGCTCACCGGGACGAGCAGCCCGATCACGGTGGTCACGGGGGTGGTGCCGAACCCCACGCCCACCGTCCTGCCCAGTATCTTCGCGGTCGGGACCGGGCCGGCCGGCTCGCCGGTCCTCCAGGTGTTCAACCAGACCGGGGCGGCCACGTTCACCGCCGTCCCGTTCCCGGCCGGGTACCACGGCCTGGTGGACCCGGCCAGCGTCGGGTTCACCGGCGGGCTGCGGGTCGCGGTCGGGGATGTGACCGGGGACGGGGTGCCCGACTACGTGGTCGGGACCGGGCCGGGGATCACCGCCTCGGTGGTGGTGATCGACGGGGCGACCGGCAAGACGATCCTGGACTACCAGCCGTTCGGGTCGTTCACCGGCGGGGTGTTCGTCGCCGTCGGGGACATCCACAAGAAGGGGTTCGACGACATCGTCATCACCCCCGACGAAGGCGGCGGCCCGCGGGTCGAGATCCTGAGCGGCAAGACCTTCGCTCTGTCCGCGAACTTCTTCGGGATCGACGACCCGAACTTCCGGGGCGGGGCCCGGGCCGCGGTCGGGGATGTGAACGGGGACGGGTTCGCCGACCTGGTGGTCTCGGCCGGGTTCGGGGGCGGGCCGCGGATCTCGTACTACGACGGGGCCCACCTCGCGAAGGGCGTCCTGTACCACCCGATCTCGGACTTCTTCGCGTTCGAGCCGGCCCTCCGGAACGGGGCGTACGTAACGATCGGGGACGTGAACGGGGACGGGTACGGGGACCTGATCTTCGGGGCCGGGCCGGGCGGCGGGCCCCGGGTCCTGGTGATCTCCGGCCAGACGCTCCTGTCCACCAGCCCGACGGCGGCGCTCAACACCCCGATCGCGAACTTCTTCGCCGGGGACCTGAATAACCGCGGCGGGATCCGGGTCACGGCCAAGAACCTGAACGGCGACCAGTTCGCCGACGTCGTCACCGGGTCCGGCACGGACGGCGGGGCGACCGTCACCGCCTACAGCGGGAAGAACCTGGTCGACGGGGATTTCCTCGACCCGCTCTTCTCGTTCGACGCCCAGCCCGGGTACCTCGGGGGCGTGTACGTCGGGTGACCGACGCCCGCCCAAACGGAACACGCCCCGGGAGTCACCCGGGGCGTGTTCCGTTTGGGCGGGCGGTCGGGTGGCATGTCCACTGCTTTGGGTGGACATGCAGGCGCCCGGACGACAGGGTCGGGCGGACGACTCCGCCCGACGAGAAACACCCATGTCCACCCAAAGCGGTGGACATGCCACCCGACGTTGGGCCGGGAATCAACCCCGCCCGCGTCCCTCACGACCCTTCGCCATTCCGCTCGCCCTCACCCGGGACCGCGGGCGTGTGCTCTTTCGCCGGCACGCCGTCCGTCTCAACCCCGTTGGTCTCCACCGGGGCGGGGATCTTGCCCGCGGCCCCGACCGGGCCGTGGCCGGCCGCCGGGGTCCAGTCCTCCGCCACGGGGACCGGCATCGGCGGGCCGCTCCACAGCTCGATCAGCGACTGGATCGCGACGTAGAACACCGGCACGAAGAACACCGCCAGGACGGTCGAGGTGATCATCCCGCCGAACACCGCGGTCCCGAGCGACTGCCGGCTCGCCGCCCCGGCCCCGGTCGCGAACACCAGCGGGACCACCCCGAGGATGAACGCGAAGCTGGTCATGACGATCGGCCGGAACCGGAGCCGGGCCGCCTCCACCGCCGCCTCCCGGACGCTCCGCCCGGCCAGCCGCAGCTCCCGGGCGAACTCCACGATCAGGATCGCGTTCTTGCTCGCCAGGGCGATGATCAGGACGATCCCGATCTGGGTGTAGACGTTGTTGTCCATCGGCTGGACGCCGGGAATGACCGTGCTCAAGAGCGTCTTGACGTTCACCGCCCCGACCACCCCGAGCAGGCCGAGGGGGACGACGAGGATCACGGCCAGTGGGAGCAGCCAGCTCTCGTACTGGGCCGACAGCACGAGGTACACGAACAGGACGGCCAGGCCGAACACCAGCACCGCCTCCCCGCTCACCCGCTTCTCCTGGAGGGCGATTGCCGTCCACTCGTACCCCATCGACCGCGGCAGGACCCGGTCGGCGGTCTCCTCCATCGCCTTGAGCGCGTCCCCGCTGCTGACCCCCGCGGCGGCCCCGCCGTTGATCGCGGCCGTCGGGTACAGGTTGTACCGGGTGACCGACAGCGGCCCGACCCGGGGTTCGACTGCCAGGAGCGTGCCGAGGGGCACCCGCCCGCCGGCCAGGTTGCGGACCTCCAGCCGGCGGATCAGCCCGGAATCGCCCCGGAACCGGGCGTCCGCCTGGACCCGGACCTGGTACGTCCGGTCGAACTTGTTGAAGTCGTTCACGTACACCGACCCGAGGTTGGCCTGGAGGGCGGCGAACACGTCGTTCATCATCACCCCCATCTTCTCCGCCTTCACCCGGTCGATGTTCAGGTACACCTGGGGGACCCCGGCCCGGAACGTGCTCGCCGTCCGCATCGCGTCGATCTCCGGCCGCTTCCGGGCCTCGTCGATGAGCGCCTGGGTCCGCTCCTGGAGGGTGTCCAGCCCGACCCCCTCCCGGTCCTCGACCTTCATCTCGAACCCGCCGGCGAACCCGAGCCCCTGGATCGACGGCGGGACGATGACGATGATGAACGCCTCCTGCATCTGGGCGAATTCCATCTGGAGGTCGTTGACCAGCGCCTGCTGCTGCATGTCCGGGGTGGTCCGCTTCGCCCAGTCGGTCCAGGTGGCGAACGCGGTCGCCCCGTTCGGGGCGTTGGTCCCGTCGAGCAGCGACAGCCCGCCGAGCACGAACCAGTTCTCCACCCCCCCCTTGTCCCGGTACCGGGCGAACACCTTGTTCATCCGCTCCGCGACCTCGTGAGTCCGGTCGAGGGAGGCGGCGTCCGGGAGCTGGACGGCGATGATCACGTACCCCTCGTCCTCGGTCGGGAGGAACCCGGTCGGGGTCTGCTGGTACAGCCACCCGGCGAACACGACCAGCCCGACGAACACGGCCAGGACCAGCCACCACGCCCGCAGGAGCAGCCGGACGGCCCAGGCGTACACCCGCTCGACCGGGCGGTAGACGGCGTCGAAGATCCGGGTGAACAGGTTCCGCCCGGCGTGCGGGCGGAGGTACCGGGCGCACTGGGCCGGCTTGAGGGTGAGGGCGTTGACCGCGCTGATCACCGCGGTCGCGGCGATGGTCAGGGCGAACTGGCGGTACAGCTGGCCGGTGATCCCCGGCAGGAAGGCGGTCGGGATGAACACGGCCATGAGCACCAGGGTGATCGAGATGACCGGCCCGGTCACCTCGCCCATCGCCTGGATCGTGGCCTCCCGGGGGGCCAGCCCGCGCTCGATGTGGTGGCTCGCGTTCTCGACGATCACGATCGCGTCGTCGACCACGACCCCGATCGCCAGGACCAGCCCGAACAGGGTGAGCAGGTTGACCGAGAACCCCAGGACCGGCATGAACGCGAACGCCCCGACGATGGTCACCGGGACGGTGGTGGCCGGGACGAGCAGGGCCCGCCAGCTCTGGAGGAACACCAGGATCACGATCAGCACTAGCACCCCGGCCTCGGCCAGCGTCTCGTACACGTTGTTGATCGCCGCGTTGACGAACCGGGTGGTGTCGAACGGGATGCTGTACTCCATCCCCTGCGGGAGCGACGGGGCGATCTTCTCCATCGCCGCCCGGACCCCCCGGGCCACGTCCAGGGCGTTCGACCCGGGCAGCTGGTAGACCAGGACGTTCGCCGAATCCATCCCGGACCGGGACTCGAACGAGTCGTACGTCTGGGCCCCGAGATCGACCCGGGCGACGTCCCGCAGGTAGACGATCTGCCCGGCCCCCCCGGACCGGACGACGATCCCTTCGAATTCCTTCGCCTCGGACAGCCGGCCGAGGGTGGTGACGGTCATCTGGAACGCCTGCCCCGGCGGGTTCGGCGGCTGGCCGACCTGGCCGGCCGCGACCTGCACGTTCTGCCGGGCGAGGGCGGCCACCACGTCCTGGGTGGTGAGCTGCCGGGCGGCCAGCTTGTCCGGGTCGAGCCAGACCCGCATGGAGTACGACCCGGCCCCCTTGACCGTCACCTCCCCGACCCCCTGAACCCGGCTCAGCTCGTCCCGCAGCCGCAGCGACGCGTAGTTCGACAGGAACAGCGCGTCGTACGCCTTCGACTCCGACGTCAGGGACACGACCAGGATGATGTTCGTCGACTGCTTCTTGACCGTGATCCCCTGCCGCCGGACCTCCTCCGGGAGGCGCGGCTCGGCGACCGACAGCCGGTTCTGGACGAGCACCTGGGCGTCGTCCAGGTTGGTCCCGATCTCGAACGTGATGGTCAGCGAGTACGACCCGTCGGCCGAGCTGGTGGAGGACATGTACATCATGTTCTCCACCCCGTTGATCTCCTGCTCGATCGGCGCGGCGACCGTGTCGGCCACCACCCGGGCGTTCGCCCCGGGGTAGGTGGTGGTGACCATGACGGTCGGCGGGGTGATCGCCGGGTACCGCTCGACCGGGAGCCGGTACAGGGCGACGACCCCGAACAGGACGGTCACGATGGCGATCACGTTCGCGAAGATCGGGCGGTCGATGAAGAACCGGGAAATCATTTGTGGCCCCGGGCTAGTGAACGATTCGGGCGGAGATGGTGGCTGGTCGACAGTTCCGAATGACGAATGACCCACCAATGACGAAGGAAAACCAGATCATTCGTCTTTTATTTCGTCATTGGTGGGTCATTCGTCATTTCCCCTGTGGCCCCCGCAACTCCCACTCGTCGGGCGCGACCGGGGCCCCCGGCCGGGCCCGCTGGAGCCCGTTCACGACCACCCGGTCGCCCGGGTTGAGCCCTTTCTCGATGGCGACGACGGACCGGACCGGGGCCGGCCCGGCCGGGCCCTTGTCGGCCCCGGCCGGCGGGGCCATCGGGGGCGCGAGTACCCAGGCCGGCGCCTCACCCGGCTGGGCCGGTTTCCACACCTGTGGGCCGACAGTCACCGTCCGCTTCTCGACCACGTCCCCCGGGCCCACCACGTACACGAACCGCCCCTCCTGCCCGGTCATCAGGGCGTCCTCGGGGAGGACCGGGCGCGACCGCGCGGGGCCGGCCGGGGTCCGGACCCGGGCGTACAGGCCCGGGTACAGGAGGCGGGAGCCGGTCGGCTGGTGGGCGGGGTTCGGGATCCGGCCCCGGACGCGGACCGTCCCGGTCCCGGTGTCCACCCGGTTCTCGCGGAAGTCGAGCTGCCCGCGGTGCGGGTACCCCTCCTCGCTCGCCACCCCGATCTCGATCGGGACGGGCTGGGCGGCCACGCCGGACGGGACGGCCTGGGCCTGGAGCGTCCGCTGGTGTTCGACCAGGTCCCGCTCCGGGATGTCGAAGTAGACGTATAGCGGGTCCAGGCTGACGACCGTGGTCAGGAGCGTGGTCTCGTTCTGCCCGACCAGGTTCCCCTTGGTCACCAGGGTCCGGCTGATCCGCCCGTCGATCGGGCTGACGATCCGGGTGTAGCCGAGTTCGAGTTCGGCGGTCTGTCGGGCGGCCACGGCCGCGTCCCGGTTGGCCACCGCGGCGTCCCGCTGGGCACGGTTCGCGGCGAGCGTGGCCACCGCCTTGTCCTGGTCGGTCTTCGCGGCCGCTCCCGAGGCGGCGGCCCGGTTCATCCGCTCCAACTCGGCCTCGGCCAGCTTGATCTGGGCCTCCGCGCTCGCGATGTCGGCCTTCGCCTTCTCGATGTCGGCCGCGCTCTTGGCCACGTTCGCCTTGTACTCCCGGGGGTCGATCTCGTAAAGCAGGTCGCCGGCCTTGACCTCCTCCCCCTCGCGGAACCGGACCTCGTTCAAGAACCCCTTTACCCGGGCCCGGGCCTGGAACGTCTCGACCGCATCGAGGTACCCGTTGTACTCGTAGTTCCCCTGGACCGGGTACATGACGGGACGGGCGACCGTGACCGGGGGGGGCGGCGGGGGCGAGGGCGGGGCTTTCACCCGCTGGCACCCGATCAGCCCCGCAAGGGCCAGAACGAGCATGCCGAGAGCGGTGGCACGACAAAAGGAAAGCGGCATGTGGTACTCGCGTGAGAGACCAAATCACTGCGGCGAGACGGCCTCGCGGTAAGGACTGCGCTGCTTGTGCCGATGTTCGGGGTGGGTTCAACCCTGGGACAATGTATTAATTTACGGACCCGTCCGTCAACTAATTCGACAAGGCGAGTCCCTTGCTTGAGTGCGGGGTCGGAACACCCCCTTTGATTACTCCCCGCGCGGAGCGAAATCAGGCTCGCTCCGCGATTGCGCGGAGAGCTGGGGTGGGCGTCGGGCGCGGGCCCGGAGGAGACTCCCGGTCCGCTTTCCCCTCGCCCCTCGTACCCGTCGCACTACAACCAGTTCAGACAGGGTTACCAACACCACCCTCTCACCTTAACTGAGATTGCCATGTCCTACCCTCCGCCCTACCGAGTCCTGCTGGGTTTCGGCTTCCTTTTCGCGGTATTTGCCCTCCCGGCCGCCATCCGGTCCGAGGACAAGAAGACCGAGAAGCCGGCCGCGGCCGACGTCCCCAAGGGCGAGGTAAAGGGCTACACATTCGCTCAGAGCAAGGTCTTCCCCGGGACCACCCGGGGGTACTCGGTCTATGTCCCGCAGCAGTACGACGGAAAGACCCCGGCGTGCGTGTACGTCAACCAGGACGGCGTCCAGTACAAGGCCCCGGAGGTATTCGACCGGCTGATCGCCGAGAAGGCAATGCCGGTTACGATCGGGGTGTTCGTGTCCCCCGGGGTAGTCCCGGCGGCGAACCCGATGGCCCTCCCGCGGTTCAACCGGAGTTACGAGTACGACGGGCTCGGCGATGCCTACGCCCGGTTCGTGCTCGACGAGCTGCTGCCCGACGTGGAGTCGAGGACGACTGCCGACGGCCGGGCGATCAAGCTGTCGAAGAACGGGAACGACCGGGCGATCGGCGGGGCGAGCAGCGGGGCCGTGTGTGCGTTCACCGCCGCGTGGGAGCGGCCGGACGCGTTCACCCGCGTGTTCAGCGCGATCGGTACCTACGTGGGGCTGCGGGGCGGGAACGCTTACCCCACCCTCATCCGGAAGTACGAGCCGAAACCGATCCGCGTGTTCCTCCAGGACGGCGAGACCGACCTGAACATTTACGGCGGCGACTGGTGGATGGCGAACCAGGAGATGGAGCGGGCGTTGAAGTTCGCCGGATACGAGGTCGAACACGCCTGGGGGAAGGGCGGGCACAACGGGCAGCACGCGACCGAAATCTTCCCGGACGCGATGAAGTGGCTGTGGAAGGGCTGGCCCGAGCCGGTCAAGGCCGGGGCCGGGTCGGCGCAGCTGAAGGAGATCCTGGTCCCCGGCCAGACCTGGGAGTTGGTCGGCGAGGGGTATCGCTTCACCGAGGGGGCGGCGGTGAACGCGAAGGGCGAGGTGTTCTTCAACGACGTGGGGGCGAGCAAGACGTACAAGGTCGGGCCGGACGGCAAGCCGGTGGTGTACCTCGACGACTCGAAGCGGGGCGACGGCCAGCGGTTCGGGCCGGACGGCCGGCTGTACGCGAACGCCGCGGCCGAGGGGAAGGTGCTCGCCTGGGACGCCGAGGGCGGGTCGGCCGTCATTGCGGACGGCTTCCGCGGGAACGACCTCGTGGTGACTCACGACGGCGGGATCTACGCCACCGACCCGTTCACCAAGCCCGGCGCCAGCTCCGTGTGGTACGTGTCGCCGAAGGGCGAGAAGAAGGTGGTCGACACCGGGCTGAACTTCGCGAACGGGATCACGCTCTCCCCGGACCAGACGCTTCTCTACGTCGCCGACAGCCGGTCGCACTGGGTCTACAGCTATCAAATCAAGGCCGACGGGTCGCTCGCGGGCAAGCAGAAGTATTACCACCTGCACGTGGCGGACACGGCCGAGGACAGCGGGGCGGACGGGCTTCGGACCGACCGCGACGGGCGGCTCTGGGTCGCGACCCGGTCCGGACTCCAGGTGTGCGACCAGGCCGGGCGGGTGAACTGCGTCCTCCCGACCCCGAACGGGAAGATCTCGAACCTGACGTTCGGCGGGCCGGAGTTCGACGTGCTGTACGCGACCTGCGGGGACAAGGTCTTCAAACGCAAGGTGAAGGTGAAGGGCGCGAACCACGACCAGCTGCCCTTCAAGCCGGCCCCGCCGCGGCTGTGATGGCCGGGAACAGGTGGCGCGATTACTTTTTCACGCCGGCTCGGGCGGGGGTCGGGTGATAGGGGTAGGGAAGCCGGATTGGTTTCCGACTCCCCTCCCTCCGAACCGGACGGGCGGATTTCCCGCATTCGGCTCTCCGGTTGATGGCCTTACTTCCCCGAATTCTCCTCCCATCCGGTGACGATCGCATCAGTAGACGGCCAGACTAGTCGGCCCGCCCGCATACCTCTCGCTGCGAGGTATCTCGTCTTGCAATACCTAGCAACACGAGGTATACGACTCGCATCATGACGAATCGTAAAGACAACGACTTCCTGAACGGCGTTCCCGAGCTCCTCATTCTCCGGTTGCTCGCCCGCCAGCCGATGTACGGCTACGAACTGGTCCAGACGATCCGGCTCACATCGGATGATGTGTTGGCATTCGGAGAGGGGTGTATATACCCGATCCTCCACCGCCTGGAGAGCGAGGGCTGCCTCGCGAGCCGGCGGGAAGAGGTGGCCGGTCGCAATCGGGTCGTCTACCGGCTGACCCAGGCGGGGCGGAAGCGGTTGGAAACCGCAACCGCGCGCTGGGAAGGTATTACAGCCGCAGTCGGCCGGCTATTAGGAGGAGGCAGCGATGGATCGCCATTCATGGCTTGAGCGAGTGGCGGGTGAACTGGCCGGTCGGGGTCTGCCGGCCGGGGTCCGGGCGCACCTCCTGGAGGAGTTGCAGGACCACCTGGACGACCTCACGGAAGGGAGCACGAACATGGCAGCGGATGGCGAAGTGACGCAGAGGATGGGCGTGCCAGATGTACTGGCGGCGACAGCGGTCGCGGAGTACCGCAGGGCAGTATGGGTGCGGCGGCACCCGTTTCTGGTGTTCGGCGTGGCTCCGGTGCCGGCCGTCATCCTGGGGCTGGCGGTGTACCTGCTCGCGTTCGCGGGCGTGGGATACGCACTGGACACCGCGGGGTTCGAGGATCCCATCCACGAGAGCGGGTTCGAACAGGTTGCTGCTACCTTGTGGTACAGCATCGGTTTCGTACCCTTCCTGGCACTGGCCGCCGGCTACGGCTGGCTCGCGGTTCGGTCCCAGGTGGCGTGGGGGTGGCTGGCCGCATCGGTCGTCCAGGTGGCAGTACTCGCCTGGCTTGCGAGGACGGAGATAAGATTAAGCGACGTGCCGGGACAGTCGCAGGTTCTACTCGGCATCGGCTTCCCCGGGGCTAATCTGCGACAGTTAGCCCAGCTGTTGCCTCCGCTGGTGGTCGGCTGGCTCGCCCTACGGACGGCTGGTCGCCGGGCTGCGGTAGCTGCATAAGGGGTAGGACATGCTGATCGAGCAGGTGGCCGTCCACCCGGCCACGGTCAAGGGGGCGGTCGGGTTCCACTGGGCCGTCGCACTCGGGTGATTACGGATCAACGAGAGTCGGTATAAGACCTGTTGTGGGCCGCGTTCCATCCGGCTATAACCGTTGCCGCCGTGCCCACGGCAGTCGGAGTGCAGGCCATGCCCCCCCGAACGGACGACCCCCGGTACGCCACGTGCCCGTACCGCGACTTGCCGGCGGATAGCCGGTGGGCCGAGGCGGTCGCCACCGTGCCGCCCGACCGCCTGAACCCGCACGCGCCCGCGCCTTTCCAGATCGATCCTGAGACGCGGGTCGCGACCGCGGGGAGTTGTTTCGCGCAGCACATCTCCCGTTCGCTCGCCGGGCGGGGGTTCACTTACCACGTCGTGGAGCCGGCTCCGTCGTGGCTCCCGGACGAGGACCGGGTGCGGTACAACTTCGCGGTGTTCTCGGCCCGTTACGGGAACGTGTACACCGCCCTCCAACTGCTCCAACTGTTCGAAGCGTGTTACTGCCGGCGCGACCCGGCGGACGCCCTCTGGCGCCGCCCGGACGGGCGGTGGTTCGATCTGCTCCGCCCGCGGATTCAGCCGGACGGGTTCGCCTGCCGGGACGAACTCCTCACCGACCGGGTGCACCACCGCCAGGCGGTCCGCCGGATGTTCGAAACGCTCGACGTGTTCGTGTTCACCCTCGGCCTGACCGAGGCGTGGGTGTCGCGGGTCGATGGGACCGTCTACCCCGTCGCGCCGGGGTGCGGGAGCGGCGAGTTCTCCCCGGACCGATACGCCTTCCGGAACTTCACCGCGTCCGAGGTGGCGGGTCACTTGGCCGACTTTCTTGCCGGACTCGGCGAGGTGAACCCAGCCGCCCGGGTGATCCTCACCGTCTCACCCGTTCCTCTGGCGGCCACCGCCGAACCCCGCCACGTGCTCCAGGCGACGAGCTATTCCAAGGCCGTGCTCCGGGTAGCCGCGGAGGACATCGTCCGGGCGTGGCCGAACGTCGCGTACTTCGGGGCGTATGAGATCGTCACCCAGACGGGCCGGACCCACGAGTTCTTCGCCCCGGACCGGCGGACGGTCACCCCGGCCGGGGTCGGGCGGGTGATGGACGTGTTCTTCGAGCAGTTCGCCGCTTCCCCCACGGCGGGCTCGCCGGTGCCGACCGCGGCAGTGCCGGCCCCGGCCCCCGCCGGCCACGAGGTCGTGTGCGACGAGGTCGCCGTGATGGAGGCGCTCGCCCAACGGCCGGAAGCGTGAACCATCCCAACCTGGGCACGGAGCCGAATCATGGCGTACCCCACACCCCCGGCGGCAGACGGCAGATACCCGGTCCTCGGCCCCTTCCGCCCGGTCGTCCCGATTTACGTCGTCGGTGACAGCCACTCGCTGGCCTTCAGCCGGCTGACGTTCGACGAGGCCGTCACCGGGGCCACGTTCGGGACCCGCGCGCGATACATCCCGAGCGGGTTCACCGGGGAGGCGTTCTGGTCCGCCGGCGGGGGCCTCCACCCGGAGTTGATCGCGGCCCTGGAGTACGAGGGCCTCCTGCGGGACGGGCGGGCGATCCACCTCTCGACGGCGGACCGGATCGACCTGTCGATCGCCCTGGCCACCGAACAACCGCAGGTCCCCCCGGTGCTCGTCATCATGTGCGGGGACATCGACGTGCGTGGGGCCGTCGTCCCGCTCCTGCGGGACGACCGGGATTTCATCCCGCCGACCCCGACCCAGTATCCGCACACCGACCAACCGCTGGTCCCGTTCGACCTGATCCGCCGGGTGATCGCCGGGCGGATCGACCCGCTGATCCAGGGGACCCTCCAACTGCAGGCGGCCGGGTTCACCCGCACGTACCTGCACTGCGTCGTGCCCCCGACCGTCGATGACGCCCGGTTCCGTTTGATCCACGGGTACGACTGCCCGGCCGCGACCCGGTACAAGGCCGCTCGGGCGGTGAACGACTACCTCGCCGCGGAGTGCGGCAAGTCCGGCATCCCGTTCGTGGACATCTGGCCGGAGACGACGACCCCGGAGGGGTACCTGCGGCCGGAGTACGAACTGGACGGCGTCCACCTGCCGCGGGCGGCCGCCCGGGTCACCCTGCACAAGCTCCTCGAACACGTCCTCGGGCGGACGTACATGGCCGCCAACTACCCGCGGTATGAACTGTACTACCGGCGGTGCCTCGGCCGCCCCGCCGCTCCCCCGCCGGTTCCCCCCACGCCCCCGGCTGCGGTTGACACACCCGCGTCGCCGACCGAGCCGCCTGCGACTCCCCCGTCTCCGGTGGAGCTACCGCTCGACTCGGCCCCGCCTCCGCGGCGGACCCGCTCGGCCGCCAGCCGGCTCGTCCGCCGGGCCGCGCGGATGGTCCTCCCGCACGCCGTCCGCCATTCCCTCCGGGTCGCTTCCGGCCGGGCCCACCGGCCTGTTCCGGCCCCGGTCGTGGCGGTTACCGAAACCGCCCCGGTCATCGCCCCCACCCCCCCGCCACCGGCACCGCCACCCCCAACACCGCCCCCGTTGGTCGAGGTCGCCAACCGCCCGCCGGACATTTGCACCGCCCCCGACCTCCCGCCCCTTGCGGCCGGTGTTGAGCCGTGGGTGACGGAGGCCGTCGGGCGGTTCCGGGCGGACGGGCTGGCGGTCCTTAGGGTGGACCGGGAGTTGGTCGAGCGGTGGCGGGAGATGCTGGACTTCTCCCTGAGCATGTCCAACGTCCACGTCCGGTGGGACTGGACCGGGCACGCCCGCCGGTCGTACACCACGGACCTGCAGACGGCGGCCCTGACCGAGGACTTCTGCCGGGAGCTCCACGCCCTGCTGACCCGCCCCGCGATGGAGGAGTTCTTTACCGCGTGCCTGGGCTGCCCGGCCACCGTGCTGAACTGTCGGCCGGTTCGGTCGCTTGCCCACGAGAAGGCCGGGTTCGGGCCGCAGTCGTGGCACGGGGACGGGTGCCCGGCCGGGATAATCCGCGGGGTTCTGTACTTGACCGACGTGGACGAGGGCGGGGGGCCGTTCCAGTACCGCGGGCCGGGCGGGGAAGTCACCTCGGTGACCGGCCCGGCCGGGTCGTTCCTCGTCTTCGACGCCAACCGGTTGATCCACCGCGGTTGCCCGCCGACCGCCCGCGAGCGGTACGCCATCGACCTCGTCCTCCAGGCCCGCTGGCCGGGCGAGCCGCTGCGGATCCTGAACGCGAGCACCAACTCCTGGCCGGCCGACCCGTTCGTGTACTCGACCGCCGGCATGACCGTGTACCCGCCGGACCCGCAACCCGCCCGCTTCTACCGTACCTGGTGACCGCGACGCGGCCGACCCACTGGCGAGGCACCCGGCGAACCGCCCCGAGGCCGTGACGCACAACCCCGCCGGACTCGGAGCCCGGCTGGGGGTTCAGCCGGGTCGCGTTCGCCCTTCGCGGTGCGCGTCCGCGGGAGGGCTTCGGGGCGCAGGTCGAGGCGGACGCCGCTCTTCGCGTCCGCACCCTATGGGGCAGGAGATGCTGATCGAGCAGGTGGCCGTCGGTGCGTCGACGGCCATCCGCCGGCTCTCCCTCACCATCCCTCGGCGAATAATCGGTTGCGGGTTTCGCGCGACGCGCTGCACCCCGGCCATCCTCTGCGGCGATCGGGGCCGAACGCGGCCCCGGCTATTTTCTCCACGGGTGGTTTATTGACCCGGGTGCCACCGGTCGGTCTCTCCCGATGAAGTTGATCTCCGATAAGGACCTGCGTGAGAGACCGGTCGCGAAAAGGCCTTCCGGGCCTGGAATATGAATTGCCGCGCCAACAGATTCGTCAAACCAGGAAAGCCGGGAGTTATAATTGCACACTGTGATTCCGGCGCGGACAAGGTACTGATGACCGCCCGACGAGCTCTCAGACGCTTCTCTCTCTTCGCGTGCCTCACCGTGGCTCTCGCGGTGGTCAGCTGCGCACCCCCCGAGAAGCCCGGCCGATCGCACGAACCGGACCCGGAACAAGTCTCCAAACACGAGCACCAGGCCGATATTCCCGAGAAGGTCGTCAAGGTGCTCCGGTACATCGACGAGCACCACCGACCGCCGGAGGGGCACGAAGGTGGCCGCATCTTTCGCAACGCCGAGGAGAGATTGCCCCGGACCGACGCGGGCGGCAAACCAATCACCTACCGCGAGTGGGACGTCGACCCGAAGGTCCCCGGGGTCAACCGCGGGCCGGAACGGCTGGTGACCGGGTCCGACGGGAGCGCCTATTACACCCCCGACCACTATCGCACGTTCCGGAAGATCCGGTGAGTCGATGGACCTCAGCCCTTTATTGCATCCGGACCGGCCCTGGCTTCAGACGCTCGTGGCCGACGCGCCCGAGGTCGCCGACGCGGCCGCGGCCCTCCGCCGGGCCGCCTTGGGGAGCGCGGCGGTTTGCGTAGTGCGGGGGCAGAAGATGCGGACGGCCGCCAGGCTCTTCGACGAGGTCGCGGCCGCTCTCCAGTTCCCCCCGTATTTCGGCGAGAACTGGGACGCGCTGGACGAATGCCTCGCCGATCTGGAGTGGCTCCCCGCTGACCAGGCCTACGTCGTGGCGATCCTCGACGCCGCCAGCGTGCTCGACCAGGAATCCGCCGAGGCCGTCGTCCTCTTCCGGCAAATATTGGAACGGGTCGCCCGAGAGTGGAGTCGGCCGGTCGAGGGGCCGCCGGCCCGGCCGGCGAAGATGTTCCGGGTCCTGCTCCAGTGCATGCCCGAAGAAGCAGCTGGTGTCCGGGCGCGGTGGTCGGCTGAGTCAGCTCCAGAGCCCCGGTGAACGGGTTTTCTTCGTCGGTCGATCACAGACGTCCCGCCCGCTTTGTCTCGATCATTCATGCAGCCGGCCGATCCGCCCGGAGCTTCCAGCGGGGGAGAAAACACCCCCGTTCACAGATTTACAGAAAAAATCACCTCAATTCGGAACCGCTCCGCCGGGGCGGGGTTGTACACTGTCAGGAGCCTGCCGCTCGCGCCCCTGCCCACCCCAACGACCCGCCCACCTGCCTTCCCGGGCCTCCCATGCGCTGCGCCGTTGCCCAATTCCTTGCGGTCGGCGGTCTTGCCGCCCCGGCGACCGCCCTGCTGCTGACCTCAGTCTTCACCGGACCGGTTTCGGCCGGCGGGGCCGCCGCCGCCCACTCGCTGCCGGACCAGGCGGCATACGTCACCCGTCTCGGGGCCAACCGCTGGCACGCGGCCGGGTATCGCGGTCGGGGGGTCAAGGTGGCCGTCCTCGATACCGGGTTTCGCGGCTGGCACGACCACCTCGGCCATGCCCTCCCGGAACACGTCGTCACCCGGTCCTTCCGCCGGGACGGGAACCTGGAGTACCGCGACAGCCAACACGGCATCCTCTGCGGCGAGGTGATCCACTCCATCGCCCCGGACACCGACCTCCTGTTCGCCAACTGGGAACCCGGCCACGAGGACCAGTTCCTGGCCGCCGTGAAGTGGGCGAAGGAGCAAGGAGCACGGGTGGTGTCCGTGTCCGTGATCGCCCCGAGCTGGAGCGACGGGCAAGGGGGCGGGGCCATCCACCGGGCCCTGACCGACCTGCTCGGCCGCGGGGATAAGCCGGCCGACCTGCTCTGCTTCGCGAGCGCCGGGAATACGACCGATCGGCACTGGGCCGGCCGGTTCCGCGACGGCGGCGACGGCTGGCACGCCTGGGCGGTTGGAGTCACCGATAACGGGCTGCGGCCGTGGGAAGAAGACGAGGTGGCGGTCGAGCTGTACGGCCGGGCCGGGGGTAGCTACGAACTGGTCGTCCTCGATACCGCGACCGGTCTGGAAGTCGGCCGGGCGGCCACGGCCCCCGGCGCAAAGGACCGATTGAGCGCGGCCGTCCGGTTCCCCCCGACGGCGGGTCATTCGTACCGGGTCCGGGTCCGGCACACCGGCGGGACGGCCGGGGACTTCCACGTCACCACGACTTTTGCCTCGCTCGACCGCACCACCCCGGGTGCGAACGTTTGCTTCCCGGCCGACGGGTCGGAGGTGGTGGCGGTCGGGGCGGTCGACGGGACCGGCCACCGCCAGCCGTACAGTGCGTGCGGCACGAACATCCGGATCACGAAGCCGGACCTGGCGGCGGTGGTGCCGGTCGCCACCTCGATCCGGACGCGGCCCTTCGGGGGGACGTCCGCGGCCGCCCCGCAGGCGGCGGCAATCGCGGCCCTGTGTCTTTCCCGCCACCCGGACTGGACCCCGGCCCGGGTCGGTGCCTCGCTCCGGGCCACGGCGGTCGACCTCGGCACGCCAGGCCCCGACCCCGAGACCGGTTACGGACTCATCCGTCTCCCCACCGAGTGACCCCGACCCGGTCGGGGTCCGCCTCACGGTTTTCCCTCACCCATCTTGCCGCACCTTTTGATCAGCATCCCTCCTCCGATATCCCGGGGCAGCTGCGGAACTGAGCGAGTTGGACATTCCCCTGACGAACCTCGGGGATTCTCCCACTCGCCGATCGCGCCGGCACATCCCGGTACTCCGCCGGTACGATCGCACCCGGCTCGTGCTCCGCTCCTACTTGTCTTCGATGCCGGAGTTCTGCGAGCTGAGCATGTACCCGATATAAGCAACCGCCCCGCCGAGGGAAAAGCACCCGATCACGCCGACCGCGCCCAGGATCAGCAACTTGAACAGGAGCCTGCGGTTCGTCTCCTGCCGGGCCGGCTGGTCTTTCGGGCCGGTCTGCCCCCTGCGGCCGGGACGCCGTGGGGCGTCCTCGTCCTCGTCGAGCTCCGCGACCGGCTTCCTCGGAGTCGGCGTCTTCCTGACGGGCTTCTTCCCGGGGGGGTCCGTCGCGGGCGGATCGTCGTCGAGGTCCATTGCCGGAGCGGCTGGAGGGACCGGCGCTTTCGGGTGCCGGCCAGCCGGCTTCGCGGCCGGGACGGGGCGAGCCCCCGGGTCGGAGTCAGAGCCGGCGACCGATCTGAACGCGGGCGAGGGCGGATCTGGTCGGGCCGCGGGGGGTGGAGCCGGTGCGGACGGAGGCGCGGCCGGTACGTCCAGAAGGGCCCCGCACGCTGGGCAGCGGACCTTCTTTCCCGCAGCCTGGTCCGGGGCCTTGATCTGTTTCTGGCACTCACACTCCACCATGATGGGCATTTTCGACATCTCCCGAGGACGCACGTTCTCTTTAGGCTTCCGGCGACACAACCGACGAGTACGAGTTCCGGAGCTTCCCCGCGAGTTTGACTCGCTGAAGGTCGGCTATCGGTATGCTCGCGCGGGGGGTCAACCAATATCACGTGCCCGACAGATGAGAATCATCCAAGTCCCCGTCGGGCTGATGTCGATACGGACAAGGGTCGCTCTGGCGGCTGGCCGAGTATCAACAAGCCATTTGTTGACCAGGACTTCCGAGGGACCGTTCCGATCCGGAGTTAGGATGATTCTCGCCCTGTGGACAGCAGACCCTGATCCGCGACCCCAGTCCAAAACGCCAACGGCCGATGGTCGACCGTTTTTCACCCGCGTGGAGTCGCTGCGCGGACTCGGTGCCTTGGCGGTCGCCGGCTATCACTTCACCGGGTGTGGGCTGCACGGCGTATTGCTATTCCCGCATGTCTCTTGGGAAGGCGTGGGGCCGGTGCAGAATGCGTTGGGCCGGCTCGGCCTCGCTCTCATACCCGGCCATGCCGCACTGATGGTCTTTTTCGTGATCAGCGGGTTCGTGTTGCGGCTTTCCCTGGGACACGGTCCACAGAAGGTGTCCCCTGCCGCGGCGAAATTCTTTCTGGCGCGCATCTTCAGAATATACCCGGTCGTCGTCTTCACAGTGGTCCTGACGGTGGTGCTTACGACCAGCCGGGTGTTTCCCGGCGGCCCGATCGCCAGCCCACCCACTGCACCGCTCTTTGTTGCCAATCTGCTCCTACTCGACGTTTCCATATGTGGCGTGTTCTGGGCGTTACAGGTGGAAGTGCTCATGGCTCCTGTGATTGTGGTGCTCTACTTCCTTGAACGAAGCCGCGGGCCTCGGGTGCTTCTCGGCGTCGCGCTCGCTACCACGGTACTGGCCTACGTCCCCCGTTGGGCCGTCTGGCCGCCGTTATCGACCAATCTGTTTGCGTTCGTCCTGGGCATGGTCGTTCCGACCGTCGGTCGGCGCTTCGCGACGGGTTTGTCGGGGCGCACCACGGCTTTCTGGATGGCAGGTGCCGTCACCCCCTTACTGTTGGCCGGCCCTTGCCTCGGGTTCTACTCGCGCTATAGTGCGGTCGTCGAAGCATACGCCGCGGCCGTACTGATCAGTTTGGTCGCGTATCGTGGTGATATTGCTCTGTTGTCCTGGCTGGATGTCAAGCCGCTGCGCCTGCTCGGACGCTCTTCGGGCAGTTACTACGTTTTGCATATGGCCACGGTGCCGGCGGCGCTCGCGCTTGCGCCCTCGATTATCCCGGCGGGATGGAGTGCCGAGGTCCCTGCCGTGGTCGGGGTCCTGGTCGTAGCCGGTTGGCTCGTTGCGATCGCTCCGCTGGCGGTGTGCAGCTTCTACTGTATCGAGGCGCCGGGCATCGCACTGGGCCGGCGCTTCATCCGCTCCTTCCGATTCGATTCACCGCCTGTTCCCCGCTCCAAAGGCCTCATACCTACCGGGTCCAACGGCCTCATACCTACCGGGCGACTTGCCGCGTAGGCCCCGGCCGGCCGCACCCGGCGGTCCGGGTCGTCAGCTCGTCCGCAAGGACGCACAACCGCGGGGCGGTCCGGAATTATCCCGCCCGTGCCCTCAGATTAGCGGATTGCGATCGGGTTGCCCGGGGAGCCGGTCGCCCCCTTCAGCCGGAGCGGAGAGAAGACGAACGCGAACTCGTACACCTTGTTCTTCGCCAGCTCCGCCAAGTCGAGATTCTCCAGTAGGTAGATCCCGTGCCGGGTGAGCAGCCAGTGGTGGACCGGGAACGGGCGGTCCGGGTCCTCCGGCGGCACCACCTCCACCGCCCAGTTGTCCGACCCCACGAGACACACCTTCTTCTCGGTCAGCCACTTCGCGGCTTCCATCCCGATGCCGGGTTCGCCGTCGCCGAACTTCTTGTTGTCCTTCATCCACCAGAAGCCGTGGCCGGTGTGGATGAGTACCACGTCGCCGGGGGTGATCGTCGCCTTCGCCGCGGCGAGTGCCTTTTGCAAGTCGGCGGCGGTGATGACGTACCCGGCCGGCAGGCTCCGCTCGCCCTTCACGGCGGCCACGTCGAGCAGCACCCCGCGGGTGAAGAACGGGCCGACCTTCTCTACCCCGAGCTTGGTGAGCCCGTAAGCGGTGCCGAACTCCGACAGCTTGAACCCGTTGTAAAAGACGTCGTCCTTCCCGACGCGGACGCCGACGTGACCGAGGCCGTCGAACTGGGTCCCCACCTGACCGATCTCGCCGCTGATCAATTCGTCGTTGTGGACGAGCTGATTTTTCCCGCCCGGCCCACCGGTCGGGAGCCCGGGGATGGTGAGGGAAAAGTGCCGCTTGCCCGGGATCGGCATGCCGGACTCGTACTCCCGGCCGAGCTGGTAAACCGTTCCAGTGGTGATGAGGTCTTTGGCCTCCAGCACCTTCCTGTCGGTCAGCCGGTTGGCGGCCCCGCGCTGGTCGTCGGGGCCCCACGCGGAGGGCCACCACCTCGGCCCGGCCGGCGTCTCCGCGTCGGCCGGCGGCTTCTCGTCCCCCTTGTCTCGGGCGTACACCCACAGGTTGGCGGCGGTGGCGAGGGCCACGAGGGCGAGCACGGGGCGGTTTCGGCGCATGGGAGAGGCTCCGGTAGGTCTGAAGAATGATTAACCACAGAGCAACTGCGTGACCCATGGCCGAAAATGCGTATCCGTCAGCTCGACCACGGCGACCTGAGGATCATGCGACAGAAGTTCTCGCGCCGAAACGACGGATCCTTGAGTTCCAGCACGTCAGCCTTTACGTTGCCAAACGTGGTCGCCGGCTTGTGTTTAATGCCGTCGTAGAAGGCGGCGAGGATGTCCTTCTTGAAATGGTCGCCGCGCGGGTGCGCCCGGACCACCGCTTCGCGCTCGGCGTCACTGAACTCCGTGTAGGTTAGACCGAGGACGTCCATCTCGACCCCGGCCGTCACCAGCGCAACAACGGGGTGCATGTGACAGGGGATGCCCGGCGTGGTGTGCAAGGCGATGGCGGTCCACACGGTTTCGATGTCTTGCCGAGAGATGCCGTGCCCGCGGAGGAAGTCACGGGCCGCGTTGGCCCCATCGACCTCGAACCGCTCGCCGGGGCTACTGTGAGCCGGAACGAGGCCGATGTCGTGGAACATCGCGCCGGTGTACAGCAACTCGGGGTCGAACTCCATGCCGTGGTGCTGACCGGAGATCGCCCCGAAGTAGTACACCCGGCTGGAGTGATGGAACAGGAGCGGTGGGGCGGTGTCCCGCACGAACTCGGTCACCTCCCGGCTCAACCGGCTGTCCGGGACACTTACCCCACCCACCATCTGCGATACGTGCGAGTTGGCACTCATGACTTGACCTCCTACAGGTCGGGGCGACCACCACCCCTTGTCAAAGGATATGGTCAATGCCATGATGGCAGCAAGTGACGTGTCGCGCCGATTTCGGCCATCCTGCACCCTTTTCGGACGTGGGACGATGCCCAACCCGATGACCGTATCCGTCGTCGCCCCTCCCGGGGTCCAGCTGATCGACGTGTCCGGTCCGCTGGACGTGTTCGCCGAAGCCAACGCGCAACTCGGCCGCGAGGTCTACCGGCTGGAGGTCGTGGGGACGATGCCCGGGCCGCTCCGGAGTTCGTCCGGCGTGCGCCTGATCCCCGACCGGATCACAGGAGCTGCTCCTTCCTCGCGGCCCGATACCCTCCTCGTGGCGGGCGCGCCCGGTCTGCCCGCTCATCGACCCGAGGCCGCACTTCTGGACTGGCTCCGGCTCGAGGTGAAGGGCATCCGCCGCTACGGCTCGGTGTGCAGTGGTGCGTTCCTGTTGGCCGCGGCGGGCGTGCTCGACGGCCGCCGGGTGACGACCCACTGGGCCGTGGCGGACCGGCTGGCGAGGGAGTTCCCCTCGCTGGCGGTGGAAAAGGACGCGCTCTACGTCCGCGACGGCCCGGTCCGGACGGCGGCGGGCGTGACCGCCGGGATGGACCTGGCGCTGGCGCTGGTCGAGGAAGACGTGGGCCGGGTCGTGGCACTGAACGTGGCCGCGCAGCTGGTCATGTTCTTCAAGCGGCCCGGCGGCCAACTCCAGTTCAGCCGGGCGGGGGGCGCGGCCCCATCCGGCCGCTCGGCGTTGCAGGAACTGCAACGGTGGGTGGCCGCGCACCCGGCAGAGGCCCATACCGTGCCGAGCCTGGCCGGGCGGGTGGGGCTCAGTACACGGCACTTCGCCCGGTTGTTCCGGTCCGAGACCGGCATCTCACCGGCGGCCTGGGTGGAGGCGGCACGAGTTGAGGCGGCGCGGGGGTTATTGGAAGCGTCCGCTTGCAGTCCCAAGCAGGTCGCGGCCCGGTGCGGGTTCGCCGACGTGAACGTCCTGCGCCGCGCCTTCCGGCGCCATGTCGGCGTCACCCCTGTCGAATACCGGAACCGGTTTCGCTAATCCACCGGCAGGAAGTAGTACCGTGCCTGACCCGGTCGTCCTCGAACTAGTGTTGCATTGCGAAATGCACCACGTATAATGTGGGAAGAATAATCGGCCGTCCAGAAGGACGGCCGATGTTCGGGGATCAGGACCGTGGGTGAGCCGGCTGGAACCGGGTCACGTCCGGACGGTGTCGGCCACCGAGCAGAGGAGGGGTTGTTGGACCGGGACCTCATAGGTCCGGCCGGCGGCCTCGCCGGTCGCGTGGTGCCGGAGGGCGAGTTGGTAGAGCTGTTCCCCGGCCGGGGTCGGGTACTGGCCGGTGATGCAGGCCCGGCAGAGCCGGTCCTCGGGCAGCCCGATGCACCGGGCGACCGCGTCCACCGGCAGGTAGAACAGGCTGGTCGCGCCCAGCTCCTTCGCCATCGCGTCCTGTTCCTCGACCGTCGGGACCTTGCCGGCCATCCGCTTCGGGGCGAACAGCTCCTTCATCGTGCTCATGTCGATCCCGTAGAAGCACGGGGCGAGGATCGGCGGGCACGCGACCCGGACGTGGATCTCCTTCGCCCCGCCCTGTTCCCGCAGGTGGTGGAGCAGGCTCTTGAGCGTGGTGCTCCGGACGATCGAGTCCTCGACCAGGAGCACCCGCTTGCCGGAGAGGACCTCCCGGAGCGGGGTGAACTTGAGCTGGACCTTGTCCCCGCGGTTCGCCCCCTCAATGAACGTCCGGCCGATGTACCGGTTCCGGATCAGCCCCTCGACGCTCGGGATGCCGAGGGCGAAGGCCATCGCGTCGGCCGCCGCCTTGCCCGTGTCCGGGACGGGCACGACGACGGTCTCGGCCGGGTCGAGCGGGACCCGGCCGAGCGCCTTCTCCTGCTTCGCCAGCTCCTGCCCGAGCCGGGACCGGGACAGGTACACACTCCGGTCGTCGAGCGTGCTGGCCACGTTCGCGAAGTAGATCCACTCGAAGAAGCAGTGGCTCGGCCGCCGGGGCTCGGCGAACTGGTGGGTCGTCAGCTGCCCGTCCCGGATCAGGATCATCTGGCCGGGGTCGAGCGACTTGATGGTCCGGAACCCGACGTTCTGGAGGGCGACGCTCTCGCTCGCGGCCCCGAACACCGGGCCGTCGACCGCGTAGCAGAGCGGCCGCAGCCCGGTCGGGTCGCGGAGCACGACCATGTCCCCCATCGCGTTCAGGAGGACGATGTTGTACGCCCCGTCGAACTTCCGGCTCAGCCGGCGGAACACCTCCACGAGGTCCGGGCGGTCGTCGCCCCGGACCTCGTGGGCGATGTAGTGCATGATGACTTCGGTGTCGTTGTCCTTCGGCAGGTGGTAGGCGTGGTTCTTGAGCAACTGGTCCCGGAGCTCGGCGAAGTTGGTCAGCTGGCCGTTGAACGCGAACGCGAACCACTTCCACTTGCACCCGTGCCGCCGCTCGAACGGCTGGGCGTACCGCCGGCTGGTGGCCCCGCAGGTGGCGTACCGGGTGTGCCCGATCGCCGCCCGCCCGGCGTACTCCTCCATGATCGAGGCGTACTTCGCCTCGTGGTTGATCTTGAACGCCTCAATGACCGTCCCGACTTCCTTGTACGTGTCGACCAGCTGATCGCGGGCCGGGTTGTAGGTCGACATCCCCGCGGCGAGCTGGCCGCGGTTCTGGAGGTCGAGGAGCATCCGCGGCATCTTGCGAGAGATCTGGTCCGGGTCACCGGTCCAGACGGCCGACTTTTCGGTGTGGCCGGGCATGTAATAGAGAGCGGCCACACCGCATTCGTGGTGCAACTCGTCCATGTCACCGCCGGGTTGAGAGGGGGAGTAGCGACCGGGCCACTGGCAATATAGGACCTTCCCCGCCCCCCGAACAAGAAAGAACTCCCGCAGATGGTGCGATCGTCACTGCGTCAGAAGGCCGCACGACGCTACCGGGGAAATGGGCAAGATGCGCCACCCTTCGCGGGGAAGGGTCGGGGACACATCCTTCGACACATCTTGGAGGGTTCCCCCCCGCGGACGATTCAAAGACTTCGCCCGAAAATCGTATGTCGTCCGTCCTCGGAGAGTCCTCTCCGCCCGCCTTCCGGGGGCTTTCTGCTTGCCGCGGACCCCCTCCGGGGTGAATCTATCCCCTCATAGCCCCCGTTCCCGAGCACCGCGAGGCCCGATGTCCGCCCCGAACCCGCCGGCCTCCGGCAAAGCCGCCACCGAACCCGCCGCGCCGCACCACCCGTTCGTCCCCCCGGACCAGTCGCCGCCGGAATTCACCTGGCCGATGGTCCTCACCGGGGTGTTCCTCGGCGTTTTGTTCGGGGCCTCGTCCCTCTACCTCGTCCTCAAGGTCGGGCTCACCGTCTCCGCGTCCGTCCCGATCGCCGTCCTGTCCATCACTCTGTTCCGGGTGTTCTCGAAGGCGTTCGGCGTCCGCAAGGCGACGATCCTCGAGAACAACATCGTCCAGACGACCGGCAGCGCCGGGGAATCGATCGCGTTCGGGGTCGGGGTGACCATGCCGGCCCTCCTGCTGCTCGGGTTCGAGATGGACCCGGTCCGGGTCATGACCGTGGCCGTCCTCGGCGGCGTCCTCGGCATCCTGATGATGATCCCCCTCCGCCGGGCGTTCATCGTCAAGCAGCACGGGTCACTCGTGTACCCGGAAGGGACGGCCTGCGCGGAAGTCCTGGTGGCCGGCGAGAAGGGCGGGGCGACGGCAAAGATGGTGTTCGTCGGGTTCGGGATCGCGCTCGTCCACAAGTTCCTCACCGCCGCCAGCAAACTCTGGGCGGCCGAGCCGGCGGCCAAGCTGTACGCCGAGTCGGGCGGTAAAACGACCGGCCTGAAGGGCGCCCAGACGAGCGGGGAGCTGGCGCCCGAACTCCTCGGGGTCGGGTTCCTGATCGGCCCCCGGATCGCCTCGCTGATGATGGCCGGGGCGGTGCTGTCGTACTTCATCCTCGGGCCGATGATCGCCACCTTCGGGGAGAAGGCGACCGAGCCGGTCGCCCCGGCGCGGTGGGACCCGGACAAACCGAAGGACTCGACTAACCCCGGGCTGATCCGGAACATGGAGCCGGACGGCCTGCGGGTGACCTACCTCCGGTACATCGGGGCCGGGGCGGTGGCCGCGGGCGGGATCATCAGCATGTGCCGGGCCCTGCCCCTCATCTTCGGATCGATCGTCGCCGGGCTGCGGGATTTGCGGGCCACCCGCCAGGCCGGCGGGGCGCGAGGGGCGGTGCCCCGGACCGAGCGCGACCTGCCGATGACGGTCGTCCTCTGGGGCAGCCTGTGCCTCGTCGTCATCCTGGCCGCCGTCCCGCAGCTCGGGCTCGGGCTGAGCCTCCACGGCCTCGCCGGCGCGGCGATGATCCTCCTGTTCGGGTTCCTGTTCGTCACGGTGTCGAGCCGGCTGACCGGCGAGGTCGGGTCGTCGTCCAACCCGATCTCCGGGATGACGATCGCCACCCTCCTGCTCGTCTGCCTGATCTTCCTGATCCTCGGCCGGAGCGGGCCGGACGCGATGCTCACCGCCCTCACCGTCGCCGCGGTCGTGTGCATCGCGTCGAGCAACGGCGGGACCACCTCCCAGGACCTGAAGACCGGGTTCCTGGTCGGGGCCACGCCGTACAGGCAGCAGTGGGCGATCCTGATCGGGGCGGTCACCTCGGCCCTGGTCATCGGCCTGACGATGCTCGCCCTCAACGCGGCCGGCACCCACTACACGAAAAAGGGGTTCCCCGCCGACCGGGTACTCGCCGTCCCGGCCGACGCGCCGGTGGAGCGGCCGGGCAAGCCGTACGACACCGGCTGGGACGGGCACCCGCCCGACCAGGCCGAATACCGCGTCGTCCACGTCCGCCGGGACGAGTACCCGGACCTGAAGCCGGGCCGGTACCTGGTCGACGCCGCCGGGCGGCCGGTCTACCGGACGGACGTGCCGATCTCGCGGGAAACGAAGGAGATGGACAACGGGCAGCAGGCGCCGAAGGAGTTCACCGCCCCCCAACCCCGCCTGTTCGCCAACATCATTCAGGGGATCCTTGGCGGGACCCTGGAGTGGAGTCTGATCGTCACCGGGGTGATGATCGCGGTCGCCCTGGAGCTGTGCGGGGTGGCGGCCCTGCCGGTCGCGGTCGGGATGTACCTGTCCCTCCTCTCGACGACCCCGATCTTTATCGGCGGGATGCTGCGCCTCCTTGCCGACCGGCTCCGCGGGAGGCCGAAGTCGGAGGCCGAGTCGGAGACGAGCCCGGGCGTGCTCCTCGCCAGCGGGTACATCGCCGGCGGGACGCTGTGCGGGCTGATCATCGCGTTCTTCGCGTTCCTTCCGGATCAGTTCAACGATGCGATCAACCTCGGGCTGCACCTGTTCGGGACGGCGAACGAGAACGGCAGGGTGGAGTGGAAGCCGGACGAGTCCGGCCCGGCGAAGATCGCCGCGGTGGTGATGTTCGGGGTCCTGGGGGCAGTCCTGCTCTGGGTCGGGGCGCGGAAGGAAGGCCTGGTCGATGGGACCGCGCCGCCCCCGGCGGACCGGCCTGACGGTGACGCATTCACGACGTGACGGTGCCGGGTTCCGGGGCCGGCCGCGGCCCGCCCTGGATCTCGGCCAGGATTTCCGCGACCTGCTGGCGGACCCAGTATTGCGGGTCCTCCCGCGCTGCCTCCAGCACCGGGACGGCGATCGGGCCGAGCCCGACCAGCGCCCGACGGGCGGCCATCTGCACCGGTCGGGGGTTGAACTTTAGTGCGACCACCAGCGGGCGGACCACCTCCGGAACCCGCAGCCCGCCGAGCAGCTCGGCCGCGACGGTCGCGACCTCCACGTCCGAGTGGTTCAGGGCGGTGAGCAGTTCCGGGGCCGCGATCAGGCCCCGCGTCCGCAGGGCCTCCTTCGCCGCGGTCCGGACGCCCGGGACCGGGTCCTGGAGCAACGTCAGCAACAAGTCGCCGGCCCACAATTCCGGGATCGTGGCGAGCGGCCCGGCCGCGGCTTCTCGCTCCGTGACGGCATCGCTCCGGGCCTGTGACGCCAGCGGGTGCTCTCGACCCGGCGCCGACCGCGACCCGCCGACTACTCGCAAGAGCCACCTGAACATGCGACACCACCCTGGCCGGGCCATTCAACGGAAAGAAGACCGCGACCCGGGGACTCGCCCGCGATCACGGTCTTCTGATCTCCGACGTCCGGCGTTGGGCCCCGGCTGTTATCGTCGGCCGCCGCTGCTGCTGCCGGACCCGGGCTTGTTCATTACCTCTTGCGCCCGCCGCTGGAACTTAGCCATCTGCTCCCGCAACCCGGCGTCGCCCCGCTGCAAGAGGTCCAGCTCGTGCTGGATCTCGGCGCTGAGCCGTTTCAGCTCCGTCTCCTGCCGGGCCATCATCGCCCGCTCCCGGGCCATCGACACTTCCATCTCCCGCATCTGCCTCTCGAGCGCTTCCTCGTCTTCCCGGAGCTGCCGCCGCTCGTCGTCCAGCCGCTTCCGCTCCTGGTTCAGCTTGGAGTTCTCCTTCTCCAGCTCGTCGCCCCACTCCTCCAGCTCCGTCCGGGTCTTCGGGACCGGGGGCGGGGGGGCGAGCTCGCCCTTCGCGATCTGCTCTTCGATCGCCCCCAGCTGGGCGCTCAGCTCCTCGGTCTGGGCTTCTTTCTCTTCCAGGGCGGTGACGTACTGCTTCTCCTTCGCGGCGAACTGTTGCTCCGAGTCGCTCGCCTCCTGGAGCAGGTGCTTCATCTCGTTGAGGAGGGTCCGGAGCTCCTTGTTCTCGCCCCGCAGCCGCTGGATCTCGGCCATCGGCGAATCGTCGACCGACATCCGCCCGTGCGAGTCGCCGAGCCCGGCGAGCTGGTTCAGGGCGCCGGCGATCGCGCTGGCCGGGTCGAGGCCGGGGTGCCGGGCGGGGGCCGGGGTCCGGCGGTTGACCGAAGAACGGACCGGAATTCCGGGGTCGGGGTCCGGGATGACCGGCGGCGGAGCGACGGCCGACCGGGTCACCTGAATGGGACCCGACCCGGGCTTGTTCCCCGGCATCCGGAGGCGGGAGAGCAGGTCCTGGCTACCGCCCCAGGCCGACGAGACGGGCGACTCGCCGGGCTCGGGGTCCGGGGTTGACGCGGTGGCAGCGATCGGAGGGGGGGTCGATGCGAGCAGCCGCCGGCGGAGTTCGGCCGCGGAAATCGAGGGCGGGGGGTCGGGCGTCGGGTTCGGGTTGGCCATGCGTGCGGGCTCTCTGGTTCGCCTGTTGTCCGGGGTGGGGCGACCCAGTTCCCTGTTACGGGGGGGTGGGCCCGGCCAGCCCGTGGCCCAGAGCGGTTTCAGCCCCGGCCGAACAATCCTTTTCTCCAGCCTCAACAACCGTAGATTGTGGGGGAGGCAAGTCAAGTCAAAATCACCTGTCCGGTTGTACCGATTCCGCGGGGCAAACGGGCGAATCCGCGCCCGGCCGCCGACGGATCGACTGAACCGACCAACGCCCGCCCGTGGCCGACGTTACACCGGTTAGAGTTGACGGGTGCCGGGTGCTTTGCCGGGAAATTCGAAATCCGACACCCGAGATTTGAAACAAACCCCAATCCTGGCAACGGGACAAGGCCTTCTCTGGTTCGCTGTTCTGGACTCGGGGATTGTTTCGGATTTTGCGGGAAAGCCGGTGTGGGGAGGCCTGGATTGACCGCCCGGCTCCCGGATCCGCCCTGGGCGGAATAATCGGCCCCAACCCCCGAGCCCGAGCGAGTATCGGTGGTTTTGGCGTGGCGTCGTCACGGGGTCTCGACGTACAATCGGGTTACAGTTCGTCATTCACACGACCGGGGCGTTTGTTCTCCTCCCGCCCCTGGTCCCCCTGTGGGAGCGAGTGGGCCATGATTCTCTTGAAACGGCTCCGAGTGTTGACGGCGGTTCTGGGCGTGGCCGCCGCCACCGCCGCCGTCGGCACCACCTTGTTCGGCGACGCCCGCGGCGGGCCGGGTTCGCCCCCCG